>DASXNO010000114.1:0-2126 GCA_036495025.1 Actinomycetota bacterium | reverse complement strand
TGCGAACCGCCGCCATCTCGGCTCCTCCGGGGCCCTGGTGTCGGGCGGTCTGCTCCTCGTGGAGGAGCCGGACGGGCCCTACCTCAGCCGCCCGTTACGGATCCCCGACCGCGTCGCCTCGCACCTCCTCGGCGACGACGTCCTCGACCCGACGGTCGAGCCGCTCGTCCACGTGCCAGTCCGGGCGGAGGTCGGCGGCGCCGACCTTCTGGAGCGCTCCCTGCGTGCGGGCCTTCGCCTCTGTTACGTCCGGGAGCGGACCGGGACGGCAGGACTGAGCCTCGCGGACAGCGCGTTCGCCCGAGCCGGCATCCCGAGTCTCGCCATCGACCTGCAGCGGCTGGAGACCGGCGAGGACCCCCGTGAGATCGCCGCGGCGGCCGCCCGGGAGGCGCGCCTGGCGGGCGGGGGCCTGATCGCCGGGCCGATCGACGCCATCCAGGAGCGGGGAGCGGTCGCCCTCCGGGCGTTCGCCGAGCTCCCCTGCCCAGTGGTGATCTTCGGGGTCCGCGGCTGGGATCCCATCTGGTCGCGGGAGGTGCCGCTGCTGCTGGAGGCGTCCGTGCCGACCGTGGACGAGCGGACGGAGATCTGGCTGACCGCCCTGGACGGCACGTCGCCGGACGGTCTCGACCCGGCGAGGGTCACCGCCCAGTTCCGCCTGACCCCGGACCAGGTCCGGCGGGCCGCCGAGGCCGCCCGTCTCCAGGCCGCCGCCGAGGGCCGCGGGGTGGACATGACGCATCTTCACGCAGGGGCGCGAGCCCAGAACGCCGCCGGCCTGGAGCGCCTTGCCCGGCGGATCGAGCCCCAGGTCGGCTGGGAGGACCTCGTCCTGCCCGAGCCCGTCCTGGCGCAGCTCGGCGAGCTGACCGCCCGGGCCCGCCACCGCGAGCAGGTGCTCGACGTCTGGGGGATGGGCGCGAAGTCGTCGAAGGGGCGGGGCATCACCGCCCTGTTCGCCGGCGACTCGGGGACCGGCAAGACGATGTCGGCGGAGGTCGTCGCCGGAGAGCTCGGCCTGGACCTCTACGTCATCGACCTCTCCAGCGTGGTGGACAAGTACATCGGCGAGACGGAGAAGAACCTCGACCGGATCTTCTCGGAGGCCGACCGCGTCAACGGCGTTCTGCTCTTCGACGAGGCGGACGCCATCTTCGGCAAGCGCTCGGAGGTCAAGGACTCCCACGACCGGTACGCCAACGTCGAGGTGGCCTATCTGCTCCAGCGGATGGAGCTCTTCGACGGGCTGGCGGTCCTCACGACCAACCTGCGCTCGAACGTGGACGAGGCCTTCACCCGGCGCCTTGACGCCGTCGTGGACTTCCCCATGCCCGAGGAGGAGGACCGGCGGCGGCTGTGGGGGCAGAACCTCGGCCCAACGCTCCCCCAGGGCGAGGACATCTCCCTCGACTTCCTGGCCCGGGCATTCAAGCTGTCCGGCGGCAACATCCGCAACATCGCCGTCGCGGCTGCCTACCTGGCGGCGAGCGAGCGGCGGGTGGTCGGCATGCGGGACCTGATCCGGGCGACCGAGCGGGAGTACCGCAAGATGGGCCGGCTCTGCGTCCAGGCCGAGTTCGGGCCGTACTACGAGGTGATCGCCACTTCCTCGCGTCCGCCCGGTGCCGCCGGGGCTGCCGGGGAGGGGGGACGCCCAGGGGCACTCGGGAGGTTGTCATGAGCGACGCTTACGTTCAGGGAAAGCCGCTGCCCCCGGTGGACTGGGCAGCGCCGCCGGACGAGCCGGTGGCGGAGCTCGAGCGGCAGATGGAGCGCGGGAGCCAGTTCACCCAGGCGGCGCTCGCCCAGGTGATCGAGCGACTGTCGACATTGGAAGGCCGGATGGGCGAGCTGCTCCGCTATTTGGGGGCGGAGAAGGAGGAGGCGGAG
The DNA here is from genome assembly GCA_036495025.1 of Actinomycetota bacterium. Lineage (GTDB taxonomy): Bacteria > Actinomycetota > CADDZG01 > JAHWKV01 > JAOPZY01 > JAOPZY01. Next base: position 233 of record DASXNO010000114.1, on the reverse strand, counting down.
GAGCCATCCGAGCCGTCGGAGCCGTCGGAGCCTTCGGCGTCGTCGCCTTCGGAGTCGGCCGCCGCCAGCGACGATCCGGAGGGGCTGACGGAGGCACAGATGAACGTGCAGTGGCCCTCGATCGCCCTGGCGAACGAACGGGACGAGGCCAGGCCGAGGGTGGAGGTGAACTGCGCCGAGCGCATGCACATCTGCCACGCCGTGTGCTGCAAGCTGAGCTTCGCCCTCACCCC
>DASXNO010000113.1:0-3148 GCA_036495025.1 Actinomycetota bacterium | reverse complement strand
ATCGACGACGGCCGCCCGGACCGGGCCCGACCACGGATTGGCCCCGCCCGCCGCGCCGGGGCGGACGATCACCGCATCCCCGGCGACTCGCACCTCGGGTCCGTGAAGGTGGCCGCACAGCATCAGCCGGACACCCGGCGGGATCGCCGCCAGCATCCGGTCGCTGTGGACGGCGATCAGGTACGGATCCCCCGCGGGCGGCCGGACCTTCGCCGCCACCTCCCTCGCAAGCTCCGGGTTGTAGCCGGCGCCGAACAGCACGGTGCGGTTGGGGTCCGAATAGCCCCAGACCCGGACCCCCGCAACCGTGACGAGCCTCGGTGCCGAGAGCACCTCGGCCCCGAGCCGGCGCATGCGGCGCTGCGTGAGCTCGGAGTCGTGGTTGCCGGGGGCGAAGACGACGGGGGCGTCCCAGCGGGCCAGCACGCCCAGCAGGGCCCACTCCACCGGCCCCCCGATCCCGGACAGATCGCCGGTCGTGACGACCAGGCGCACCGGCATCGTCCGGCAGAGGGCCGAGACGAGCCGGAACGCGGCCGGCCGGTTGTGAAGGTCGGTGACGTGCAGGAGCCGCGGACCCCGGGGAGGCCCGCAGGCGCCCGCAACGAGCCGAGCTGCCCGCAGGACGTTCACGGCTCACACTCTTCCCGACCTCGGGAGATCCCACCACCGAGGCAGGTCTCCCCTGGCGGTACCCCCACCGGGTGGTAGCCTCGTCGGGCACCGCTACGGGGAACGGGGGGACATGGCGACGCGCAGGCGGGCGGCGGGGCGGCGGGCCGCCGTGGCCGGCGTCGTGCTCCTCGTCGGATCCCTGCTCCCGGCGCTGGAGGCCACCGCCGCAGCGCCCCTGCCGCCGGTCCTCAGCATCCTGCCGCCCGGTGAGAACGGCCTCGTCAGTCCCCTCCAGGCGGTGCTCGCCCAGCTGGGCCAGCGCCCACCCAACAGCAACGACCAGACGGCGCCGTATGCCGGGCTCCTGTATGCACCCCCACTGACCGACCCGGCCCTCACGAGCTACTTTGGCGCCGAGACGCTCGGCACGCCCCCGGACGTCAGCCGCGTCGAGACCCTCCTCCCTCCGGCCGGCTCCGTCACGATCACCCGCGACTCCCGGGACGTGCCCCACATCAAGGCATCCGACCCGGTCGCCCTCGGCTTCGGCGCTGGCTACGCCGCAGCCGAGGACCGCCTGTTTCTCATGGACGTGCTCCGTCACTACGGCTCCGGCACCCTGACGGCGTTCCTCGGCCCGACCTGCGCCAACGAGCAGATGGACCACGACCAGCTCCTCACCGCCCCCTACACCGACGCGCAGCGCCAGGCCCAGGTCGACAGCCTCCCCGTCACCTACGGTGCGCAGGGGGCACAACTCGTCGCCATGGCCACGAGCTACGTGGCGGGCATCAACCAGTACATCGCCGAGTCGCGGCTCGACCTCTCGAAGCTCCCCGCCGACTACGCCGCCACCTCGACACCCCTCCCCCAGCCCTTCACCACCGCTGACGTCATCTCCTCCGCCTCGCTCGTCGGAGGCCTCCTCGGCAAGGGGGGCGGCGCCGAGCTCCGGAACGCCGCCCTCTACCAGCACCTCCTCAAGGTGACCCCCGATGCGGCCAGCGCCCGGGCGATCCTCGCCGACCTCCGCGAGCAGAACGACCCCCAGGCACCGACGACGATCCGGGACCGGTCCTTCCCGTACGAGACCCCTACATCGGGAGCGACAACCATCGACCCCTCGACCACCGCCCTGCCCGACGACGCCCAGGCGACGCTCGCCGCCATGGGGGCGCCCGGCGCCGACGAGCCCGATTGCGCGGGGGCACCGAACCCACTCAGCGCGGTGGTGTCCCCCTTGCTGAACGCCGTCGGCGCCCTCCCGGCCGCCCTGGGCAACATCGGCCACAGCAACGCGCTCGTCGTCGACGCCGCCCATTCCGTCGACGGGCACCCCCTGGCCGTCTTCGGCCCTCAGGTGTCGTACTTCGCCCCGCAGATCCTCATGCAGGAGGACCTCCAGGCGCCCGGTATCTCGGCCGCCGGCGCCGCCTTCCCCGGTACCGGCTTCGTCGTCGAGATGGGCCGGGGCCAGAACTACGCCTGGTCGGCAACCTCGGCCGGTACCGACAACACCGACGTCCGACTCGAGGTCCTCTGCGACCCGCATGGGGGCCCGGTGTCGGCCCGCGAGCCCTTCTACCTTTTCAACGGCGCCTGCGTTCCGATGGAACACCAGAGCTTCACGCTGACGGCGCTGCCCACCGTGGCCTCGATCGGCGCCGGTGGGATCCTGCCGAGGGTGATCACGCACGACACGTACCTCACCGGCCACGGGGTCGTGCAGGGCTGGTCGACGGCAATGGGCGGCAAGCCCGTGGCCGTCGTGGCCCAGCGCAGCACCTACAACCACGAGGTCGACTCGGGCATCGGCTTCCTCGGCTGGAACCAGCCCGCGGCCACGCACGACGCCGCGTCATTCATCGCCGGGGCCGCCAACGTCGGCTACACCTTCAACTGGCTCTACCTCGACGCCGCCCACATCGCGTACGCGGTCAGCGGGCGAGACCCCATCCGCCAGGCCAACGTCGATCCCACCCTGCCCACCTGGGGCACGGGAGCAACGGAGTGGCAGGGGTTCCTCTCGCCCGCCGCCCACCCGCACGAGATCGACCCGCCCCAGGGCTGGTTCACGTCGTGGAACAACAAGCCCGCCCCTGGCTTCGCGGCGGCCGACGACCAGTACGGCTACGGGCCGGTGTTCCGGTCACAGTCGCTCGACAACGCCATCACGCGGCAGCTCTCCCTGAACGGCGGTCGCCTCACCCGGGCCGGCCTCGTCACCGCCATGGAGAGCGCCGCCACGGTCGATCTGACCGGTGCGGCGGTGCTGCCGGAACTGCTGGCGACGTTCAACCCGGCCTCGCAGCCGCCCGCCGTCCGGGCAATGCTCACGGAGCTGGGCGCCTGGCTCGCCGACGGGGCGGCGAGGAAGAAAGGTGCGCCGGGCGATGCCCAGTACCGCCACGCCGGGGCCGTGGCGGCGATGGATCACCTCGAGCCCCAGCTTGCGCAGGCGCTGTTCGGCGCCGTGCTGCGTGACCCTACCCTCCCGAACGGTGGCCTTGACCTCGTCGACGGGGTGCCGTAC
>DASXNO010000112.1:0-4469 GCA_036495025.1 Actinomycetota bacterium | reverse complement strand
CTCGTCCGGGACGCCGTCCGGCCGCTCGAGACGGGGAGCACCGGGGAGCCGCTCGATGCACTGGGCGACTCCCTGCTCCGCCTGGGCGCCGCGCCGCTCGAGCAGCGGCATCCGGTGCTGTTCTACGGATCGAACGCCGCTCCCGCACAGCTCGCCCGAAAGTACGCGAATTCTTCGGCCGGGTTCGTTGTCCCCGCCGTGCTCGGTGTCGTTGACGGGGTCGACGCCGTCTACTCGTCGCACGTCTCACCGTATGGCGCAGTCCCGGCGACCCTGATCGCGTCCCCCGGGACCTCGCTCAGCGTTCACGTGGGACTCCTGCACGGCGAACAGGTCGGGGTGCTCGACCAAACGGAGCCCAACTATCGGCGGCGGATGCTTTCGGGCCGTGACTACCCGGCGTCGTTGACGCGCGGCGTTGCCCTCTCGGCCTACACCGCCTACCTTTCCCGTCATGGCGTCCTCCTCCTGGACGGAGCTCCCCGCCGGGTCGCCGGCGTCAGGGCAGACGGCTCAAAACTCGAGGCCGCAACCGAGGAAGCCATCCTGGAGGAGGTCGTCAGGCTCTGGAACCGGGACCATCCGGGAGAGCCCCTCGCCGGGACGAACGGCTACCTGAAAGCGATCCGGAGCGGCACCCTTCGTCCCGCAGACGTCACGTCGTGGCTGAAGCGCGGGCATGCCGCGCCGGGCGCCGCTCTCCGCACCTTGTCACAGCGCATCGCCCCTGACGGAAGCATCAGCTTCCGTCGAGGCCGAGGTGACGTTCGAGGGCCCTGACGCGCCGGCGGAGGTCCTCGACCTCGGCCTCGAGGGACCTGGCGTGCTCGAGCTGCCGGCGGGCACGGGATGACTGCAGCGCCCGGTCCAGGACCGCGTCGAGCGGCACCAGGCGCTGCGGACCGTGGGTCCCCGCCACCATCCGGGAGGGCACGTGGCCGGCCCGGTACCAGGAGCGCAGCGTTGAGCGGGCGACGCCGGCCGCGCTCGACGCCTCCTGCAGCGTCACCCAACCGTCCTCCTGGGGCTGCTCCGCGAGCCGGGAGATCAGGCGGTCCCAGTCGACCGAGGCGTTGACGGCATCGTCTGCGGGCCCTGCCGGGGAGGCCGGTTCATCGTCCGCGGACGGGTCATGCGCGGGTGGCTGTCGCTGTGTCACGGTGCACAACCCTATCACATAACACTGTCTTGACAGGGGTAGTAGCATAGGGACATGTTCGAACGATTCTCTGACCGGGCCCGCCGTTTGGTGGTGCAGGCGCAGGAAGAGGCCCGCAGGCTCAACCACAGCTTCATCGGGCCGGAGCACCTCCTGCTGGCCCTCGTGGAGAGCGACGGCACCGGCCCCCAGGCTCTTCAGGCCCTCGGCGTGTCCCTGGAGTCGGTGCGGCACCAGATCGTGGAGCGCACCGGAACCGGAGCGGCACCGGCCTCGCCGGGGCACATCCCCTTCAAGGGGGCCGCGAAGAAGGTGCTGGAGCTGTCGCTACGAGAAGCCCTGTCGCTCGGCCACAACTACATCGGCACCGAGCACATCCTGCTGGGGCTGCTGCGGGAGGGCGAATCGGACGCCGACTCGGTGGTACATCTGCTGGGCGTCGACATCGCCCAGGTGCGCGCTCAGGTGGTGGCCCTCGGGGGCGAGGCCCGCGGCGGGGACGCGTCGTGGTCCCCGGCCCTCGGCGAGGCGGAGCGCCGGGCGCGCCAGGCCGCCAGGCCGGGGCCTGTCACCACCGGCCAGGTGCTCGTCGCCATGCTGGCCGACCGCTCCTCCCAGGCCGCCAAGGCCCTCGAGGCCCTCGGGGTGACGGAAGAGTCCCTGGAGGCGCAGCTCGCCCAAGTCCCGCTCCGGGACACCAGCGATGCCCCGCCGGTCCCCCGCTCCGTCGAGATCAAGCTCGGCACACAGACCACCATGATCGACGACCCGGAGCTCGCCGCGGCCCTCGGTTCCATGAGCCAGGCCCAGCTGCGGGCGGTGCTGCAGGAAGCGGTCGGCCCGAACCCGGAGCGGCATTCCGGCTCCGCCAGCTAGTTCCTCACGTCCTCAGCCACCGGGCGAGCCCGTCGATGTCAGATCTGATCTCTCGCCACCTCTCGGCCGGTCTGTACGTCCTTCCGGGTGGTCGCGAGGTGGGCGACCAGGGCGACGATCAGGATCGTCAGGCCCAGGCTCACCTGTGCGGGTCCCAATCCAAGACCGCCGGAGGTCGAGGGCTTGCCCAGCCAGTCGGCAACCGAAGCGCCCAGGGGTCGCGTCAGGACGTACGCACTCCAGAAGGCGGCAATCGAGTTCCACCGGAACCGCCAGTAGGAAAGGCCCAGAAGACCGATCAGGCCGGCGAAGAGCAAGCCGGAGACGAGGTACCCCAGGTGAAGGGTGATCGCCGTCACGTCCCCGACCGCAGTGCCGAGGGCGAAGGTCGCCACGACCGTTGCCCAGTAGAACAACTCTCTCCGAGCGGTATCGATGCTGTGGATCGAGAGTGTCTTCTCGGTCTTCGCCCAGACCACGAAGACCACGGCGAGCCCGACCGCATAGAAGAGCGAAGACGCGATGTAGGGCACGCCAAACCCCACGTGGAGCACGTCGGCGGCCATCGTCCCGAAGACTCCGACCATGACGACGGCGAACCAGTAGGTCCAGGCAACATAGCGGCGCATGGAGAACTGCAGCGCCAGGGCGACGAGGAAACCGATGAATCCCAGAACCACGGCGAGGACCGGGGACATCGCGTGGACCAGATAGTCCGAGGTCGATTCGCCGATCGCCGTGGACAGACCCTTGGCGATCCAGAAGTAGGCCGTGATCTCGGGAACCCTGAGCATGCCCCGGGACGCGGCCGAGCGATCGATCATGCCTCATTGTCCCGTACGGGGATCCCGAAAATATTGCGGCAGGCTGTGGATCCGCGGGGAGGAAACAATTTCGATACTGAACAGTTGCCTTTTTCGCCGGCTCCCGTTACCTTGATGGTGGCGTGTTCACCGGCCCCACGCCCAGACCTCCGGAGCGACCATGAACGCACTCTGTGAAGAATTCGAGGCACCCCAGAACGCCTCCGGCAGCAGCCGGGGCACCAGGCCCGGAGGCAGGCGGTGACCCGCACGCTGGCGGACGCCCGGGCCAGGCTGGCCGAGGCACTGCAGGCGTTCTCGGCTGCCCAGGCCTCGGTCCCGGCCCTGGAGGCTGCGATCACCGCCGGCCGCACGCCCGGCAAGGACGACCTGGCCGGGCTGGCCGCGGTGCGCCCTGCACTGGACGACGCCGCCCGGGCGATGGGCCTCGATCCCGAGGGGGCCACCCTGGCGGACCTGGAGGCCCGGCTTGCGGCCTGGGAGGAAGCGGTCGCCCTCCGGCGACGTCTGATGCGGCTCGCGCAGGCCACCGGTCCGGCGATCATCGCGTCCCAGCTCGCAGAGCTGGCCGCCGAGGCAGGCCGCCTCGCCGTCGCCCAGACGTGGTCACCGGAGGAGGCGGCCAGGGCTGCGGCCCTGGGCCGGCTCGTCGAACTCGCCGACGTGGCGACCAGCAACGGCGACGAGGACCAGATCCTCTCGCTGGACTCCGAGCTGCGCCACAGCCTCGGCCCCTCCGCGGCACCGGTGGTCCTGGCCGCCTCCCGGGGAAGGATCGTCGTTCCGCCCTACCCCTTCAAAACGGACGGACCGCCCGGCGGGCAGCGGCCAGGGTCTGGCCGCCCACCCCGGCCTCCGGCCCCGGAGAGCTCCGACGCGCCACGGCCCGCCGGGAACGGCCAGGTGAAGGAGACCGCACCCCTTTCCGGAAGGGCGCAGACCACCGTCGCCCCGCCCCCCGCGCCCGCCGGGCCGAGACCGGCCCGACCGACCGAGGAGGCGGTCACGGGCCAGCGGGGCGGCATGCGCACGCTGGCCCGTTTTTCGTTCCGCCACCGGTGGCTGGTCGTGGGCATCTGGCTGGTGGCGCTGGCCGGCATCACCCTGCTGACCCGCGCCGTCGGCACCGGCTACTCCAACAGCTTCACCCTCCCCAAGACCGAGTCGACCAGGGCGATCGAGTTGCTCCAGGCGGCGCAGCCCAGGCAGGCCGGCGATACGGACCAGATCGTCCTCGCCACCTCCGGCGGGGCGAAGGTCACGGACCCGGACGTCCAGGCGAGGGTGAGCGCCATGCTGGCCAGGGTCGCCGCGCTCCCCCACGTCACCGACGTGAGATCGCCCTACAGCCCCCAGGGCGCCCGGCAGATCAACGCTGACGGGACCGTCGGCTTCGCAGTCATCACCTACGACGTGCAGGCGCAGAACCTCCCCATCGCCGATGCCAAGTCCCTCGTCAACACCGCCACGGCCGCTTCCACGTCCGGTGCCTCGGGCGGTGGCGGCACCCTCCAGGTGGCGGTGGGTGGCCAGGTGGCGGAATCGGCGACGCCGCCGTCGCCCGGCGGCAGCGGCTTCGGCATCCTGGCGGCGGGCATCGTGCTGTTCCT
>DASXNO010000111.1:0-20092 GCA_036495025.1 Actinomycetota bacterium | reverse complement strand
CTCGAGACCTGCAGGGGCCGGGTGGCGGCGGTCCCGTTCAGCACGCGGCCCCCTGCGAGCCGGTTCTGGTTTGCGAAGAGGAAGTCCTGGAGCGCGAGGGCCGCTTCTTCGACGGACTCGTACACGAGGTACTGGGGAGCTCGCCGCAGCGCCGTGATCTCCGTGACGGAACCGGACATGCCCCGGCGTCCAGGGTGGCGGGCGACGTCTCGGGCATGAGCCACGGCCGGCTGCAACGAGCTCGCCGTGTACCCGCGCCGGGCTGCCCACAGATCAGAAGCCCTCGCCCGAGCCAGCTCGAGAGCCCGCTCGAGCGGCGACACGGCCGGGCAGGCCTCCTCGCCCGCACGCCCGCCGAAACCTCCGGCGCCGTCCACGGACCGCAGGTGTGGGGATGCCGGCCTCGCTGCGACGTCCTTCACAGGGGCCGCTTCCCGTCGGCGGCGCGCTTCGGCTGCCCCTGCGGGCCGACGTGACGGTCGTACCACTGCCCTTCGGTGGCTTGGGGCGTGACTGCCGGGCGCGCCCACTGGTTGTGGCAGCTGACGCAACTGAGCGTTCCACGGTACGGCAGCCCGACGACGATCCATCCCGATCCACATGCTGGACACTGCAGCACGGCTTGCCTCCTCACCATGGCGCCGCTCAGGTGAGTTGCAGCGCAACTCCAACCTGCGACGCGGCGCGAACCGACCAACGACCACGGGTTTGCTTCACCGGGGCGACGCAGAAGACCCCAGCCTGCCTGGCAGATCTGCAGCCGGTCGGGGGCAGGGACCGAATTCGCCCGACCCTTGAGGACCTGAGGCCAGGGCGGGGCAGCCGACCATTGCGACCACCCACCGACAGGGTACGCCGATAGCCTTCAGGAATCAACGAAATGCGACTTTTGGCCCACTTAGGCCGCGCGCCGAGCCGTCAGGACCACACCGCCCTCCGCTGTCTCAATCGACGGCATCCTCGACTGCGACCTCCTCGACGGACACGACGAAGCCGCTCTCGGTCATGTCCGCGATGAGGTCGCCGGGGGGAGGCAGGGGCGCAGGGTCACGGTTGACCGCCCGCCACAGCGGCAGGGCCGCGCCGAGGGGTCCCGGTTCCGTCGTCGACCGTACCGTCGGCTCGCCCCAGCGCAGCTCACCGTCGCCACCCCTGGCGTACGGTTGCACGTGGACCGCCAGCCGGCCCTGGGCAAAGACGGTCACCACCAGGGCCTGCCGTACCCCGCCCTCGTCCGCTCGACCGATCGCCGGCACGGCGACGGGGGTCGTGCCGGCACGCACCGCCTCGGCGGCATAGCACTCCCGCGCCCCGAGGGACGCAACGAGCGTGCCCACGGCACCGTACGAGAACGCCCTCGGGGGGATGCCGAAGTCGTTCTCGCCGGTGGCGACGAGATCGTGGCTGGTGACGCGCCACCGCCGGCCGGCCACCGGGATCATGAATTGGGTCGGGCTTTCCTCCCCTGCCTCCAGGGCGGACCGTGCCAGCCGGAACAGGAATGCAACCTCCTCCGGGGAGACCGGAGCGCCGGGGCCCGCGGGCAGAAGGCTACCGGCCTCGGGAACGTCTGACCGCGGGCGACGCCGGCTTCTTCCCCTGTCCCTGCGGCTTCGCCGGGCGGGCACGCTTGCCCGTCGCGCTGGCGCGCGGGCGCCGCTTGCCGGAACGCTTCCGGACCGGGCCCCATTGCGCCATCACCGCGTCCACGACCTGTTCGGCCAACGGCCGGTCGAGCGGCGCGGCACTGATGAGGAACCGGTAGTGGACGGGGCCGTAGAGAAGGTCCGCGATGAGCTCGAGGTCGACGCCCTCCGGCAGATCTCCCTGGGCGGCTCCCTGCCGAAGGACCTTCATCATGATCTTCCGTCTCGTGATCCAGAAGTCGTGCAGGACGCCGAGCAGGTCTGGGCTGCGTGCCGACTCGGCGACCAGTCCCGGCAGGATGCGCCCGGCGATCGTTCCGGACAGCGCTTCGATGATGTGGCGGAGCAGGCTCACGAGATCGTCGCGCGTCCGGCCGGTGGTGAGCTCGGGCAGCGGATGCGTGGAGAGCTCCCCGACCGCGGCGAGGACGAGCGCCAACTTGGAAGGCCAGCGCCGGTAGATCGTCGCCTTGCCGACGCCGGCCTGAGCCGCGACGCCCTCGACGGTCAGCCGGTCGAAGCCTTCGGAAGCCAGCAACTCGAGCGTGGCGTCGAGGATTGCCCGCTCTGCCGTGGGGCTCCTGGGACGCCCAGGGGAGCGAGGGGGTGGTGGGGACACCTCGGCGACCTGGTCCGACATGAGCGAAACCTCCCGCGGAGGAGGGTATCCGATACGGAACCAGTACGTTTTGAAAGCGGCATGTTCGGGGAAGCCCGTCGCCAAGGCTCTCCCGGGTCGCTGGTTGCGTGGGGCAGTCGTCCGCGCTACCGTGCAAACCGACGATCGCTCCACCAACGAGGACAGGACCACGGTGCCCACGACCCTGCACCTCCTCCCCAAGGTCCACCCCCCCTGCCATTCCGGCGAGTAGTCACCGCCTAATTCCGCCCGCGTCCAGAGAGGATCTGTTTGTGTTCGATCGAATGAACGGCGATGGCTGCCCGGCGACCAACCTGGCCACGCAACGAGCCAAGCAACGGGCCACGCAACGGGCCACGCGACGTCTGGGCGGCGTCCTGAGCCTGCTGGGGATCTGTGCCGTGATGCTCGCCGTGGTCCCCGCTGCGCCGGCGGCTGCCGCCGGAGGTGTCGCCCCGACGGTCTACGTGACGAACCTGCTCGGCGACGGCGTGCCGAACACCCTCACCCCGGTCAGCACGTCGTCGAGCGCCGCCGGTGCACCGATCCCCGTGGGTGGCGGACCGGTCGCGATCGCGATCGCACCCGACAACCGCACTGCCTATACCTACAACTGGGCGTCCGGAACGGTGACGCCCATCACCCTCGGCACGAACACGCCGGGGCCACCGATCAGCGTCGGCCCTGTGACCTGTATCTGCGCGGGCCCGATACCGTTCCCGGGCATCGTCATCACCCCCGACGGCAAGACCGCATATGTGGCCAACCCGGTGTCGAACACCGTCGTTCCGATCTCGCTGGCGACCAACACGCCCGGCAGTCCGATTCCCGCCGGTCCCTCGCCCCACGGCATCGCCATCACGCCCGACGGCAAGACCGTCTACGTGACCAGCCCCTCGGCCAGCACCGTCACCCCGATCGACACGGCGACCAACGTTGCGGGAGCCCCGTTCGCCGCCGGCTCCTCACCGAACACCATCGCCATCACCCCCGACGGCAAGACCGCCTACGTGACCAATGATGGCGACGATTCCGTGTCCCCGATCACCCTGGCGACCAAGGCAGTCGGGGCATCGATCCCGGTCGGGAGGTTTCCCCAGGGCATCGCCATCACGCCCGACGGCACGACCGCGTACGTGGCCAACGAGGTTTCGTCGACCGTGACGCCGATCACCCTGGCGACGAACACTCCCGGGCCCGGCATCACGGTGGACACCGCCCCGATTGGCATCGCCGTCACCCCCGACTCCAAGACGGTCTACGTGGCCAACTTCGTGTCGAACTCCCTCACGCCGATCGCGGTCGCCACCAACACGCCCGGCCCGTCGATCGCCGTCGGGAGCAGCCCGGCTGCCGTCGGGATCAGTGCCGGGGCCGCCGGCCCCCCGCCGGGAGCCCCCGCGAATGCCTACACCGTCGTGGCCGCCAGCGGCGTCTACCACTCCGCCAGCGGTCTGACGATGGGTACCGGGCAGAGTCCACCCAGCGCCTCCCTGGTCGTGCCGCCGGGCGTCCTGCCCGACGGCACCATCGTCACCATCTATGCGGGGAACGCCACGGTCCTGGCGAACCTGCTTCCCGCCAACCAGATCTACCTGGACTCGTTCGCAGTCTCCTGGGCGGCGCCCGACGGGAGCAGCCCCAAGACCTCCTCAGCCCTCTCCCTGACGGTGACCGACCCCCGCATCGGCCCCCAGGCCCTGCTCTACCAGACGACGGCAACCGGGATCCAGCCCGTCACCGGCGGGCTCGCTGCCGGCAGGGCGACGTTCGGCTTCACGGCCGATCCCGGGTTCCTCGTGGCCGCGCCCGTCGGCAGTGCAGGGAGCGCGGGCTACTGGCTGACGGCTTCGGACGGCGGCATCTTCAACTACGGGGCTGCCGGCTTTTTCGGCTCGACCGGCTCCCTCCATCTCAACAAGCCCATCGTGGGGATGGCGGGCACACCCAGCGGTCAGGGCTACTTCCTCGTGGCCACCGACGGGGGCATCTTCAGCTTCGGTGATGCGGGCTTTTTCGGCTCGACCGGCTCCCTCCATCTCAACAAGCCCATCGTGGGGATGGCCGCCGCACCGGATGGCAAGGGCTACTGGCTCGTCGCCTCCGATGGTGGGATCTTCAGCTTCGGGACCGCCGGGTTCTTCGGCTCCACGGGCTCGATCAAGCTCAACCAGCCGATCGTGGGGATGGCCGCCGCACCGGATGGCAAGGGCTACTGGCTCGTCGCCTCCGATGGTGGGATCTTCAGCTTCGGGACCGCCGGGTTTTTCGGCTCCACGGGCTCCATCAAGCTCAACCAGCCGATCGTGGGGATGGCCGCCGTGCCCGACGGCAAGGGCTACTGGCTGGCGGCCACGGACGGCGGGATCTTCAACTACGGCGACGCCGCCTTTTTCGGCTCCGCGGGGTCGATCAAGCTCAACAAACCCGTGGTCGCGCTGGCTGCGACCCCCGACGCCCGAGGCTACTGGCTCGCTGCCACCGACGGCGGGATCTTCAACTACGGCGACGCCGGGTTCTTCGGCTCCACGGGGTCCATCAAGCTCAACCAGCCGATCGTCGGCATGGCTGCCCGCTGAGGCGTTCCTCAGGCGCTGGGGTTGTTCGCCTCGATATGGCGGCGGACGTCATCCATGTCCAGCTCCCGCACCCTCCGAATGAGCTCCGCCAGCGCCGGTTCGGGCAGCGCCCCCGCCTGCGAGTAGAGCAGGATGCCATCCAGGAACGCAAAGAGCGTCGGGATCGACCTGATGCCGGCCGCGGCCGAGATCTCCTGCTCCGCGTCCGTGTCCACCTTGGCGAACACGATGTCGGGGTGCGCCTCCGATACCTGCTCGAACACCGGAGCGAACCTCTTGCACGGGCCACACCAGCCCGCCCAGAAGTCGACGAGCACGATCTCGTGCCCCTTGACGGTCTCCCAGAAGGTCTCCCCGGTCAGCTCCTGCGTTGCCACGTCTTCTCCGATCGTCGGTGTCTGGCGTAGACAACGACGCCAGCACGCCGCTGATTCCGCGCGACGGCGCACCGGGCTCAGGGGGCGTTGAAGTACGCGCTCGAGTCCGATCTCCACAGGAACACGATCGCCGCGAGTCCAACCAGCCAGGTCACGACGGCGCCGACCTTCTGGATCGCCGTGCTGCCTGCCGAGAAGAGGGCGTAGAGCAGCCCCAGCGTGTTCAGACCGAAGAAGACGCTGCTGAGGACCCGCGCCCAGGCATATCCCTTGTTGTTGGCATAGGCCATCCAGAGCCACAGGCCCGCACCGACAAGACCGACGAAGGCGCCGAAGACGAGTGCGGCGTTGACGCCGAAGTTGAGCTGACTCTGCGTGAATTTCGGGTTGGCCGCGGCGATCGCCTTGCGGATCGCGGCCTTCTGGGTGAGGCCGACGAGCAGCGAGACAATGCTCAGCGCCGCCCCCGCGTACATGAGCTTCACCGCCGTCAGCACCGAGGCCGGAGCGCTCGGCCGTTGCGGTGGCGGCGGCAAGTTGGAGGGACTCCCTGGATCTCCGCCATAGTTCGCCATGACCCTCGACCCCTTTTCGATGACACCGGCTCGATGACACCGGCTCGATGACGCCGGCTCCCCGCAGAGACCGCCTGTCCGCCGAGGATATCCCAGGGCGGACGGACGTGGAGAACCGGGCAAGCGGCACCGTCCTTGTCTCTAGACGATTGACTTCCCCTATTTGGGTGATTCCCTTGGCCCCCCCAAGTTGCTGAAAATGAACAGGGGGACGTTGCTTCAGCCGGAACGCGCCAGTGGGGAGGCCACCATGGGGAATGCCGCCGCATGCTCACAAGCCCGAAGGGTTCGCCGCTACCCGGGAGCAAGCCCGACGATCAGGGCCGTCGGCCGCGGCCTGCACGTCGCGGCCTCGCTCGCCCTGATCGTCGGTGCCGGCCAAGCCGCCGGACGGCCGGTGGGTGCCATCCCTCCTGCCGGGCGCTCCAGCGGGAACGGCCGGCACTGCGTGGCGCAGCTCGGGGCCCTCACAATGCGCTGCTTCGGTACCCTGAACGCCGCGGTCGCCGCCGCCACCGACGGGCGCATCCAGATCCCGGCCGGTACCACGGGTGCGGCCCTGGGTGCCATTCCCCTGAACGAGGGAGCCGGTGCCTCGGATTCCCGCGTCGTCTCGATCGAGTGGACCAGGTCCAACTACAGCGGAGCGAGCCTGACCTGGCAGGCACCATCGTCCTGCGGCGACTATGCCAGCTCCTCGATGCCCCGCGGCTGGAACGACGCCATCCGGTCGGTGGCCCAGTACTCGGACTGCGCCACCACCCTGTACTGGGACGTGAACTTCGGCGGAGGCACCCTGCCGATCGACGCCAATGCCTCGGCGCCGGACCTGGGGCACTTCGATGGCAACGTCTCGTCCGAGAAGTGGTGCCCCGACTCCCCCTGTGGCTAGTGGACCACTAGTCCGGCATCAGGGAGTCTGGGGCTGGCTGCGCGGCGACGCCAGCCCAAGCCTCCCGCAGGTGAACGGACCCTCGGTCGGGAAGATTGCGGCGGTGCCGTCCGGAAGGGTGCACGCCACCAGGGTGGGGACATGCACGGTCCCCGCGCTCGGCTCCCCCGATGAAGGGCGCCGGACCGTCGACCCGGGTGCGAGAAACCCCTGCCGCCACAACGCCATGCAGCCGGCCATGGCGCTCTGCACCTGTTCCGCGGAGCCGATCCGGCCCGTGGCGGCGATGGTCGTGCCCGTGAAGCTCGTGGCACTCCCGACGCTCAGCACCGTGTAGCAGCGGGCGCTCCCGTGATCGGTGGCCTCCCCGGTCTTGAAGAATGCAGCACCCCCGACGACGCTGCCGCCGACCACGACGAGGCTCAGAACGGCCAGGAGCGCCGCCTCGTGGCGGTTCCACAGCGACGTGACCGGCCCCGCAACGCTCATTCGCCACCATCCTACGAAGCTGCCGCCGCAGCACAAGAAGGAAGAGTACGACGGAAAGGTCACCGGCCTGTTTTCGGAGGCGGGCTACCTGAGCGTCACGGAGCCGCCGAGGCGGTCGCGGTCGTCGTTGCCGCCGGCGCCGGAGTCACCGCGACCACCACCTTGTCGACGATCTCGGGGCTGAAGGGGGTGTGATCGGCGTAGCCGAGCTCTACCCAGATGGTGTTGTTGCCCGTCTTCAGCAGCGTCGCGGGGATCGCGGTCGTTGTCGCCGCGGTGTGAATGATCGCCGGGTCCGCGCTGGGGATCGGCGGCCCGCCGGGGGCGACGGGATCCTTGTTGACGAAGATGTGCAGGTGGCCGGTCGAACCGTCCTTGTGCGACATGTCGTCTGCCGCCTTGACGAGCTTCACGCCCTCGACCGTCGCCGTCACCGTGAGCGTCTGGCCGGCGACCGCGGTCGCCGGCGCGGTGAGATGGACGGTGGGCCCGGCGATCTTGACGGTCTGCGTCACCTGGGCGTCGCCCATGCGACGGTGGACGCCGTCGCCCAGGACGATGACGAGCTTGTGATCCCCGTCGCTGAGGCCCGTCAGTTGGATGGGGTTCGCCTCGGTGTGCACGATCCCGGGAGCATGAGGGATCACCGCGCCGGCGGGCACGGGATCCTTGTCGATGAAGACGTGGAAGTGGCCCGTTGTGCCTGAGGTGTCACCGTCCGGTGCCACGATCTTGATCCCGCTGGTCACGAGGGCGATGGTCGCGGTGTCGCCCGACACCACGGTGGCGGTCGGCGCACTCGAGAGTTGCAGGGTCGGCGACGCCGTCGCGCTCGCGGAGGCCGAGGCGCTGCGGGAGGGAGAGGAGCTCGAGGTCTGCGTGGACTTGCTGCAGGCCGTGCCGGTGAAGATGACGGTGATACACAGCGCGCCAAGCAGGATCGCCCGTTTCAAAAAGTCCCCCTTTTGTCCGTCTTGGGAGGAACTCTAGGTCGGGGGCAGTCTCTGTTTCAAGTTGACCGGAGCCCGGACCTACGGAGTGCAGCTGTTGGCGTGGGTGCCGCAGATGAACAGGCCCGCGTCCGGCTCGTTGTTACCGCCGCCCTTGAAGAACGTCTCGGGGACCCAGCCCCAGTGGCTGTTGCCGGAGGAGTCCTTGTCGCTGAGGGTGAAGGCCCACCAGCCGTTCCTGAGAGATCCCGAGACAAAGGTCGAACGGTAGCTCTGCCCGACGAACCAGTTGGTGTCCCCGCCGAGGTGCAGGACGCCCACCTGCCTGGCGGCGTTGCCGGCGTCGGGTGAGTCGAAGACGGCGACGTTGGCGCTGGCCAGGGGGCAGCGCTGGGCACGGTGGCCCGTGCCGGAGTTGGTCTCGGTGAACTGAGCCCCGCAGGGGTACTTGTCCGTCGTCGCCGTGGGCGGCGGTGTTGGCGGGGCGGTCGGCACCGGTGCGGGCAGCGTGGGAGGAGCAGCGCTGGTCGGTGCCGGCGAGGGCGACGGCTGCACGGTTGCCGGAGGAGCCGGAGCGGGCGCCGGGGGCCTTGCCGTTGGCCGGCTGCCGGGCGGTGGCGCCGGGGCGGGCGAGGTGGGGGCCGCCACCGGGGGCGGGGCCACCGTCACATCGGCCTGGGCATGGAGCTGCCCGATGGCCGCCGTCACGATCGCCGTGCCGGCCACGCCCGCCGTGAGCGCCGGGCCGTTGACCGTCACCACATCGGGACGGGACGACGTCCAGACGGCGGTGAGGGCCTGGGCCGGCGCGCTGCCACCGCCGTCGAGCGTGCCCGCGAGCGTGACCGTCACCGACTGCCCCGCCGGGATCACCATGACGGCGGGGGTGATGGTGAGCGTCTGAAGCTGGGAGACGACGATGGCGTTCTGGCGGTCGAAGGTGGCCTCGGCCGTCTGCTGGTCGCTCTGGATCCGGGCGAGGCGCGTCCCCGGCGGGTCGCTGCCGGTCACCGTGGCCCGGTAGGAGATCTCCCTCGTGTCCCCCGGCGCCACCTGCGAGAAGCTGAAGAGCAGCACCGGGTCCGCCTGCAACACCTTGGGATTGGCGGGCCGCACGTCGCGCAACCCCGTGACGCTGCGGGCGACGGACTCGGGGACGACTTCGCTGAACGAGACGTCGGCCGTCGAGGTGGCGATGCTGGTGAGCCGGACCCTCGTCGTGAGGGTGTCGCCATCGAGCTCGTAGGAGCGGTGGACCGCCAGGTTGCCGCCGACGACCGCCACCGGGAAGTTCACGTGCACCGGCGCTCCCCCGCCCCTCAACACAGCGATCCCGGCCGCGGCGAGGAGGACGACGAGCAGTGCGGCGGCGCCGATCAGGACGACCCGGCGGCGCCGGCCCGTTGGTCTGATCGGACCTCCGGAGCGGTCCCCGGGTGGGTCGATCGGGGTGCGGACCGGGCCGGGGCTCGAGGTGGGCCGGAACCCGCGCAGCAACGTGGCAGACCCGCTGTCGTCCTTCGAGATCGGCAGTGACGGCGGCGGCTCCGCGAGGCGGGGCAGTGCCGCGACGCCGCCGAGTCCCGGGACCAGGGCCTCGAGCTGCGCCGCGGCTGCCGCGGCGCTCGGGCGCTCGTCCGGGTCTTTGGCCAGCATCCCCCCGATGGTGTTCCAGAGCGCGTCGGGCACGCCGGGGATTCTTCCGGGGACCCGATCGGTGTGGGCCCTGAGCACGGCCATCGGATGCTGGCCGGCGAACGGTGGCACCCCGCAGAGCAGCTCGTAGAGGAGGACCCCCGCGCCGTAGACGTCCACCTTGTCGGTCACGGGGGACGGCGATGTCATCTCCGGCGCCATGTAGTCGGGGGTGCCGATCAAGCTCGTCATCCGGGTGAGGCCGGCGGTGCCGGCGAGCCTGGCCACCCCGAAATCGGTCACGCGCACCGGCGGAGCCCCCGATCCGGGCCCCGAGGGGCCGGACCCGGGCGAGTCGACGAGGACGTTCTCGGGCTTGATGTCGCGGTGGATGACGCCCTCGGCGTGACCGGCCGCCAACCCCTGGAGGATCTGGGCAGCGATGCCTGCTGCCGTCGCCGCCGGGAGCGGGCCGTGGGCGCGCAGGTACCGGCGCAGGTCGGTGCCGTCGACCAGATCGCTGAGGATGGCGAGCGTCTCGCCGTCGACGACCAGATCCCGGACGGCGACGACGTGAGGGTCCCGTATCCCCGTCAGGATGGCCCCTTCCTGGACGAACCTGGCAACGATGGTCTTGTCGTCGGCCAGTTCGGGGTGGAGGACCTTGGCGGCAAGTTCTTCGCCGGTGTCGCGCCGGGTCGCCCGGTAGACGCTGCCCATCGCACCGCGGCCGATGGCCTCGTGGAGCAGGTAGCGCTGACCGAGCGGAGTTCCCTCGGATGGGACGTTCGGGACGTTGGGAGCCACGAATTCTCTTATACCACCGGGGTCAGACGGCCCAGAACGTCCCGGGAGATCCGGCGGATCCGCCGGGAGCCGAACTACAGTTCTCCCAGCATGGACGCGCTCCCCGCCCTCGTCGACGACTGGATCCGCTTCAAGCGCACCCGAACCCGCCGTGGCCTGTCGGTGGCGTCGGAGACGGCCTACCGGGCGGACCTGGCGGCAGTCGCGCGCCGGGTGGCCAACGACCTTGACCGGCCAGTCCCCGACGAGCCCGAGCACGAGAAGCTCTCCGCGCTCTCCCGGGAGCTCTCGCGCCTCGGCCTCGGCGACCTCACGGAGGACAACCTCGGCGGCGCTTTCGCCTCCCTCGTCGAGGAGGGCTACGCCGCGGCCACACGCCAGCGCATGCTGGCCGCCTGGCGAGGCTGGTGCCGCTGGCTTGCCCGCTCCGGCCATCTTGCCTTCGACCCCACCGCAGCCCTGGAGACGCCCGCCGCCAGGGCGGCCTCGGGCGACGCGGACATCTACTTCAGCAGTGCCGAGCTCGAGCGCATCGTGGCGACCGTCGCCCTCCCCGACGTGCGGGAGGCCGTCCCGTGGCCAGAGCGGGACCTGGCCCTCGTGGCCCTCCTCGGCGGTACGGGGGCCCGGGCCTCCGAGGTCATCGACGCGCGAGTGGGGGCGCTGCGCTCGGAGAATGACAGCGACACCCTCCATGTCGTCGGTAAGGGAGGCAAACGGCGGACGATCCCCGTGGCCCCGGAGGTCGTCGTGGCCGTCAGGAGCTACCTGCGTGACCGCTCCGACCGGCTCGGCAGCCCGTCGGCCTCCGACCCGCTGTTCGTGCGTGCCAACGGCCTTCCGCTCAACCGCCAGGCCCTCGACTATCTCGTCGAGAAGTGGCTGCGCCGGGCCGGCGTGTCGGTGCGCCCTGGAGAGCTGGCGCATGCCTTCCGGCACACGTACGCCGTCCACCTGGTGCAGATGGGAGTCCCCCTCCCCCAGGTGCAGGAGCTGCTCGGGCATGTGTCGCTCACTACGACGGCCCGCTACCTCAAGATGACCGGCGCCGAGCTCCACGAAGCCGCCCAGGTCCTGCCGCTGCGGCGCTTTCTGGCCGGCGTGCGTCCCGGTGTCGCCTCCGGCGTGGGCCCCGGTGTCGCCTCCGGCATCAGTTCGGAGTCGTCAGAGAGGTCCCGATTCAGCCCGAGAAGCAGACCGAATTCACCACCGAATCCAGCCGGCAAACTGCTATGATCTGCCTACACGAAACGGCGTAGGCCTTTCGGTGTGTATTGGGGGGTCTCGTGGTGATGATCACGTCCGGCGCGGTCATGAACTGGGCGGTGTGGGGGGTCTTCGCCACCGTGGGGAGCTATTTCTTCCTCATGCTCGCCGGGGGCCGGCGCAAGCCGTAGCGCCCATTTCACGCCGGAAACACCGCTCGTTGCCGCCTGTCCCCGTCGTTTAGCCGAGACCTCGCGGGGCATCGTCAGGCAGGACATTCTGCTCGTGACGCTCAGAACCCGGCTCTTCCTCCTTTCCTTCGGCCTGCTGGCGCTCGGCGCCTCGGTCGGGCTGGCGCGCCACGACGCGGCGGCAGCCGCCGCCAGGACATGGCCCCCGTTCGTCCTGGTCGCCGGCCTCCTGCTGATCGGGGCCGTGGCCTACGAGGACGGGACGTTCGAGGCGGCCGGGGCGCTGCTCGACCGCGTGCCGGGCGGGGATCCGATGCTCTACGCCGTGGCCATGGCCCTGGTCGCGGCCGTGACGGTCGTGCTGAACCTCGACACGTCGGTGGCGTTCCTTACCCCGGTGCTGGTCGGCGCCGCCCGGCGCCGGGGTGCGAGCGAGGAACGGCTGCTCTATGGCTGTGTCTTCCTCTCCAACGCGGCGTCGCTGCTGCTGCCCGGCAGCAACCTGACCAACCTGCTCGTGCTCTCGGGCACCCATGTGAGCGGCTCGGCGTTCCTGCGGTCGATGGCGCTGCCCTGGGTGGCTGCGGTCGTGGTCACGGTCGCTGGCGTGGCCCTCGTGTTCCGGCGGCCCGCGGCGTGCGGGCCCCGCCCGGACGCGCCCGGCGAGCGGGCCACCCTCCTCAGCATCGTGAGCATCGGCGCCGCCGCCGTCCTCGTTCTGGCCCTACCCGACGCCGCCGTGCCGGTCCTCGTCGTCGGCCTCGTCGCCGCGGTCATCCGTCTGGCGCAGCGCCGCCTCGACCCGGAGCGCACCGCCCGGGCGGTCGACGTCGCCACCCTGGGGGCGGTCTTCCTGGTGGCGACGGCGCTCGGCACCCTCGCGAGGGCATGGACGTTCCCCGGCCACCTCATGCGGACCGCCGGCAGCGGGCAGACGGCGGCGATCGGGGCGGTGTCCTCCGTCCTCGCGAACAACCTCCCCGCTGCCGTCCTGCTCGGTTCCGGTACGCCGGCCCATCCCCGGAGCCTGCTCTTCGGGCTGAACATCGGCCCCAACCTCGCGGTCACCGGGTCGCTGTCGGCGCTGGTGTGGTGGCAGGCCGCCCGCTCCGTCGGGGCCCGCCCCTCCGCGCGCCGCTATTCGTTGGCTGGCCTCCTGCTCGCTCCCGCAGCGATCGCGGCGGCCCTGGCGGTCGTCCACCTCCACCTCGCATGAGGCCGCCTACTGGAACCTGAGCGTCTCGGCGAACACGGCGTCGCCCTGAGCGGCAGTGAGCACCTTCGTGGCCACCAGGCGGTCGACGACGTGGCGCTGGCGCTCCCTGGCGAGATCGAGATGCAGGTAGGGATCGTAGGCGGAGGGCGCCTGCACCAGGCCGGCCAGCATGCTCGCCTGCCCCCAGGTGAGTCGCTCCGGCGTGGTGCCGAAGTACCCGCGCGCGGCGTCGGCGAGGCCGTAGAAGCCGTGGCCGTAGTACACGCCGCCCAGGTACATGCGAAGGATCTCGTCCTTCGGGTAGCGAGTGTCGAGCTTGAAGGCAAGCTCGACCTGCTCGACCTTGGCGACGAGGTTCGAGCGGCCCGGTGTGTAGAGGTTCTTGGCGAGCTGGATCTCGATGGTGGCGGCTCCCGTGTCCCGGCTGCCCGTGAAGCGGCCGGCCGCCGTCCGGAAGAGGCTGACGGCATCGACGCCGAAGTCGCTCGAGAACCTGCTGTTCTCGGTGGCGATGACAGCCTGGCCGACGCGGTCGGGGACCGGCAGGGCCGCGAGGTGACGGGCCCCGTGGGTATTCAGGATGTCGTTCACCAGGGTGGGCGCGGCGTCGACGGAGGGGGTGAGGGGCCAGAGCGCCAGGACGGCGCTGGCCGCGAGGGCAAGGACGGCGAGCGGCACGGCCACAATCCGCAACAGCCACCGTCCCCAGTGGACCCTCCTCCGTGGAGCCTCGGTGCCCATGGGGCACCATGATGCATCTGGAACCGTATCCGGCGCTCAGGCGTCGTTCCGCGGTACGTTAACCACCTCGGCCAGTCCGCCGGTTGGCTCGAAGGACCAATCATGAGGAACCAAACCATGGGTGTCCGCGCGTGTCGCTGCTAAACCTGCGTACGCCGCCCGATGACGGGGGGCGTGGCCTGCCTTCCTGGTCGACCGTGCTCCTGGTCGTTGGCCTGGTTGCCGCCTTCGGCGTCGCCGTCGGTGGCTGGCTCCTCGTCGCCCCCGGGGCCAAACCCAGGTCGGGCTCCGGCGCTCGCCCGAAGGCCAGCGCGACCGCGACGGTGTCCCCGTCCCCGTCGCAGGCCCCCCCGTCCGCGTCCCTGGGTGCGGACGAGGAAAACGGCAACGGCGCCAACTCGGCCACCTCCACGGTCGTCGCCGGTGCGCCGGGGACCTATGGGCCCACTGCTGCGTGGGTCGTTGCGGAGAACGCCAAGCCGGGGACACCGAACTGGGCGCTCACCAACCGGGCGCGCCAGCACCAGATCGAGGGCTACGCCGACCGCGTCAGCATCGAGGTCAGCGGGACCGTCCACCTCCTCGTGTCCACGACCGCGCCCACCTTCAAGGTCGAGGCGTACCGCATGGGGTACTACGGCGGGGCGGGCGGCCGCCTCGTGTGGACGTCGCCGGACGAGCCGGGCTCGGTCCAGCCCGGCTTCACGCTGTCGCCGGGGACCAACATGATCGACACAGCCTGGAAGCCGTCGGTCACCGTCACGACGGATGCCACCTGGCCGCCCGGGCAGTACCTCTTCAAGCTCGTCGCCAGCTCGGGATTCCAGTCGTACGTCCCGCTCACGATCCGCGACGACGCCTCGCACGCCGCGTACCTCGTCGACAGCGACGTCACCACGTGGCAGGCCTACAACCTCTACGGGGGTCGCGACCTCTACCAGGGGCCAGGCGGCTTCTCGGGGCGCTCCCGCATCGTGTCCTTCGACCGGCCCTACGCGCTCGGCGACGGCTCCGGCGACTTCCTCGGCAACGAGTTCCACGTCGTGTCGCTGGTGGAGTCGCTCGGGCTCGACGTTGCCTACTCGACGAACGTCGACATCCACGAGCACCCCGAGCAGGTGCTCAACCACAAGGCCTTCGTCTCGCTCGGCCACGACGAGTACTACTCGCTTGCGATGCGCAACGGGCTGCAGAACGCCCGGGACCACGGCGTCAACCTCATGTTCCTCGGGGCGAACGCCATCTACCGCCACATCCGCTTCGAGCCCTCGCCCCTCGGCCCGGACCGCCGCGAGGTCGACTACAAGGACGCCAAGGAGGACCCGCTCAACGGCAAGGACAACGCGGACACGACACCCGCAGCCTGGCGCTACCCGCCGAACAACAACCCCGAGAGCGTCATCATTGGCAACTTCTACCAGTGCAACCCCGTCGTGGCGGACATGGTCGTCACCGAACCGTCGAGCTGGATCTTCGCCGGGACGGGGGTGACCGCGGGCCAGCACCTGTCGGGGGTCGTCGGCACGGAGTACGACCACTACGACCCGAAGGCCCCCGGACCGCGCAACGTCGACGTCGCGGCGCGCTCCCCGCTGACCTGCCAGGGCCATGCGGACTATGCGGACATGACCTACTACAGCGCCCCCTCGGGGGCCGGCGTCTTCGCCAGCGGCACCCTGCTGTGGATCCCGAAACTGGATCCGAACTGCGCCATGCCGTGCCCGGGCCGGGTCGTGACGAGGGTGACGGAGAACCTGCTGGGCGCCTTCGGCAGCGGCCCCGCCGGCACGGCGCACCCCTCGACGGCGAACTGGCAGTCAACGCCGGCCGGACTCGCCACCCCGCCACCTTCGGGTTCCCCGGCTCCGGCGAAGGCCGCTCCCTCACCGACCCCAAGCCGCAAGAAGCGCTGACGCTACCGGCAGCCGAAATTCTGCGCTTGCCCCACCGCGCTCTCACGCGGGAAAGCGAGCAAAGAATTCCGGATGGGATCTACGAGCCCTCTTCGGAGCGGTCCTCGGCAGCGATCGCGGCGGACCAGCCATCGTCGAGGTCCTCCACCGCCAGGTGGAGGTTCCAGCCCCCCCCGGCTCCCCTCAAGGCCCCGGGTAGCGGAGCGGCGCCCCTCGAGGCGCCGGGTGGAGGGGCGCTCGTCTCAACTGGGTCCCAGCGGTACCAGCGGAGGCGGTTGATCTCCCGGGCCAGTTCCTCGGGGTCGGGAGGCCAGTCGAGCCCCGTCAGCTCGGTAGCCGCCCACCATGCCGCCGAGCGTCCCGCTGCCGCTCCCCTCCGCCGCCCGTGCGCGCCACCGCTGGCGGCGGCCCAGGCCATGAGCGACAGGGCCTCCCGCGGGTCGATCTCGCCGATGAGAAAGGCGTGCGCCCCCAGGGCGCCGATGGCGCCCGCCACGCCGCCCTCGACGACCGCGGCCTCGGCCCTCCCGCCGGAGCCGGTGACCCAGGTGGCGGCCAGGTCGAGGAGCGCCCGGTGCAACTCGTCGTCGTCGATCGGTGCCGCATCGGCGGCGCTGCCTTCGGCGGTCAGTTGCGCCAGCTCGGGCGATGGCGCCTGGATCTCGTGGGCCTTGTAGGTCGCGAGCACGTAGGGCGGCTCCCAGGTCTCGAGGCGCATCGGCAGCTCCAGGACCTCGCCGTGCGCCTCGGGCCGGCCCGTCAGCACCTCGCCCCGGAGCACACGCTCGGCCGCCACCACGCCCGCCACCTGCGGGGAGGGAAGGTGCGGCTCCAGCTCGTCGAAGGTGTGGGTGGAGGCGGCGACCTCGGTGAGCGGGCCGAAGGCGAAGCGGCCGGCTGCCGGCGTGAGCACCGACGCGGCATGGGCCGGCGGGGCCTCGAGGGCCAGGCGGTAGTCGATGTGCTCGGCGATCGGCCAGAGCTGCTTGCCCCGCTCGTAGGCCTCCCGGCAGCGGCGGGCGAGCTCGACCAGGTCGTCCCAGGCTCGTGCGTCGCAGAGCGCGTCCACCCGGCGAAGGAGCGGATTCGGCTCTGCCGCCTCGACGAGGTCGTCGAGGTCGAGCTGGCGCGGCTCGTCGTCGTAGAAGGCCATGGACTCAGCGGATCCCCGTGTCGCAGCCGATGTCGAGCATCGCGACCCTGCCCGCAATGACGGTGGCCGTGGGCGTGGGGCACCTGGGGAACGTGCCGGCTGAGACGACGGTCAGCGTGTAGGTCCCGGGGGGCAGTGCCAGCCGGTACTGGCCGTCGCTGCCCGAGCGGGCCGATCCGGCGAGGTGGCCCGGCGCATCCCGCGCGTCGATCTCGGCGCTGAGCGGCCTCGGAGGACAGGGGCTGTCCACGCGTTCCACCGGGCACGTCGGGCCTGCCGACACGGTGCCCTGCAGGCCGGTGACCGGCCCAGGCGGCGTTGCACTGTGCGACGGTGACGGACTCGGAGCGGCGGTTGGCGACGCGGAGCCTGGCGGCAAGGGCGAGGCCGTCGACGTCACGCTCGGCGAAAGGGCGACGCCCACGGAAGGCGGGGTCGGCTCCCGGCAGGCTGCGAGCGCGAGCAAGCCCAGCAACGCCGGCCCGGCAACTCCGTCATACCGCATCCCGAGACCATACCCGGTGGCAATCCCCCCTTACTCCCCCGCCGTAGAACACGGCGACTGATTCAGAGCCGGAGAGGAGAAACCCATGCAGACATCGCAGCTCATCCAACGCGGGGCCCGCCGCTGGCTGGGGGCAGGGGCCCTTGGCGCCGCAGCCGTCCTGGCGCTCGCCGCGTGCGGCAAGTCCACGACCACCGGGACCGGATCGGCGTCGTCGCCCTCACCCTCCGCCGCGACCGCCGGCGCCGACGCCGCCACCACCATCACGACTGCGGCCCTCCCCGGCGTCGGCACGGTGCTGGTGAACGGCAACGGTCAGACCCTGTACCTGCTCAGCTCCGAGCAGGGCGCGAAGCTCACCTGCACCGACGACAACGGGTGCACCAAGGTCTGGCCCGACACCGAGCTGCCCAGCGGCAAGACCGCCGGGATCGCCGGAGCCGGGGTCCAGGCCAGCCTGCTGAGCACGGTCAAGTCGGCCGACGGCAAGCTGTACCTGACCTACAACACCTTCCCCCTCTACACGTTCACCGGCGACACCAAGACCGGGACGGCTGCGGGCCAGGGCATCATCAGCTTCGGCGGCACCTGGGCGGCGATCACGCCGGCCGGCGTCGCAGCCACCACGGGCAGCGCTCCGGCATCGCCGGCCGCGACGCCGGCCGCGAAGTCGTCTAGCAGCGGCGGTTACTGAACCACCGGTCGGGCGGGAGCCTCGCCACCGAGATCCCTGAGCGCCGCCCGGGCCGCCCACCAGCCGCACATCCCGTGGACGCCGGCCCCGGGCGGGGTCGACGCCGAGCAGAGGTAGGCGTGCTGGCCCCGGAGCGGCACGGCGTAGGGATGGGTCGAGAGGACCGGGCGGGCCAGGAGCTGCAGGCCCCCGTGGGAACCCCCGGCGATGTCGCCGCCCACGTAGTTGGGGTTGTGGGCCTCGATGGCGGCCGGGGGCATGACGTGGCGCTTCAGGATGCGATCCCGGAACCCGGGGGCGAAGCGCTCGATCTGGGCCTCCATCGACGGCGTCATGTCCACCGTCGACCCATTGGGCACGTGGCAGTACGCCCAGAAGGTGTGGCGGCCGGCCGGGGCTCTCGTCCGGTCGAAGAGGCTCGGCTGGGTGCAGAGCACGAAGGGCCGTTCGGGGTGGCGCCCCCTGGCCACGTCGGCCTCCGCCGCGGCGACCTCCTCCATCGTGCCGCCGACGTGGACGCTGCCCGCCCGGGCGACCTCCTCGGCCCTCCAGGGCACCGGCGCGTCGAGCGCGTAGTCGATCTTGAAGGCCCCGGGGCCGTAGCGGAAGCGCTCCAACCGGCGCCGGTACCCGGCATCGAGTCGCTCCCCGGCGATGGCCAGGAGCTGGCGGGGCGTGAGGTCGAACAGCAGGGCGCGCGCTGGGGGAAGGTCCCCGAGCGAGCCGACGGGGTGGCCCAGGACGACCTCACCGCCGAGCGAGCGGAGGTACGAGACCAGGGCGTCGGCGATCCGCTGCGAGCCTCCCACCGCCATGGGCCACCCGGCGGTATGCGCGGTCGCCACGAAGGTGAGGCCGAACGAGGCGGTCAGCGGCGCCCGCAGGTCGAGGATCGAGTGCGCCGCCAGCCCGGCGAACATCGCCCGGGCACGCTCGGTGTCGAAGGAACGGCGAGCGAGCGTCGTGGCCGGCCAGAGCGCGCGGAGTCCGAAGTGGGCCAGGGCAATGGGGTGGCGCGGCACCCGTAGCAGCGGTCCCAGGATCGAGGACGAGATC
Source organism: Actinomycetota bacterium (assembly GCA_036495025.1). GTDB lineage: Bacteria > Actinomycetota > CADDZG01 > JAHWKV01 > JAOPZY01 > JAOPZY01. The sequence continues at coordinate 827 of DASXNO010000111.1, read as the reverse complement.
GCCGCCCAGTGGTCGACGAGCGGCGCAGCGAGACGGCGCCATGGGGCCGCATCGGGACCGAGCGATGCTGCGGTCGCCTCCAGGGACCGCTCCAACAGGACGGCGGTCCCGTCGGGCATCGGGTGGGCGGCCGGAGCGTCGGGGTGCTGCCAGGTCAGGCCGTGCTCGGCAAGGGGCTGCGCGGCGAAGAACGGCGAGGCGACGCCGAGTGGATGCATCGCGGAGCACACGTCGTGGACAAAGCCCGGCAGCGTGAGCTCCTCGGACCGGGTGCCGCCACCGGCGCGCTCCGCCGCCTCGAGCACCACGACCGAACAGCCCGCCCGGGCCAGCGTGATCGCCGCAGCGAGGCCGTTGGGCCCCGAGCCGACAACGACCGCGTCCTCCACGGCGCAGTAGCCTACCCGGATACTTTGGCGGCCCTCAGAAGTAGTCGCGGTTCGGCGGCGATGCCGCCCCCTCCGGGTAGGACTCCGTCGGGCGGGGCTCCGCCATCCTGGCAACGAAGGCGGAGATCGCCTCCGCCAGCGCCGCCACCAGGTCATCGAGGCTGCGGCCCGCCTCGGCCGGCGCGTTGGGCTGCGAGATCTCCAACCTGACCACCTCCCGAATGTGAACGAAAAGAAAAGACCGCCCCTGGTGCTGGGGCGGCCGGTGGAAAAGGCGTGCGTGAACCAGGGCCGCTAGGGCGACCAGCTTCCGATCGTCGTTAGGAGCGACATGTGGGTGCGCATGGTGGCGCAAGGATACCAGCCGGGAGGTTGCTGAACAGGCTCCGTCGTGACCCTGAACGCCTCATGAACTCATGGTGAATTCTCGCCGCGGAC
>DASXNO010000110.1:0-11686 GCA_036495025.1 Actinomycetota bacterium | reverse complement strand
CCCCGCACGTCTGCGGCTCTTCAGCCTGATCGCAGGCACAGACCTCCCCCTCGGGCTGGGCGGCGATCAGGCTGAAGAGCCGCAGACGTGCGGGGTCGGCGAGAGCCGCAAAGTCCCGGGCGAGCTCGCTGGCTTCAGCTTCAGGCAGCGGCGAGGCCAGGATCGACGGACTGCAATCTTCCAGGCCCTCCGAAAGGACCTCAGCGATCGGCAACCTGCCCCCCCTGGCCATGTCCCCATATTGACATCTGTCGATGGGTTTGGCAAGATGCTCGTATCGACCTGCATCGATGCATGGGAGGAACGTCAGGTGAGCCGATCCCCTTCAACCGTGGGCATCCTATGACCAGTGGCCTCGGCCGGCGGCTGCTGGCCGAGTTCCTCGGTACCGCATTCCTGGCTGCCGCGGTGATCGGGTCGGGGATCATGGCGTCCCGGCTGTCTCCCAACGACGTGGGCCTCGAGCTGTTGGAGAACGCCACCGCCACCGCCGCCGCACTGGTCGCTATCATCCTGGCGATCGGGCCCGTATCGGGGGCCCATCTCAACCCTGTGGTGACGCTGGCCGATCGCTTCTTCGGTGGCCTCAGCAACGGCGAGGCGGCGGGCTACATCGGAGCCCAGTTCGCAGGCGGTGTCGCGGGCGCGGCGGTGGCCAACGTGATGTTCAGCGTGCCGGTCCTGGGGCTGTCGAGAACGGTGCGCAGCTCGGGGGGCCTGTGGTTCGCCGAGGTGGTGGCCACGTTCGGCCTGCTCCTCGTCATCTTCGGCGTCGTGCGATCCGGCCGGAGCCAGGCGGCGCCCTTCGCCGTCGGTGCCTACATCGGGGGGGCGTACTTCTTCACCGCCTCGACCAGTTTCGCCAACCCGGCGGTCACGATGGCGCGCGCGCTTTCCCACTCGTTCGCCGGCATCGATCCGTCGTCGGTCCCGCCGTTCGTAGCGGCGCAACTCCTCGGAGCGGGGCTCGCGGTCCTTGCCATCATGGTCCTCTATCCCACCGTCGGCACGTTCGCAGCGGACATCGTCGTCCCCCGTGAGGCTGTCCCCAAGACCCATCGCCGGGGCCCCGGCATCCGGGCGCTGCCCGGGAGCGACGCCGGGCGCCCGGCCAACGCCGATCGTTCGGCCAATGCCGAACGCCCGGCCAATTCCAAGGAGGCATCGTGAAAGACGTCCCTGAAGTGCTCTTCGTCTGCATCCACAACGCCGGCCGCTCGCAGATGGCGGCGGCCCTGCTCGATCATCACGCCGATGGCCGGGTTCGGGTCCGCTCCGGTGGCTCCGCACCCGGTGAACACATCAACCCGGCCGTCGCCACCGCGATGGCGGAGATCGGGCTCGACCTGTCCAAGGAGTTCCCGAAGCCGGTGACCGACGAGGCGGTCCGTGCGGCCGACGTCGTCATCACCATGGGCTGCGGGGACGTCTGCCCGGTCTACCCCGGCAAACGCTATGAGGACTGGGTGCTCGAGGACCCGGCGGGCAAGAGCGTCGAGCAGGTCCGACCCATTCGCAACGAGATCGACCGGCGCGTGCTGGCGCTGCTGGCGGAGCTGACCAGCGCGAACGCAACCACCTCGGGAGCATGACCGTGGAGGGCGCGGACGTGGTTCGGGATGCGGTGCACCGCCGCTACGCCGAGCTGGCGGTGATTGCAACGGAGGGGGGCGTTGCCTGCTGCGGCGACGAGTCAGCGGCGTGCTTTGGCCCGAGCGGCTACGGGCAGGAGGAGCTGGGCAAGCTCCCTCACCTTGCAGCCAACGCCTCGCTCGGATGCGGCAACCCGACCGCCGTCGCCGAGTTGGCGGACGGTGAGGTGGTGCTCGATCTGGGATCGGGCGGCGGCATCGACGTCATCCTCTCCGCCCGGCGTGTGGCGCCGACGGGGAGGGCCTACGGCCTCGACATGACCAACGAGATGCTCGACCTGGCACGGCGCAACGCCGCCGAGGCCGGGGTCGACAACGTCGAGTTCCTCAGGGGCCACATCGAGGAGATCCCCCTCCCCGACGCCTCCGTCGACGTCGTCATCTCCAACTGCGTGATCAACCTCTCGACGGACAAGTCGTCGGTCCTCCGGGAGGTTGCGAGGGTGCTCAGGCCGGGGGGCCGGTTTGCCGTCAGCGACGTCATCGCCGACCCCGACCTCGGCGACGACGTCCGGCGCGACATGGCCCAGTGGACGGGCTGCATCGCGGGGGCCCTGACCGCGGACGAATACCGCTCGCTCCTCGAGGAGGCCGGGCTGACGGCCATCGAGGTGAACGAGACCCACCGGGTGCATCCCCATGCGGGCTCGGCCATCATCCGGGCATCCAAGCCAGCCGAGCCACCGGTCGGCGCCCCGTTGCCACCAGGGGTTGTCCGGCTCCAGGGCCCCGGTTTCCTCCACGCCCCGGTCACGATCCCCTCGTAGGCCTTCGTCATGCAAACAATGGATGCTGGGATCCGTGAGGCCCTCGAGGAGTACATCCGGACGGGGTGGAGCCTCTTGCTGCCACCCGGAGCCATCGTCCTCCTGGGCGCCGTCGCCCAGCTCGAAGCCCGGCAGGAGATCGGCAACTTCACTGCCGCGTTACCCCTGGCGATGCAGGCAGGAGCGCTGGCCGCCCCGGCATGGGAACCCTTGAGCGACGAGGACCGGGCCGACGAAGCCACGATGGCGCTGCGGCGGCGGCATGAGGCGGTGACCTGGCGTATCGCCGGTCAGGTGCACCTCCTCCCCCCGAGAACGCAGGGCGAGGTTGTGGACCTGATGCTCAGGCTGGGCCTGATCGAACGGTTCGGCGAAGGAGCCTCGGTGCGATGGAACGTCGTTCACCCCCTGCCGCGCCCTGAGGTCGTCATCCTGCCCGACGAGGAGCGCGCGCCGCGTCGAGACGACATCTACGAGATCTAACGAGGCGTGTGCCCGGACCGGTCAGAGCACCGGCAGGTACCGGGCGACCTCCCACTGCGTGACCTGGGCGATGTACTCCTGCCACTCCGCCTTCTTGTTGCGGATGAACCACTCGAAGACGTGCTCGCCGAGCGTGGCGGCAACCAGTTCGGAGCGTTCGGCCTCGTAGATGGCCTCGCCGAGGCTGCCGGGCAGGGCGACGATGCCCTCGGTCAGCAGTTCTTCCGGCGTGAGCTGGTAGAGGTTGACGGGAAGCTCCGAGGGCAGCCGGTAGCCGCCTTCGATGCCCTTGAGCCCGGCGGCGAGGACGACGGCAAAGGCGAGGTACGGGTTGCACACGGGGTCGGGCGCCCGGTACTCGATGCGGGTCGATTCCGGGCGGCCCTTCCTGGCGTGCGGGACGTTCACCACGACCGATCGGTTGTTGCGGGCCCAGGAGACGAAGACCGGCGCCTCATAGCCGGCGACAAGGCGCTTGTAGGAGTTGACCCACTGGTTGGTCACCGCCGTGATCTCGCGGGCGTGCGTGAGCAGGCCGGCGATGAAGCCCCGGGCCACCGCCGAGAGGTTGTGCGGGTCGCCGGGGTCGTGGAGGGCGTTGCGGTCGCCCTCGAAGAGGGAGAAGTGCGTGTGCATCCCCGATCCCTGGACCGCGGCGAAGGGTTTCGGCATGAAGGTGGCGTGGGCATTGGACTCCTGGGCCAGTTCCTTCACGACGTGGCGGACGGTCATGACGGCGTCCGCCATGCCGAGGGCGTCGGCGGGGCGGAGGTCGATCTCGTGCTGCCCGGGCGCGTCCTCGTGCCGGCTGTACTCGACCGGGATGCCCATGTCCTCGAGGGTCAGCACCGTGGCCTTCCTCAGGTTGGAGGCCCTGTCGGCCACGGTGAGCTCGAAGTACGACCCATGATCGAGGGGCTCCAGCGCCACCGTGGGCTCCCCCGACGTCAGGTAGAAGAACTCGATCTCGGGGGCCGCATAGAAGTTGAAGCCCCGGTCCCGGGCACGCTCGAGGGTCCGCCGCAGCACGTTGCGCGGGCTGCCCTCAAAGGGGCTCCCGTCGAGGTTGAAGATGTCGCAGACGACCCGGGCCACCGGCGGTTCGCTGTCGGGGCGCCACGCCAGGAGCTGGAGCGTCTTGGGGTCCGGCCGCGCCAGGACGTCGCTTTCCTGCACGCGGCTGAACCCGTCGATCGCCGAGCCATCGAACGTGATGCCCTCCGCCAGGGCCTGCTCGAGCTCGCCGGGGGTGATGTCGAAGCTGCGGGGGATCCCGAGGACGTCGGTGAACCAGAGTTGGATCACCCGCACCGCCCGGTCCTCGACGACCCGCAGCACGTGGTCCTTCGTCTCTTCCATGGGCGTCAGTCTTGCAGACGCCTACGGGATTGGGGCGAGGGGTGGTCTGGCTTGACCGCCTCTACCATGGGTTTTTCCGCCCACCCCCCAGGCTGGATCCGGGAGATCCCGGGTTCTCGTCCTCCTTGCCGTAGAAGAGGCGCTCGACGACGCTGCGGGCACGGCGGGTGACCCGCCGGTAGTCCTCCCGCAGCTCGCTGGCGGTCGTGCCCAGGCTCCGTGCCAGGTGGGCGAGCTGCTCCGGCTCCGTGGGCAACGAGTCGCCGCGGGTGCCCTTGACGAGGAACCAGTGGTTGCGGGTCCGCTCGCAGAACGCGTAGCTCTCTCTCAGGGCAGCGGCGTCGGCGGGCGAGATCGCTCCGGCCGCCTCCAGCTCGGCCAGGGCCGCCATCGTGCCCGGCGACCGGATGCGGCTCGGTGCTCCGCTCTCCTGTGGAGCCTGGCGGAGCTGGAGGAGCTGCACGGTCCACTCGACGTCGGAGATCGTGCCCTTGCCGAGCTTGAGGTGGAACTGGGGGTCCTCCCGCGGGGGGATGCGCTCCCGCTCGATGCGGGTCTTCATCCTGCGGATCTCCCTGACCTCGTCGTCGGTGACCGGCCGGGCGAGGTGGGCGTCGATGATGGCCATGAACCTCGCCGCCACTTCCGCATCGCCGGCCACCGGCCGGGCCCGGAGGAGCGCCTGGCGCTCCCAGGTCTGGCTCCACCGCCCGTAGTAGGCCCGGTAGCCCTCGAGGCTGCGGACGAGATGGCCCTGGCGCCCCTCCGGGCGCAGGCCCACATCCATGTGGTAGATCGCGGCGTCCGGGGTTGCCCCGTTGAGGAAGCGGAGCAGCGACGATGCTGCGGCCTCGGCAGCCATGAAGGCCTCCGGCGACTCGCCGTCGTAGGCGATGAGCACGTCGAGGTCGCTCGGGTAGGCGAGCTCGGCGCCACCGAGACGGCCCATGGCGATGATCGCCATCGGCACGGGCGGGTGGATGGTCTCGACCGCGGCCTCCAGCACGACCTCCGCAAGGTCCCCGAGGCCGCGGGCGATGGCCGCGGGCTCGTTGATCCCGAAGACGCCCCCCGCGGCGATGCGCAGCAGCTCCGCGCGCTTGAACCTGGCCAGCGCCTCCCGGCGGTCCTCGACGTCGGCCCGCCACTCCAGCGACGCGGCCGCCGAGGCCATCAGCGCGGAGCGGGAGCGAGGACGGAGGAACTCGTCGTCCGCCAGGTCCAGGAGGGTGTCGGGGTGCTGCTCGATCGCGCGGTGGAACAGCCGGCTGGTCCCCAGCAGCAGGCAGAGCCGCCGGGCCGCCTCCGGGGACTCCCGGAACGTCGCGACGAGCCCCGGCACCTGGTCGGCCCGGGCAACGAGGTTGCCGAGGCCCAGCAGACCGAGGTCGGGGTCGGGGGACTTCGAGAGCCAGTCGAGGACGAGGGGCAGCATCTGGTGCATCAGGCGGGACGAGCGGGTGAGGCCCCGCGTGAGCTGGCGCAACGTCCGCAGGGTCCGGTCGGCCTCCGCGAAGCCGAAGGCGCTCAGGCGGGCCTCGATGGCCTCGGCGGTGAGGGCGCCGTCGTGGCCGGCGAACGCCTCGAGCAGCGGACGGAAGTAGAGCTGCTCGTGGACCGTCCGGACGGCGACCTGCTGGCGTCGCAGCTCGTCGTCGAAGCGCGCCAGCGCGGTGGAGGTCGCATCGTCCCGGTAGCCCATGACCCTCGCCAGGCGAGCCCGCGCCTCGGGGTCCCGGGGCACCGCATGGACCTGTTGCTCGTCGTCGAGCTGGAGGCGGTGCTCCACGGTTCTCAGGTACGTATAGCCCTCGGCGAGCACGGCGGCGTCCCCCGGGTCGACGTAGCCCGCGGCAGCAAGCTCCTCGAGGGCGGGCAGCGTCGTCGGCGAACGCAGGGCCGGGTCCTGCCGGCCGTGGACAAGCTGGAGGAGCTGGACCGCGAACTCGGCGTCGCGGATGCCGCCCCGGCCCCGCTTGACCTCCCGCTCGGTCAGGCCCTTGCGGGCCAGGGCGCTCTCGGCCCGTGCCTTCATGTCGCGGACGGCCCGGAGGTCTTCGGCACCGAAGGGGCGGTCCCACACCCGCCGGGCGGCAGCCTCGGCGAAGGCGGCGCCGAGGCCGGGGTCCCCGGCGATGGGCCGGGCCTTGAGGAGGGCCTGGAACTCCCAGGGCTTCGCCCACCGGTCCCAGTAGGCCTCGTAGGACGCGAGTGGCCGGATGAGGCGCCCGGACCTCCCCTCCGGCCGGAGGCTGGTGTCGACCCGGAAGCAGCGCCGTGCAATCTCCAGGACCGGCAGCGGATCCGCGTCGCCGACGAACATCACGTCGATGTCGCTGGCGTAGTTGAGCTCCCTGCCTCCGAGCTTGCCCATGCCGATGACCGCGAGCTCGCCCTCCACCCCCGCAAGGTCGAGGGCGCCCCGCACGGCGTCCTCCGCCATCTCCGCGAGCTTGGCGCCGACGTCGCCCAGGCCGTCGAGGCCGAGCAGGTCCCGCGCCGCGATGCGGAGGTACTCGAGGCGCTTCCAGGCCACGAGGTCATCGGCGGTCGCCGCCAGCATGGGGCGGCGGCGGTCCAGGTTCGCCAGGACGTCGATGGCAGCCGGGTCGACGGCGAGGAGCTGGGTCAACGACCGGCTCGCAGCGACCACCGTCACCACCGCCGTCGCCAGCACGGGGTCCGCCTCGAGCCGGGCGATCAGCTCCGGGTGGTGGCCGGCAAGGCGCGCGAGGCCAAGCTCCGCAGCCGCTGGCGCCGCCGAGCCACCCATCATCTGGTCGAGCAGGGTCGTGGCCATTACCTGTATACAGACTGTAGTCGCCACTGGCGGCGGGCCCAAACCCCCGAACCAACTTCAGATCCCCGAACCAACTTCAGACTCCATGCATGACCCGGAGGTGCCGAACGATGGCGGAACCAAGCGCCGAGGAGCAGGCGAGGGAGGTGGCGGACCGGTACTGGGACCGCCTCCTCGAGCTCGATCCGATTGCCGCCACCCAGGTGGGCGACGACCGCTTCGACGACCGCCTGCCCGACCCCAGCGACGAGGGCATCGCCCGGCGCGCCGCCGTCCTGGGCTCCGCGCGCCGCGAGGTGGCCGGCATCGACCGCTCCGGGCTCGGCACCGACGCCCGCACGACCCTCGACGTCCTCGACACCATCGCCCGCGAGGGCCTCGAGGCGATCGAGTACCGCATCGACCGCCTGCAGGCAGTCTCGCACCTGCTCGGCCCCGGTCAGCTCCTTGCGGAGCTCGCCACGCTCCAGCGGGCGGACACCCCGCAGCGGGCCGCCGCGTATGCCGGGCGCCTGCGGGCAATCCCGACCTACCTCGACCGGATGGGCGTGGTGGCCCACGGCGGCGTGGCCGCAGGCATGACGGCCCCCGCCCTCGTCGTCGACCGCACCATCGCCCAGGTGCAGCGACTGCTCGCGACCGCTCCGGAGGAGTCGCCCGGCGTGGCGCCGGTCCCGGCCTCCTCCCCCGACCGGGACGGCATCGAAGCGATCCTGCGCGACGACGTCTGGCCCGCCTACCGCCGGTATCTCGACGTGCTCCTCGAGTACCGGCCGCACGCCCGGGAGGGCGACGTCGGGACGTGGGCCCTGCCCCGCGGGGAGGAGATCTACGCGAGCCAGATCCGGGCCCACACCACCCTCCCGCTCACGGCCGAGGAGATCCATGCCACGGGCCTGCGCGAGCTGGAGCTGGTCCAGGAGGAGGCCCGGGCACTGTCGGGCAGGCTCGGCTATCCCGACCCCGAGTCGGCACTGGCTGCCTACGCCGCCTCCGGCCGCAACACCGCCACGAGCCGGGAGCAGCTCCTGGACCTCGCCCGCCGCCAGGTCGAGGCGAGCTGGGAGGCGGCAGGAGGCTTCTTCGGCCGCATGCCGGCCTCGCCCTGCGAGGTGAAGGCGGTCGAGGAGTTCCGGGAGCAGGACATGCCCCCCGCCTTCTACTACCCGCCAAGCGCGGACAGGTCCCGGCCCGGCGTGTACTACATCAACCTCGGCGACCTGCCCAGCCGCCCGCTCCACATGCTGGCCGCCACCTCCTACCACGAGGCGAACCCTGGCCACCACTTCCAGATCTCCATCGAGCAGGAGTTCACACAGCGCCCTGCGCTGCGCCGTTTCGGCGGGATCTGGGCCGGGACCGCGTTCGCCGAGGGGTGGGGCCTGTACTGTGAGCGCCTGGCCGACGAGATGGGGCTCTACGGGGACGACTACGAGCGCCTCGGCATGCTGGCCGGCCAGGCCTGGCGGGCCGTCCGCCTCGTCGTCGACACCGGCCTGCACGCGCTGGGCTGGGACCGGCAGCGTGCCGTCGACCTGGCCGTCGGCGCCGGGCTTGCCCGCTCCACCGCCGAGGTCGAGGTCGACCGCTACATCTCGTGGCCGGGCCAGGCCCTCGCCTACAAGACGGGCCAGGTGGAGATCGAGCGCCTGCGAGCGGAGGCGTCGTCGTCGCCGGGGTTCTCGCTGCCCGCCTGGCACGACCGGCTGCTGGAGCTGGGGACCCTCCCCCTGCTCGTCCTCCGCGAGGAGATGCAGGCCAGCACGTAGGATTGGCCCGCCTGGGCCCACCGCAGGCGTCGAGAAAGGGTCGTCGGGACCGTGGAGTCGTTGAATCCGTGGGAGGCCGCGCTCGAGTACTTCGACGAGGCGGCGGGCCTCATGGGCCTGGAACCCGCCATCCACGAGGTCCTGCGCCAGCCCAAGCGTTCCCTCATCGTCTCGGTGCCCGTCCGCCTCGACTCCGGCGAGGTCGACGTCTACACCGGCTACCGGGTGCACCACGACGTCACCCGGGGGCCTGCCAAGGGCGGCATCCGTTACCACCCCGACACCACGCTGGACGACGTCAAGGCCCTCGCCATGGCGATGACGTGGAAATGCGCGGTCGTCAACCTGCCCTACGGGGGCGCCAAGGGTGCCATCCGCGTCGACCCCCATGGCATGTCCCGCCACGAGGTCGAGCGGATGACCCGCCGCTACGCCTCGGAGATCCTGCCGTTCATCGGGCCGGACCGGGACATCCCGGCGCCCGACCTCAACACGGACGCCCAGATCATGGCCTGGATCATGGACACCTACTCGGTCAACGTCGGCCACTCGGTGCCCGGGGTCGTCACGGGCAAGCCGGTGTCGATCGGGGGCTCCGAGGGGAGGCCGGAGGCGACGGGCCGCGGCGTCATGTACCAGATCCTCTCCGCCCTCAAGACGCTGGGGATGGGGGTGGACGACCTCTCGGTCGCCGTCCAGGGCTTCGGCAAGGTGGGCAGCAGCGTCGCCAAGCTCCTCCACGACCAGGGCTGCCGGATCGTCGCGGTCTCCGACCTCGCCGGCGGGATCTTCAACGCTCGGGGGCTCGACCCGGAGGCGGTCGCCCGCCATGTCCGGGGGGCGGGCTCGGTTGCCGGCTTCCCCGGGACGGACGCCATCACGAATGCCGAGTTGCTGGTGCTCGACGTGGACGTCCTCGTCCCCGCGGCGGTGGAGGGGGTCATCAACGAGTCCAACGTCGACGCGGTCCGGGCTCGGCTCATCGCCGAGGGTGCGAACGGCCCCACCACGCCCGCCGCCGACCGTGCGCTCAACCAGCGCAACGTCCTCATCATTCCCGACGTCATCGCCAATTCCGGGGGCGTCGTCGTCTCCTACTTCGAGTGGGTCCAGGACCTCCAGGCGCTGTTCTGGACCGAGGAGGAGGTGAACGGCCGCCTGCGCCACATCATGGAGCGGGCCTTCGTGGAGGTGAACGCCATGGCCACAAAGAAGCGCTGGAGCCTGCGCCAGGCCGCCACCGTCCTGGCGGTGACCAGGGTGGCCGAGGCCTGGCGGGTGCGCGGCCTGTACCCGTGAGGCTCTCCGGGTGGTCCCCCGTCAGGCACGGCGACGGTCCGGCCCGGGTGGCAGCAGATCCCGGTGGTTGCAAAGGCGGCGCCGCGTGCCTAAGCTGGGGCGAAGTTACATGTGTGTAAGTTACTTCGTCGGGGCGGCCAAGGAGGCCAGGACGTGGTGGACGGCCAGGAGGGTCAGGGGTCGGGGTTTGGCGAGCGGGAACGGCAGATCCTCGAGTTCGAGCGCTTCTGGTGGAAGTACGCCGGCGCCAAGGAGCGTGCCATCAAGGAGACCCTCGACATGTCGGCCACCCGCTACTACCAGCTCCTGAACCAGATCATCGACATGCCGGACGCCGTCACCTACGACCCCATCCTCGTCAAGCGCCTCCAGCGCCTCCGGGCGTTCCGCCAGCGGGAGCGGGTGGCCCGCCGCCTCGGAGCCCAGCACTCGTCGTAGCGGCCCCAGCCACATCGGTGCCCGCCGAAAGGTAGTCGCCGTTCGCGCGTAGACGCGCGGTCTGCGCCTCACCTCCGAGGGCAGACGTCAGGCGAAGCGCCCCAGGAGCTCCAGGACGCCTTCGGGGCCCGGGACCATCACGTCGGCCACCTTTTCCAGCTCGGCCGGCGCCTCGGGCGACCGCACACCGATGCGCAGCGCCCCCGCACCGAGCAGCTCCCCGGCTCGCCGCAACGCATCGACGTCCGCCACGTCGTCCCCGGCGACGACGAGCCTGCGGAGCCCCTCGCCGGCAATCAGGCGCTCCAGCGCGTCGGCCTTGGTCGGCCCCGGCGGCGTGAGCTCCACGACCATCTTGCCCGGGCGGACCTGCAGGCCCCGGGCCGCGGCCTCGGACAGCGCCCAGGCCCCGATGACCTCACCGGCATCCGGCGAGGTCGCGTTGCGGTAGTGCAGGGCGACCGAGTCGCCCTTGTCCTCGACGTCCGCACCGGTGAGGCTCTCCCGCTGGAGGAAGGCCCTCGCCTCGCCGACCAGGCCGGCGCTGGGGTTCCGGGGCGACGCGACGACCCCGCTCGAGGGCAGCTCCTCGGCCCCGTAGAGGCCGAGGTAGCGGACGCCCTCCGCGGGGATCAGGCTCGAGACATCCGCCGCCCGCCGGCCGGACAGGATCGCCACGAGCGGGTAGCGGGCCGCCAGCGTCGCCAAGACGCCAGAGGCGCCGGGCAGGGCGCGGGCCGCCGCCGGCGTGGGGGCGATGGGCGAGAGCGTCCCGTCGAAGTCGAGCACGAACCCGGCGCTGGCCGGGTCCTCTCGCACGGACGTGAGGAAGGCCTCCCAGTCGTGTTCCGTCATTGCTCCCGCGACGCTACCCCAAGGTGAGGTTCGTCTCGCGGCCCCCCGGAGTCTCCGTCAGGGGATCAGGACCGGGCGACGGCCCGGGTCAGGTAGGGGGAGATGTCCTCCAACTGGTGGCTCAGCCACTTCCAGGGGCTGTTGCGCTCGACGACCTCACCCAGCAGCTCCGCCCTCGTCGCCCGGTCCTGGGGCGCCATCGTGAGGGCCGTGTGGAGGGCCTCCGCCATCTCGGTGACGTCGTAGGGATTGATGGTCAGGGCG
>DASXNO010000109.1:0-18271 GCA_036495025.1 Actinomycetota bacterium | reverse complement strand
GGCTGGCTGCGTCCCGGTGGGCGGCTGCTCATCGTCGAGTACGACAGCGACCGGGGCAACACCTGGGTCCCGTATCCGATGTCCTACCGCACCTGGGAGGCCCTGGCGGCCCGGGCGGGGTTCCGGGACACGCGCCTGCTCCGGACGATCCCGAGCCGGTTCCTCGGGCGCATGTACTCGGCCCTCAGCCTGACGCCGCCGTAAAGCGAGAAAACCGGGCTGGCAGCGTGAGCCGGGGGTAGCGTGCGTCCATGCGTGAGCTTGCCTGGGACGAACTACGGGCGATGGCCGCCCACCGGACGGAGCTGGGGGCGCTGCTCGTGGCCGACGCCCTCGACGTCGTGGCGGGGCTTCCCTCCGGGAGTGTCGACCTGGTCGTCACCTCTCCACCATACGACCGCCAGGGCAAGTACCGGGACGGCCAGGCCTACGGCCGCGACTGGTACGAGGGTTTCTTCCTCAAATTGACCGCCGAGCTGCACCGGGTGCTGGCTCCGCACGGCAGCTTCGTTCTCAACTACCGGTCCAAACGCGCCGGGTCGGAGCGCGGCGTCCTCCAGTACGAACTGGTCTTCTGGCTTCGGGAGCAGGGATTCCTCTTCGCCGAGGACTTCGTCTGGGGCAAGCCCTCCCCTCCCCCGGGGCGGTTCAACCGCTACCTCAAGGACGCCGTCGAGTACTGCTTCCAGTTCGCCAAGTCTGAGCGGTGGCAGTTCTTCCCGGAGCAGTGCCTGGCGCCCGCACGCTGGGACGCCGCGGACCGGGAGCGGCGGCGGAAGCTGCCGCACAACTACGAGCGCGTGTCCGAGCCATCGGGCCACGGCCGGCGCCGGGTGCAGGCGGGGCCCGACCTGGTCCGGCCCTCGACGCTGCTGCTCCACGAGCCCGAGTTCGGGCCCAACCCCACGGCGCATCCCTGCCGGTTCCCCGTCGACCTGCCGGCGTTCTTCATCAAGCTGCTCACCTTGCCGGGCCAGGTGGTGCTCGACCCGTTCGGCGGCACGGGAACCACGGCGGTCGCCGCGGAGGTGCTCGGGCGACGCTGGCTGCTCACCGAGGCGGAGGCGACCTACGCGGCTGCGCTCCCCGACCGGCTCGCGGCGGGTAGATAGTCCCGGGCGGGACGTAAAGGAGGCCGACGACATGGAGACCTGGGATGCCATCCGAGCCCGCCGGAACGTGCGGGTGTATACAGAGCAGCCGATTGCAGCACCCCACCTCGATCGCATTCTCGAGGCGGGGCGCCGCTCCCCCTCCTCGCAGAACAGCCAGCCCTGGGATTTCGTGGTCGTGACGGAGCGCCAGCAACTCCAGGAGCTCTCCAAGGTGTGGATCCACGCCCACCACGTGGCGATCTCGGCGGCGACGGTCGCCCTGGTTGCCCCGGTGCGCGACCAGGAATGGCAACGCCTCTCGGTCCAGTACGACCTCGGCCAGGCGACGATGAGCATGATGCTGGCGGCGGCCGACCTCGGCATTGGCAGCGGCCATTCGGCGGTCACCGAGCAGGACCTCGCCCGCAGGCTCCTCGGGTACCCGGAGGACCGATCCTGCGCCTACCTCATCGCCTTCGGCTATCCGGCCGACCGCCCGCTGCGGCCGATCCGCAACCCGAACCGCCGGCCGTTCGACGACGTGGTGCACCGGGGCCACTGGTAACGGGCCCGGGCAGAACCCCGGGCAGGACCCGGACCCTGAGTTCAAGTCTCGTCCTTGCTCACGTTGCGCAACCGTCGCGGTTCGTTCAGAAAGGTTCGTTAGCCTTCGAACCACTGCTCGGGCGCCCGTGCCCGATCCCAAGATTCCCAAAGGAGTCGCCCATGGGTCTGAAGCGCCCGTCCCGACGTACGTTCCAGCTCGCCGTCCTGCTGCCGGCGCTTGCGGTGATGATCGCCCTGGTGGCCCAGTCCTCGGCCATGGCCGAACTCCCGCCGTTCCCCAACCTGCCGCTGATTCCGGGGCAGCTGCTGCTCAGCACCAGCGTCTTCCAGAACGATCCCAACATCGTGGCGGGCAGCACCCAGCTACCGCCCGGTTGCACCAGCAAGTGTGTGACGGCGACCGCCGACGGCTCCTACCCCTACGTGTTCAACAACGCCCTCGTGGACGGGAGCTTCGGCATCACGTCGAAAATCGTGCTGGATCAGCTCACGCCATTCGGCTTCCCGCTTGGTTCCATCGTCGTGCCGAACAGCACCGATCCCTCGGTCTCACCGGCCAGCGACCAGATGGTGACCAGCTTCTCGTCGAAGTCGGAAATGGGGCTCAACCTTTCCACGAACGGACTCCAGCTGACCTTCATGGGATACAACGCCCCGGTCGGCGCGGTTGACGTCTCGAACTCCAACACTCCCGGGGTGATCGACCCCACGAACCCGGTCCACAGCGCCTATTACCGGGTTGTGGCGCAGCTGGGCCTCGATGGCAAGTTCCATTTCACCGAGACCAACGCCTACAGCGGCAACAACGGACGTGCCGCCATCCTGAACAACCAACTGGGTGCAGGAGTCCTGTACATGGCCGGCAACGCCGGCAACGGCGGCAATCCCCAGCCCGCCGGTATCGTGATCGGCGCGGGAGCGCAGATCACCACGCCGACCTACGTGCCCGAGGCGGCGCAGAATCCCGGGACTCCCACCCCGGTGGGCAGCTTCAGCGTCACCCAGCTCGGCGATCCGGCGGACAAGGTTGGCAAGGACGACAACTTCCGCGGGATCGGCATCCACAACAACGTCCTGTACTACACGAAGGGCAGCGGCGGCAACGGCGTCGACACCGTGTACTTCGTTGACACGACCGGCAATGCCTGCCCGAACGGCGTCGGGCTGCCGCAGCCGGGCGCGAAGCTTCCGACCTCGCCGCTCGCCTACAACCCCTCGACGGTGACCACGACCGGCCTGCCGAGCAACATGTGCATCCTGGCCGGGTTCCCGACGACGCTGGCGAAGAACTCGCCGACGATGTTCCCCTTCGGGGTGTGGTTCGCGAATGACACCACCCTCTACGTCGCCGACGAGGGGAACGGTACCAACACCTACTCGCCGACCACGGGCCAGTACACCGCGGCCGCCGGCTCGACCACGGCCGGTCTCGAGAAGTGGGTCTTCGACGCCGGCGCAGGGATGTGGAAGCTGGCCTACACCCTCCAGTCGGGGCTGAACCTCGGCCAGCCGTACTCCGTGCCCGGGTATCCGACGGGGACCAACACGGCGACAGGGCTGCCCTGGGCACCCGCCACCGACGGCCTGCGCAACCTCACCGGCCGGGTCAACCCCGACGGGTCGGTGACGATCTGGGCGATCTCGTCCACGGTCAGCGGCGGCGGCGACCAGGGGGCCGACCCGAACAGGCTCGTGGCGATCACCGACCAGGCCGGGGCCACCACGCTCCCGGCCGCGGAACACTTCCAGACCATGCAGACGGCCAAGGCCGGCAGCGTGTTGCGCGGTGTCTCCTTCACGCCGGGGACGTGCCAGATCCCGGGCAAGATCCTCTGCTTCCCCGGATCCCCATAGACCAACACATGAGACAGGCATCATCCAGAGCCCCGGTCCCCCCGGGGCTCTGGCTTTTCAGGACTCAGGTCACGGCCGCCCGCCACGCTGCCTCCCACGTTCTGGGCCCGACGATGCCGTCGTTGTCCAGGTGCTTCTGGTGCTGGAACTCGTCGACGACCCGCTGGGTCTGGGGGCCATAGACACCGTCGACGGGGATACGCCACCCCCGTTCCGCCAGGCGGGCCTGCAAGGTCCGGACGTCGTCGCCCTGGCTCCCGAGCTCCAGGTAGCGGCCGGGCCACCGGGGCATCCCCCACAGCGGCGGGTGGCAGAAGCCGTCGATGCTCTCGATGGTCCGGGCGTTGCGGACGCAGTCGTCGTGGTAGTCGCCCTCGATGGTCCGGACGATGCCGTCGACGCGGACGGCTTCGACCAGGCAGGCGTGGCGGTCGCCGCCGACGATGGCGATGTCTCCCCGGCGAGGCGACCCGTCGTAGCGGCCCGCGGCCTCGAAGGCCCGGCGCAGGTCGGCGACCCAGGCGAACCCGTGGTCGGTGCGGGCAGGGATGCCGGGCATCGCCCAGTGGCCCGCGCCGTCGTTGAAGCCGGCGTCGAAGCAGGCCTTGCTGACGGCGGCGGCCGCCCATGGGATGCAGCCCTGCCCGTACCACCGCGTGATGGCGTTGCAGTTGCTCCCGGGCGGATCTTCGCCGATGCCGAGGAAGGCGACCATCGCGCCGACGAGGGCATCCGGGCTGGGCCAGGCCCGGGCGGACCTCACAACGGGGCGGTTCGGGGGAATGGCGACCGTATCGTCGAACCCCCCGGCGGCGCCGGGGGGGACGGCGTCGGCCACCTCGGGTGGCGGCTCCCCGTAGTCGCTGATGAGGAGCCGCTGGATGTCCTCCCGGAGTCTGGCTCTCATGGCGACGTCGTGCCCGAGACGATGGGGGCCGAAACCCGGCCCCCATCGCTACGTCTTTCGGGCTGTGGATGCGACAGCCCCACCGTCAGATGTGGTGGCTCCCGGCCATTGGCGCTCCCGTTTCGAGCAGCGACTTGAGGTCGCTGAGCATCCAGGCCCAGCCACCGCCGGCACCGACGTCTTCCATCCCGCCCGAGAGGAGCAGGGCCAGCTTCGGTGCGCCTTCGAGGTCGTGGACCACGGTGAGGCGGGTCACGCCGCCGCTGCGTGGCTCGATCTCGTAGGTGAGGCGGGTGACCCGCTCGGCGGCCAGCTCCGGGTCCATCACGAAGTGCCAGCTCAGGACAAGGCGCCGCGGCGGGTCCGCCTCGATGACCTCACCCTCGACGGCGACGTCGGGCGCACCCACGGCGCGCATGGCCTCGGTCGTGTAGCCCCGGTAGGTGCCGCCGGGACGGAGGTCGAGCTCGCTCCGGCCCCCGTAGCCGTAGCGCTCCGTCCACTCGGAGGTGGTGATCGCGTCCCAGATCGCCTCCGGGGTCGCCTTGATGTACACCCGGTGGACCTGGGTCGTCACCGTGGATTCTGCGGTGGTCGTCGTCATGCCTTCCCCTCCTCCAACTCGGCCTTGAGCTCCACGAGCGCGGAGACCTGGCGTTCCGTGTACTTGTCGATCCACCGGTTGTGGATCAACCTGATCGGCACCGGGTTCAGGAAGTGCAGCTTTTCCCGGCCCGAGCGCCTTGTGATGACGAGGCCCGCCTCCTCCAGGAGGCGCAGATGCTTCATGACACCGAAGCGGGTCATCTCCAGCTCCGATTCCAGCTCGGTGAGCGTTCGGCCGTCACGCTCGAAGAGCCGGTCGAGCAGGAAGCGACGCGTCGGGTCGGCAAGCGCCTTGAAGACTCGGTCGTCGTCGTTCACGGTGCCAGAATACGTGACTCTTTAGTCACATGTCAAGGAGCATCACGTGATGTAGACCTCCGCGGCCGCTCCCACGCCACTGCCGAGGGCGACCGTGATCCCGGCGTCACGCATCGCCATCTCGACCCCGGCGAGTGCGCCGAGCACCATCAGCTCGTTGAGGTCGCCCATGTGCCCGATGCGGAACACCTTCCCGGCAACCTCGCCGAGGCCTCCGCCGAGCGAGAGGTTGTACCGGCGAAAGGCGAGGTCGACGACCCTGGCCCCGTCGACCCCATCCGGCACCACCACGGCGGTGACGCTGTCCGAGCACCACTCCGGGCGCCGGGCACAGGTGGCGAGGCCCCAGGCGGCGACGGCGGCCCGCACCCCGCCGGCGAGGCGCCGGTGGCGGGCGAAGACGTTGTCGAGACCCTCCTCGAACAGGATGTCGAGCGACGCCCGGAGCCCGAAGAGCAGCGAGGACGCCGGGGTGTAGGGGAAGTAGCCCCCGGCATTGGCTCGTGCCATGTCGCCGAAGTCGAAGAAGAAGCGGCCGCACCGAGCGTCCGCCATCGAGGCGAGGGCCCGCTCGCTCGCGCAGACGATGCCGAGACCCGGGGGGAGTCCGAGGCCCTTCTGCGACCCGGTGATCACGAGGTCCACGCCCCAGGCGTCGAACTCGAACGGGATGCTCGCCAGGGAGCTGACCGCATCGACGTAGAGGAGGGCGGGGTGGCCGGCGGCGTCGATGGCCCGGCGGACGGCCGCGACGTCGCTCGTCACACCGGTCGCGGTCTCGTTGTGGACCACCAGCACACCCTTGATCTCGTGGGCCGCGTCGGCGCGCAGCGCCTCCTCGACCCGTTCGGGCGGAGCCGCCTCCCCCCAGGCCACATCGATGACGTCCACGGTGAGGCCGTGCCGGCGGGCGCACTCGACGAACCCGTTGCTGAAGTGGCCGTTGCGCACCCCGAGCAGGCGGTCACCCGGCGAGCGGGTGTTCACGAGGGAGGCCTCCCAGCCACCGGTCCCGGTGGCGGCGAAGACGAACACCTGGCCGGTGGCGGTCCGGAACACCTGCTTCAGGTCCTCCAGCAGTGGCCGGACCAGGGTCGGGAACGCGGAGGACCGGTGGTCCTCCATCGGCCGGTCCATCGCCCGCAACACGCGCTCCGAGATGTTCGTCGGCCCGGGGACGAAGAGGAAATGGCGTCCGGGCAGATGCGCGAGAGAGTCGGGCAGGGCCATCGACCGATTCTAGTGCCGTTGAGCGGCCGGTCCTACTCGGCGCGGAACTGGTAGATGTAGGACTCCTCCAGCTTGTCGGGTGCCCCCCCGACGCCGACGACATCACGATCGACCTTGATCGTGTGGGTCCCGGGGTTCAGCGTGACAGGGCCTTCGCCGGAGATGTAGTGGAGCAGGCCGGGCGACTTGTGGGCGTAGGCAGTGACGTCGGTGCCGTCGATGGTGAGGCGGGTGTACTCGGGGGGCGTGAGGCGGTCCCGGATGTCCACCGCCATGACGCCGGCGTCGCTCGATCCCGGGAGCGGGACGACGGTGACGAGCCAGGACGGAACCGGCGGAGCCGTGAGCACCGGCGCCGCAGCCTTCGCTTGGGTCTTGTGGCATGCCGTGGCCAGGAGCAGGAGCACGACGACCGAGATCACGAAGCGCAGGAGCGGGCTTGCGCCGTTGGGCGATGACACTGGGTTCTCACCTCTTATGTTGACGATGCCCAGACCGTATCCGGCGGGCCGGGCTTGGAGACCACGCGTTTGCGTAGCGTCGTACGGAAGGCACATGCCACGGCCACCAGCAGGATGGCGCCCAGCGTCCCGATCGCGATCAGGAAGCCGGTTCGCAGGCCGGGGGCACGGTAGGCGAGCTCAACCCGGTGGGACCCGGCGGGGACGGGGACCCCCTGGACCAGGCCGTCGGCGCGTACCACCGGTACGGCGTGCCCGTCGATCCGCGCCTCCCACCCGGGACTCCAGGCCTGGCTCAGCACGAGCATCGCGGGCCTGGTCGCGTCGACGGTGACGCCGGCCCGGTTCAAACCCCACGCCACTCCCCCGGCGGTGCCCGCCGCCCCCGGTGGCCCGGTTGGGCACGCTGCACAGGGCCGGTCGAGGAGTGCCACCGACGCCGGGTCGAAGGCCGAGGCCCCGTGGATGCCGCGGATCGCTAAGGAGAGGGTCGTCCTCTGTGCGGCGCCGACGACGAAGGCCTCCGGCAGCTTCGGTTGGTACTCGTAGCGCACAAGGCCGCCCGCAGGCCGTCCGTTGACCAGCAGCGCCGACGGACCCGGGCCACCCCGGGCCAGCTCGGGCTTGAGCACCACGGTCGTCACCCGGAGCAGGTCGAGGACGTGGCTGGACTGCCGCCACAGGTCGTCGGTGAACAGCACGAGCCCCGCATCGGTCATCCCGAGCGCGTCGGCGTAGTCCCTGGCCATCAGGACGTTGTTGGCGTTGACCGAGCGCAGGCGCTTGGCGTCGGTGACCTCGACGAAGTCCAGTCCGATCGGCTGCACCTCGGAGCCGACGTACAGGTACCGGCCGATGCCCCCCGGCGCCGCGGCGACACCACCCCACGGCGTGGCCTGCGTTGCGATCTCCCGGCTGTACCCCATCGCCGTGGGGCCGACCTCACGCCACTCGTAGAAGCCCCCGAAGGAGAAGAAGAGGTCGGCGGCGACCACCCCGACGACGAGGAGGGCGCCCACGCGGGTCCGGATCAGGCCGGCGGCACCCACCACGGCGGCGAGCGCGAAGGCGCAGGGGACCAGGAGGGCGGCCGGTTGAGGCTTCCCTCCCGGGATGAGATAGCGGACGGCCGCCACGCGCGGCAACCACACTGCGAGGACGACCACCGCGGCCCCGGCCGCAAGGGCGAGGGCCCGAGCGACGTGGCGTTGCCGGCGCGTGCCGCTGCGCAGGAGCTGCACGCCGTACGCACCGAGCATCGCCACGGCGAGGTCGAGGCCGTAGATGTAGCGGCCCCATGCCCGGAACTGGCCGTAAACCGGCAGGCGATAGACGACCCTGCTGAGCGGCGTGGCCGGACCGATCGCCATCACGAGGCAGAAGGCCCCGACGGCGAGGAGCGCCCGCGCCCGCCGGTCGGAGCTCAGCGCCACACCCCCGGCGAAGGCCGCCACGAGCAGCGCCATGCCGGGATACCCGCTCAGCTCCGTGAGGTTGAACAGGCCGCCGTAGGTCGAGGCGTAGGGGCCGCCGGGCAGTGTCTTGCCGAACAGGTACGGGAACACGAGCATGGGGAGCTGGTTCGTCGGGAGCGAGAAGCTCATCGCATCCTGATAGGGCAGGCTGTGGCGGATGCTCGCCCGGGCAACCAGCACGGTCGGGAGCAGTTGCACGGCCGAGAGGCCCAGGCCGGTTGCCAGGACGAGCAAGGCGAGTAGGGCGGAGCGCACCGGCCGTTGCGGCCTGCCGAGCACCACGGTGGCCACGACGTAGACGGCCAGCACGGCCAGGTCCATGAAGAAGATCTGGCTGTGCCCAGAGAACGCCGCCATCGCGACCGCTGCCGACGGCACGAGCAGCCGCCACGGGGTCAACCGTTCTTGCACGAGCTCGTAGCCGTACAGCATCCAGGGGAGCCAGGCGGCGCCGGCGATCATGCTCTGGTGGCCGATGTGCGCGAACAGGAACGAGGACAGCCCGAAGCCCAGGCCGCCCACCGCGGCGGCCACCCCGTCCCCGGTCAGGCGCCGGGCGAGCAGCCACGCCCCGAGGCCGGCGACGACGAAGGTCAGCGCGATGCTGAGGTTGTTCGCGAGGGTGGGCGCCAGAACCCCGAAGAGCAGGTTCGGCGGGTAGAGCGTGCCCGCCTGGCTGCTGCCGAGGAGCGGCATGCCGGCCTGGGCCCACGGGTTCCAGGTGGGCAGGTGGCCGCTCAGCCATGACCGTGCCGACACAACGAACCACGGGATGAAGAGCTGGGCCCCGTCGCCGGGCGCGTAGAGCGAGGGCCCGGCGATGCCCCGGATGAAGACCACGAACGGAGCGAGCACGACGGCCCACGGCCAGCGCCAGAGCCAGCCCCACGGTTCGGCTGCGACGGGGGGTGCCGCAGCGGGGTCGGCAACCACCGGGGAGCTCGCAACGACGTCCATCGGACCTGAAGGTTAGTCGCCCATCTCGCATCACGGGGTGGCGGAAAACTTCTCGCTCAGCGAGAAGAATCCCACCAACTTGGCGCAACACCCTCGTGGCTTATCGCATCGACGCCGCCCCGCCAAGCCGCGCTAGCTCGGGTATTGCACCGCCGCATCCAGCAGGGGCCCGCCGATCTGCGAGTAGACACCGCCCCAGCACAGGTAATCGCCCGGGCTGCCGCCGCTGCCGTCAACGGAGGTCTCCACCCAGGTGCTCGAGTCACTGGCGTTGCCCCAAACGGGCACCCACTGGCCGCCCTGGAAATGGAACACGATGACCACCTTGTAGTTGCCTGCGGTGTGGTCGTTCACGACGCAGTCCACCGTCGGGGCGCTCGGATTCGGTGCACTCCAGGACGCCACGTAGCACGGCGTGTCCGGGTAGCCGCCGTAGTCGACGGTGTGACACGTCTGCGAGCTGGCCTCGGCCGGCCCCGGCACCATGACCGCTCCCACGGGTCCGGCGGTCAACGCTACCGCCACCAAAGCCGTTCGAAGCCTTCTCAGCAAGACGGTTCTCCTTTCGCTACCTCGCCCCTGGTTGCGATCCTAGTGCCCGGCGGTCCAATATAAGCGTCTTGTTCAGGGTCGGTCTACGGGTCGGAAAAGTTTGAAAACATACGACTGGGGTTTAGGGGAGATATCAGCAACCCACCGACACGCCGGACTGTAACAATGCTTCGTGTAGAACACCACGGCATTTGTCGGAAAGCGCGCAAGGATTCATGAGTCGTTTATCCAACGTTCATTTCCCCGCGAGGCCCGGGGTCAGAAGCGGTCGTGCAGGGCGGCCAGGATCGCCGAGGCCACGCCGGGTGCATCGAGGCCAAGCTCCGCGAGGATGGCGCCGGGCTTGCCGTGGGGGATGTAGGCGGTCGGTACACCGAGGGTCAGCACCGGCCGGCGCTGGCGATGCACCTCGGCATCGGCGAGGCGCTGCGCGATGAAGGCTCCGGCACCGCCGACCCGGATGCCATCCTCCAGGGTGACGACCAGCCGGTGACCGGCGGCGTCGGCCAGCATGACCGGGTCGAGTGGCCGCACCGCCCGCACATCCCACACCGCGGGATGGATCCCCTCGACGGCGAGCAATGCCGCGGCATCCCTGGCGGGTTGCACCATCTTGCCGACCGCGAGCAGGCAGACCTCGCGCTCTCCCGCCAGGACCTGCCGGGCCGACAGGCCCATGCCCACCGAGCCGTCCAGCCCCTCGCCGGGCATGCCCTTGGGGTAGCGGATGGCTGCGGGGCCGTCCAGCTCCAGTGCGGTGCGGAGCATGACGGCGAGCTCCTGGGGGGTCGACGGGGCCAGGATCGTGAGGCCGGCGATCTTCAGGCAGAGCGAGAGGTCGAGGATCCCGTGATGACTTGGGCCGTCGTCCCCGGTGATGCCGGCCCGGTCGAGGGCGAAGACGACCGGCAATCCGTGGAGGCCCACGTCGAGGTTGGCCTGGTCGAAGGCCCGGCTGAAGAACGTCGAATAGAGGGCCACGACCGGCCTGAGTCCGCCCATCGCCATCCCGGCTGCCGAGGTCACCGCCTGCTGCTCTCCGATCCCCACGTCGAAGAGGCGCCGTGGCCAGCGGGCGCCGAAGGCTCGGAGACCCGTCGGCCCCGCCATCGCGGCAGTGATGGCCACCACCTGGGGGTTCTCCTCACCGATGGCGACCATGGCGTCGCTGAAGGTCCTCGTGTAGCCCGTCGGTGCCTGTTGCGCCACCGTGGGGCCTGCCGCCGGGTCGAATCCCGCGACGTCGTGCAGGCACTTCTCGTCGTCACACTCCGCGGGGGCGTAGCCGCGGCCCTTGCGCGTGAGCACGTGCACCACGACGGGGCCGTCCCAGTCCGCCGCCTCTCGCAACGATCGCTCGAGCACGGCGACATCGTGGCCGTCGAATGGGCCGGCGTACCGCACCCCGAGACTCTCGAAGAAGGACGCCGGATGCTGGGCGGGGTGCTCCGGGGCATCCCCCGAAGGAGCCGCAGGGGCCGAAGCCGAACGGCCCGCCTGGGGACGCAGCGCCGTCCAACTCTGCGACAGGCGGGACACCGTGGGAGCGTACGAACGGCCGTTGTCGTTGAGGACGACGACCACGTTGCTCCCCGCGTGGCCGAGGTTGTTGAGGCCCTCGTAGGCCATCCCGCCGGTCAGGGCGCCGTCGCCGATGACCGCCACGATCCTGCGCCCGGGGGCCGCGCTCCGTTCGACGGCGGCGGCCAGGCCGTACGCGTAGGACAGGATGGTCGATGCGTGGCTGTTCTCCACCCAGTCGTGCTCCGACTCGGACCTCGAGGGATAGCCAGCCATGCCACCGGGCTGGCGAAGCGTGGCGAACTGAGCGCGGCGACCGGTGAGGATCTTGTGGACGTAGGCCTGATGGCCGGTGTCCCACAGCAGGATGTCCTGCGGAGAGTCGAACACCCGGTGCAGGGCAATCGTCAGCTCGACGACCCCCAGGTTGGAGCCCAGGTGGCCGCCCCGCACCGACACTGTCTCGACGATCAGCTCCCGGATCTCCGCCGCCAGCGCCTCGAGGGCATCGGCGTCCAGCCCGCGCAGGTCGGCGGGCGCCTGGACGGCGTCCAGGAGCCCGGGGGGGCGTACGCCCGCCGACGGCGGGGACGCGGGGGTCAGGCGGAGCGCGCTCATCGGGCCAGCATCGTCGCCAGATTGGCGGTCCCGTACCCGACCACGTTCGCCTGTGCCCACGGACCGCAGACGCGGGCCTGGGCGCATGGCCGGGTACAGGGACCACGTCTCAATGACCGATCTCGACGTTCTCGAGGATGCCCAGGGCGTCCGGGACGAGGACGGCAACCGAGTAGTAGGCACTGACGAGGTAGGAGATGATCGCCTTCTCGCTGATGCCCATGAACCGCACCGACAGGCTGGGCTCGTACTCGTCGGGGATGCCCGCCTGGTGGAGCCCCACGACACCCTGGTTGTTCTCACCCGTGCGCATCACGATGATGGAGCTGGTGTGCTTGTCGGTGATCGGGATCTTGTTGCAGGGGAAGATCGGCACACCGCGCCAGGCAGGCACCTGCCTGCCGTTGATGTCGGCACCGATCGGGTAGAGACCCCGCTTGCTGCACTCCCGTCCGAAGGCGGCGATGGCCCGGGGATGTGCGAAGAAGAAGTGGGAGTCACGCCGCCGGGAGAGCAGCTCGTCCATGTCATCGGGGGTCGGAGGCCCCGTCCGGCTGTGGATACGCTGCTTCAGGTCGGCGTTGTGAAGCAGGCCGAACTCGGGGTTGTTGATCATCTCGTGTTCCTGACGCTCCCGGAGCGCCTCCACGGTCAGCTTGAGCTGTTCCTCCACCTGGTTCATGGGCTCGTTGAAGAGGTCGGCCACCCGGGTGTGCACCCGCAGGACCGTCTGCGCCACGCTCAGCTCGTATTCCCGCGGCTTCATCTCGTAGTCGGCGAAGGTGCCCGGGATGTCGGGCTCCCCCTCGTGGCCCGAGGCCAGCTCGATCTCGGCTTCGCCGTGCTTGTTCTGCGGCAGCAAGGGACTGGCCTGGTACTGGGCCACCTGGACCTGCAGGGCCGGAGACGTCCCGACGGCCTGTTCGAATGCCCCCGGCGGGAGCACGAGCAGCGTCGTCGGGGTCACGGCCTTGACGGTGTGCTCCCAGAGCCCGGTGGCGTCGAGCATCGTGTGGCTGCCGAAGTGGTCACCGTCGGCCAGCGTGGCCAGGACCGTGTCGTGGCCGTACTTGCCCTGGCCGATCTTCTGCACCTTGCCGTGGGCGATGAGGTAGAACTCGTTGGAAGGGCTGCCGAGCTCGACGATCGACTCGCCGGCGGCGACCTCGCGTTGCTGGAAGCGACCCGAAAGACCCTCGAGCACCGACATGTCGTCGAATCCCCGAAACAGCGGCAGCTCGGTCAGCGTGGCGGGGATCACCGACACCGAATCTCCGACATTGGTGAAGCTCACGCGCCCGTCGCCGACCGAGTAGTTCAGCCGGCGGTTCACCCGGTACACGCCGCCGTGGACCTGGACCCAGGGGAGCACCTTGAGCAGCCAGCGAGACGAGATCCCCTGCATCTGCGGGGGCGTCTTGGTGGTCGTTGCCAGGTTGCGGGCGGCCCCCGTTCCGAGGCTCAGTTGCGACCTGCCGTTCGTGCTCGGGGCACCCTGCCCGTTCAGAACATCGACACTCGACTCTTCCGATGCATCAGCCATGACCTCACCACCGTTCTCTCGACGAACCAACGGATGCGATCACCTCAGGTACGAGGCTCCTTCGTTCACTGCGATCTCCAGGTGAAGACGGGGTCGGTCGCCCGCTCCGGGGCGGAGCCAGCAAAGGCTCCGATGCGGGCGGCCCCCGTGCCCAACCCCTGGGGCCCACTCGTCAGCCGTGCGGCCGTTGCCGCTGCGGACGGCCGGAGCTTCCCCTCCCGGTACCGGGTCGTCGCCTGATGCCACGCGAGGATGCCGGCCATCCAGTCCTGGAGTCCCTCGACGTAGCCCGCGAGAACCTTGCGAGCGGCGTCATCCAACTCGAGGTCGTCGGCGACGCCGCCCAACTCGGTAGCGACGATGTGCTCGAACTGGCGAACCCGGGAGGCGATGAGGTCGGCCACGACCTCGCTGCCGCGCTGGGCGTCGACGTCGAGGAAGTTCTGCATGACGAGCACGGCGTTGTTGAGCGCACCCTCGATCTCGATCTCCTTGCGGTACGAGTAGATGTCGTTGATCAGGCACCCGCAGTCGGAAGCAGCGCTGACCAGCCGGCGCATGGGCCGGGTGCCGGAGATCTCCGGTGCCATCTCCCTGCCGGGGGTCAGCCGGCGCAGGCTGATGGTGAGGTTGGCGCCGAAGGTGCTCCGCCGCATCTCGAAGAAGTCCACCGGGTCGGGGATCCGGTGCTGGATCTCGTTGGCGAGCTCCCAGAGCCAGCTCCCGGTCATGTCCTCGACGGCCAGGCGGAACTGGCGACGGGCGTCGGCGGACATCGGGGCGGCGCTGCGCTGCCAGAGGTCGGCCAGGCCCCGTTCCACCGCGTTGAGCGCCGGGGGCGGGGGCGTCAGGTCAAGGGGCATGAACAACGGGAGGCGGGCATGGAAGACCTTGGCGCCGGCCATGTCCCTGGTGGCCCCGAAGACGGCCAGGAAGTAGTCGTCGGCGTAGGTCCCCCAGGTGAGCCACTGGGAGGAGAGGTCGAGCTCGGGGCCCGTCGCATCCGGGTGGAGCATCGCGGCGGCGAAGGGGATGTCGAAGCCCAGGACCACCGCTCGATCCCAGATCCCGCCGTCCGCCAGGCCGTGCAGCGATCCCAGCATCCCCATGTCGGCCACCCACTCGATGGTGTGCCGGCGCGCGGTGTCCAGGAGGGGATTCGTGCTCGGGGAAAACGGCATGAAGATCGGGGGCCGGGTGAGCGCCCCGACGGGTTGGTACGGCACATGCCTGAAGCTCTTCACCCTCCCGACCCCGACCGCCGCGGCGAGGGCTTGCGGAGAGGCTTTGATCCGGGCGGCCGACGTGCCGAGCCCGGACGGGACGACGAACCACGGCTCCCCCGCCGGCGAGGGCTCCACGGCGTCGTTCATGTAGCGCCCGGCGCGCAGGTGCCACTCGTGCCCGCCGGCCTGCCAGTCCTGCAGGCCCTTGACGTACGCCAGGACGGCGAGGCGACCGGGTCCGTCCAGGGCGTGGTCCTCGAACAGGGGGACCAGCTCGGTCGCGGCGGTGTTCTCGAACTGCTGGAGCCGGGAGGTCAGCAGGTCGTTGACGACGTTGGCTGCGGCCTGGGGACCGATGCCGAAGAAGCGCTCCGCCACCAGGACGGCATTGTTCACCTCGCCCTCGGACTCGGTCTCGCGCTGGTAGGAGAACAGGTCGTTGCGCAGGTGCACCCCGTCGGCGAACGTGTCGGTCAGCACGCGCACCGGACGCGTGCCGGCGATGGCGGCGGGGATCTCGGCCATGGCGGCGTGCTCGACCAGGCAGGCGGACCAGGGGGCGCCCCCCACCTTGCGGCGCATCTCGATGTACTCGATGGGGTTGGCAACCCGGGCCTGGGTGATGTTGTCGAGCTCCCAGAGCGATTCGAGCAGCAGGTCCCGGGTCGTGTCGGCAAACCGGCGCCGCCAGTGGGTGGACATGGCGGGCACCGTGCGGGCCCACAGGTTGGCCAGACCGGCCTCGACGGGGTTGGCGGGCTCCAGGCTGGCGCCGGTGGGAAGCGAGTCCGGCGAGTCGACGGGCATGAACGCCCCAAGGCGGTCGAGGTGCTCCCTGGCGCCGCCCACGTCCTTCGTGCGTTTGAAGCTCTCCAGGAAGTAGTCGTCGAAGAAGAACACCCACACGTACCAGTCGGTCACGAGGTCCAGCTCGGGGGCGGAGCAGTCGGGGTGGGTGTAGGCGCACATGAGGGCGTAGTCGTCGGCGTCGAAGGTCGCCTCGTCCCAGATGGCCGCCGCGGCTGCGTCCTTGGGCGCCAGGATCCCCATCTCGAACGCCCAGGCCCTCGTGTGCACGCGGGCCTGCTGCAGGTGGGGGTTCAGCCGGGCGGGATACGGCCGGTAGAAGTCCGGGAGTTCGAAGGGTTGCATGGCCGCTCCTATCCCGTCCGTGTCGTCACGAAGCCGGTCAACTGCTCGAGGGCAGCCAGGAAGGGGTTGTCGCGCAGCGCCTCGGGACCTCCAGCGGCGCTCGTCAGTGCCGACAGCGCCCGCTGGGCGTGGAGATCCGCGTACCGCTGGGCCAGTGCCTGTGCCTGGCACTCCTCCAGGATGCTGCGGACGTTGCTCTCCTGATCTCCGGTGAGGTCCGTGGACATCGCGTAGAGCGTGCTGAGGTAGGCGCGCGCACCCGGTGACGCCTCCTGGAGGGCCAGCAGCACGGGCAGGCTCTTCTTCCGCCGGCGGATGTCGCCGCCGCTGGGCTTGCCCGTGTGCGACTCCATCCCCCAGATGCCCAGGATGTCGTCGCGGATCTGAAAGCCCATCCCGAGCTCCCGCCCGAAGTCCGCGTAGGCCCCCAACGCCGGGTGGGCACGGGCGCCGTTGTACCCAAGCAGCGCTCCCCCGTAGGTGGCACAGGTCATGAGCGCCGCAGTCTTGCCCGCAATCATCTGGACGTACATGTCCACGGTGACGTCGTCGCGCGTCTCGAACATGAGGTCCTGGCGCTGCCCGCCGGTCATCTCCAGCGAGGCGGTCGCCAGAGCTGCGATGACGTCGCCCACCCCGGTGCCATTGCCAGGCACCCGATGGCGCCCAAGGCACGCCGCGAATGCGGCGGCGTGCAGGCAGTTCCCCACGTTGATCGCCTGGGCTTTCCCGCAGATGCTCCAGACCGTGGGGCGCCCCCGCCGGAGGAGATCCCGGTCCTGGATGTCGTCGTGGATCAGGCTGTAGTTGTGGACCAGCTCGAGGGCGGTGGCAAAGGGGATGGCGTCGTCGCTCTCGTCCGCCGCCCAGCCCTGGCGCCGCCGTGCGCCCTGGTAGCACAGGAGCGTGAGCGCGGGGCGCAGTCGCTTTCCGCCCGCGGCTCGTTGCGCCGCAGGCACCGGGACGAAGTCGGTGCCGGCCCAGCCGAAGTGATAGTTGATCGCTCCCCGCAGCCACGTGTCCTCGACCTCGGCCTCGAGCACCAGGGCGATCTCCGCATCGACCCTCGCGGCGCAGGCCGCCAGGTAGTCCTGAAGCGTGCCGGCGGACCCGGCCCCCCGAGGTCCGGTCGAATCCAATGAATGCAACGAATCCAGGGCCGAGGGCATCTCAGTCCAGGCCTGCGGGAAGAGGGAAGTGGACGTCCTCCGTGGCTACGGGCAGCTCTTCGACGATGCCGTAGCCGCAGTCCTGCAACCAGGAAACCACCTGCTCGACCAGCACGTCGGGCGTCGAGGCCCCGGAGGAGACGCCGACCACCGTGGTCCCCTCGAGCCAGGGCACCTCGATGCTGCGTACGTCCTCGACGAGCCACGCGGGCGCCCCCGCTTCGTGCGCGACCTCGACCAGGCGGTTGGCGTTGGAGGAGTTGGCCGAGCCGACGATCAGGACGATGTCGCTGCGGGCGGCCAGCGCCTTCACGGCGAGCTGGCGGTTCTGGCTCGCGTAGCAGATGTCGTCGAGACGGGGGCCGGCCAGCCCGGGGAAGCGCTTGCGGAGGGCCTCGACCACCTCGGTGGTGTCGTCGACGGCCAGCGTGGTCTGGGTCAGGTACGCAACGGCGGAAGGGTCGACCGCTCCGGCGGCATCGATGTCCTCCGGGCGCTCGATCACGACGGTCTGCGTGGGCGCCTCGCCGTAGGTTCCCTCTATCTCCTCGTGGTTCGCGTGGCCGATGAGAAAGATGGTCTTGCCGCCTGCCGCAAAGCGCCGGGCTTCGACGTGGACCTTGGCGACGAGGGGACACGTGGCGTCGATAACGCCCAGGCCCCGCCGGGCCGCGTTGGCGTGCACCGCCGGCGAGACGCCGTGGGCCGAGAGGACGCAGACGGCGCCCTCGGGCACGTCCTCCTCGCTCTCGACGAAGACGGCACCCTTGGCTTCCAGGCCGCGCACGACGTGGAGGTTGTGGACGATCTGCTTGCGCACGTAGACCGGTGGCCCGTAGCGGGCAAGGCTGCGTTCGACGATTTCGACGGCACGCTCGACGCCGGCGCACCAACCACGGGGGCTCGCGAGCAGCACCTTCTTTTCCGGGTTCTTCTCCGGGTTCCTCTCGGGGCTGTTTCCCGACCCGCGCTGCGGGCGGTCTTCCGTCGCGGCAGGGTTCACGCCGCGCTCGGCGGAGCC
>DASXNO010000108.1:0-7410 GCA_036495025.1 Actinomycetota bacterium | reverse complement strand
GGTGACGTCGTCAGGGCTGGTCGGTGTCGGCGTGGTCTGCACGATGACCGAGGGTGCGGGGTACCGGAGTGCCAGGACGTGGGTGCCCCGCTGCGCAGGGAGGACCCCCACCAGGCCGGCGACCGCCATCGCCAGCACCGTCGCACCGGCGGCGGCCGGAGTGACCGACGTCCGGACAACGTGCCGCCCACGACGGACGAGCCCCGACAGGGGCGGCCCCAGGAGCCCGAGCGGCGCCACCACCCTCAGGCTGCGGCGTGGCGTCTCCACCTCGATCAGCGCCTCGACGATGTCGAGGTCGAGGGTCACGCCGCCCATGGCCCGCAGCTCCGTCAGCGCTTCGCGGCGCGAGAGGCCGGGCCGGTCGGCGCGCAGGGCCTCATAGGCTCCGACGACGGCCGCCAACCGTTCGCTGGCCGAGGGGATGCGTCCCGACCGGCCACCGCCACCGTCCTGCCCGGCAGACAGCGCCATCAGCCTGCGGCGGGCGATCCGCCGGCGGGCCCACCGCACCGGGAGATAGTCCGCCGGCCCCGAGCCGGGGAGACGCACTCGGGTCCAGGCCGCCTCGACCAGGGCACCGACCACGAGACCGGCAAAGACGGCTTCGGCGAGCGTCAGGGCGTCCGCTGCGATGGTCGCCAGCCTCGACGTGTGCGGAATGTTCGGGGGCCCGAGCAGGAGCACCGCCCCGATCGCGGTGGCGGCGGGGATCACCAGCGCACCGAGCGTTGCGAGGAGGGTCAGCCAGAAGGGATCGGGCCCGGGCAGGTCAGGAGCCATGTCTGCAGTGTAGTTTCCGTCAAAAGGGGTGCTCAGCGCACTTTTGACGGAAACTTCGCTCGGTGATTCAGGATGAGGGTGATTCAGGATCGAGCTTGGTCGAGCATGCCGATCAACTCGCCTCGCACGCCGTCCGCCGTGGTCTGCTCCGTGCGGAAGCCGATGCGCATCGCCTCGCGGCGGTCTGCTCCCAGGTCTGCGACGACCTCGAAGCCATAGCGGTCGACGGCGGTCATGGCGGCCGAGACGACATCGGCTCGCCCCGTGTCGTGATGGCAGAGCGTGACGAGTGCGGCGGCGTGATCCGCGTTCATGTGGCTGATGATGCTCCGCGCCGCCGACATCAGCGGGTCAGGGTCGGCGGCCTTGTAGGCCGGCGCGTCGACCCAGCTCATCCGGCCGAACCCGCCCACATAACGGACCTCGGTGACCACGAGGCGCAGGCAACGGAAATCGCCGTAGTCCACGTAGAACGCCGCGGGGTTCGCCGCCAGGTAGCCCGCCCGCGCCGCCGCTCGCTCCGCGGGATCGACAACCTCCTCCGCCCGCCCCAGGAGCGTGACGCGTCCCGACGCGAGCGGATCCGCCCCCGCAGGAATGTCCTCGACCACCAGCAAGCTCGCACGGGGGTCGGCGTCCAGGTTGTGCGTATGCTCGGCCATCGTGCTCACGAAGAAGGTGGGCTGCCCCAGGGGATCCAGACCGTACGTGACCACGGAACCGAAGGGAGTGCCTGCAGGCGAAACCGCCAGGGTCGACAACGCGCCCCGGGAATGCCCCGCGACGAGCGTGCGAGCGCGCTCCGCATGGCTCGGCTCAGGCGGCGCCGGCCTCCCGCCAGCAGCGCTGGGCGGAGGCTCGCTGTGGGCATCCCATCCCGGGATGATGTGGCCCGTGCTCATGTGCCCTTCATAGCACAGCTCGGGCCGGTCCGGGAACATCGTCAGGCTTCGGCGCAAGCGCCCCTGAGGGCTCCCGAAATCTCTCATCAATTTCTTGCCGGAGGGCGGGGGCTTCGATCCTTACAGGCCCATGCTCCGGCCCACGTCGCAGCCGTTTGTGCTTGAATCATGCCGGGGTGGACAGTCCAGCGGCCGACATCAGCCGTCGTCAATTTCTTACCCGCTCGGGGGCCGTCACTGGACTGGGCCTGCTGGCCTCCGTGCTGCCGGGAGTCCTGAAGGCGAACGGCTGGTACAACCCCGCGTACGCCCAGAGCGTCGATCTCGTTGAGGACACATTCAACGGGCTGGTCGCCTTCATGCTCCCGGGCAACGATGCCTACTCGGTGCTGCAGGGGGAGACCGCAGACGGCCCCGGCGGCATCGCGGCGGGCGGGACCAAGGCCCTCATCGCCAGCCTGGACCGGTACCTCCCCACGCCGCATCTCCACGTGCTCGGCATCGATCTCGGCATCCCCCTGCTCGACACCGTCCCCCTGTCTGCGGCGGTCGCCAACCTCCTCGACGCGGTCGCACTCATCGTCAACCCGCTCGCCCTGAACCCTGTCACCGCCACGGGGATCTCCCTGTCTGCCTTCAGCCACCTGTCCAGCACCGAGAAGGCCAGGGTGTTCCAGGCACTCGAGGGTCTGCAGGTGCCGGACGACAAGGTGCCAGAACCGTTCACCCGCGTGTCCGGCAACCTGTCGTTCATTGCCGGGATCGTGCCCGGCTTCGCCGCCTTTCTCGGCGGCAACGAGCAGGGCGTGTACGACGCTGCGACGAGGTCGCTGACCGGGAGGCCGGTCTCGTGGCAGATCTCGGGCTACCAGCCGAACGGGCCGGTCGAGGGATGGGACGAGCTGAAGGGGTACTACCGGGGCCGGAAGAAGGCTGACCCCTGATGCGCGACGTCATCGTCATCGGGGCGGGCGGCGGCGGCCCGGTCGTCGCCAAGGAACTGGCCCAGCGCGGCCTCGACGTGCTCCTGCTCGAAGCGGGCCCCCGGCATGCGGACCCGGAGCACGAGTGGACCCACTTCGAGAACGATGCCAACAACCCGCTGAGCGGGTACTTTCGATTCGGCCCCGCCGACCGTTCCAAGCCCGCCTGGGCGCGGGAGCTGCCCCAGAACTCGTTCCTGTGGCAGCTCTCCGGCGTCGGGGGCACGACGCAGCACTACTACGGGAACTGCCCTCGGGCGGCACCGGGCACCTTTGTCGGGTACGACGGAGCGGACCGGGCGGCCTACGACACGGACCACCTCTTCCCATTCCCCTACGGGGAGCTGCTCCCGTACTACGAGTGGGTCGAGGCCACCCTTCCGGTGCAGACTGCGGCGATGGGCACCAAGGAACAGAGATTCCTGGAGTCGGCCGCGGCGATGGGGCTCCCGCTCAACACGTCGAAGAACGTCACCCACGACGGGTTCCGGCCACAGGAGAACGCCATTCTGCAGCCGGGAGGCCACGCCGGGAAGACCACCAACAAGGACCTGCTCGTCTATCCAAAAGCGACAGGCTGCACCCTGTGCGGCTACTGCTTCGAGGGTTGCTACGAGCCGCGCCACGCCCCACGCAATCTGTACGCCAAGCGCTCGACCGACAACAGCTACGTGCCCATGGGCCTGACCGCCGACGTGTGGGCCCCCGGGGGCAGGGCGGTCACGCTCATCTCCGACGCGTTCGTCACCAACATCGCCACCTCGACCGTGGGGGGCCAGCTCGTTGCCAAGGGCGTGACCTGGCGCGTGGGAGCTACGGGCGAGCGCGTGAGCGAGGACGCGAGGGTCGTCGTCATGGCCGCGGGCTGCACGGAGGATCCCCGGCTCTGGCTGAACAGCGGCCTGCCCAACCCCAACGACTGGGTCGGTCGAGGCTACACGGACCATTTCTTCGACTTCGTGACCGGCGTGTTTCCGTCCTACACCGGCACGACCAAGGGTCCCGGGTCGGGCGCACGCTGCGACTTTCCCGGCAGGGGCGGCCTGGAGAACGTGGGCCTGCCGCCGGGGCTCCAGCTGTTCGGCTCCACCTTCAGCGACGCCGGGATGTCGGGCTACTACGACAACGGGCGGGGGCCGGTCGGCTTCGGGGCAGACACCCGTGGGCGCCTGGTCGGTACCAAGCTCCGGAGCCTCCTGTCCAACCTCGACAACCTGCTGAACGTCTTGGTCATCACCGACGACGACGTCGAGGCACAGAACCGGGTGACCCTGTCGTCGGTGTTCCCGCCGGATGAACACGGCGCCGTGGCGAAGGTGGAGTTCCACCACCGGAACCGAAGCCCGCGCACGCTCGCCAACCGCGCCTTCCTCATCCGTCAGGCGGTGGACCTCCTGAGGGCCGGCGGCGCCACGGAGGTGCACCACATCGACTGGGCGCCGATCATCCTGCACGTGCAATCGACGATGCGCATGGGGCTGGACGAATCCAACTCCGTGCTCGACGCCAATGCCGAGTCCCGGGCGGTCAAGCGGCTCTTTGTCGCCGACAATGCCGCGCTGGCGAACGGCCTCGGCGGTCCGAACCCCACCCTCACCACGCAGGCCCTCGCCACGCGAACTGCCGAGAAGATCTTCCGGCAGTACTTCGGCGGCGACGCCTTCGTGGGCCGGGAGGCTCCCGTGCCGTCCATCGCAGACGCGGTGACCGCCGCCGTCCTCGGCGGTCGGCCCGCCGCGCAGCCCTCCAGCGACGCAACGACCGGGTCCTCGGCGCCGCCTGCGCCCAGTCAGAGCGGTAGCCCCCAGCCGCCACCGGAGAATACCGGCGTTCCGCTTGTCGACACCGTGGTCCACCTGCTCCGCGGCCTGCTCGGAGGAGGTTAGTCGCTCGTCGAGGTCAGGGGGGGACAACCATGAGCCTCAATCTTGCACTGCTGCTTCGTGAGAGCGCCACGAACTACCCGCAGAAGACGGCGCTGTCGATCGGGGACACCGACCTCACCTACGAGACGGTCCACGCCTTCGCCCAGCGTTTCGCCGGGGCCCTGGGGTCGCTCGGCGTGGGCCCGGGCGAGCACGTCGCCGTCCTCCTCCCCAACGTGCCGCACTTCACGATTGCCTACTTCGGGGCGCACTACGCCGGCAACCCGGTGGTCCCGCTCAATGTGCTGCTCAGCCCCGACGAGATCGCCTACCTGCTGGAGGACTCCGAAGCGGTTGCCCTCGTGGCGTGGGAAGGCTTCCTCAAGGCCGCCGAGGCGGGATTCGCCCGGGCAGAGCACTGCCGTCACCTCATCGTCGCCCGGGCCAACCCTGCCGACTGGACCGCGCCCGAGGGGGCGGCCAGCATGGCGGCCCTCATCGCCGGGGCGGAGCCGGTCACGGAGCTGCCGCCGACCGGCCCGGACGACACCGCCGTGCTCCTCTACACGTCCGGGACGACGGGCAAACCGAAGGGTGCCGAGCTGACCCACTTCAACCTCTTCTTCAACGCACTCGCCTCCTCGACCCGCGTGGTTCCCCTCGGCCCCGACACCGTCGCCCTCGCCACGCTGCCCCTTTTCCACAGCTTCGGCCAGACCGTGATGCAGAACGCACCCATCGCGGCCGGCGGCACGGTCGTCCTGCTCCCCCGCTTCGAGCCCAAGGCCGCCTTCGACCTCATGGAGAGCCACCACGTCAACTTCTTCGGCGGCGTCCCGACGATGTACCTCGCCCTCCTCAACTACCCCGAGGCCGATCAGTACGACCTCAGCGGCCTGCAATGGTGCGTCTCCGGCGGGGCGCCCATGCCGGTGGAGGTCATGCGGGCGTTCGACAAGAAGTACCGGGTCAACATCCTCGAGGGCTACGGGCTCTCGGAGACCTCGCCCGTGGCCTCGTTCAGCGTGCGCGGCCGCCCCAAGAAGGTGGGATCGATCGGCCTGCCGATCTGGGGCGTCGAGTTCCGGCTGGTCGACGACGAAGGCAACGTGATCGAGGCCGCCGACACGCCGGGGGAGATCCAGATCAAGGGTCACAACGTGATGAAGGGCTACTGGAAGCGGCCGGAGGCCACCGCCGAGGCGTTGAAGAACGGGTGGTTCGCCACCGGCGACATCGCCACCCGCGACGCTGACGGCGACTACTTCATCGTCGACCGCAAGAAGGACCTGATCATCCGCGGCGGCTTCAACGTCTATCCCCGGGAGGTCGAGGAGGTCCTCTATGCCCACCCTGCGATCGCCGAGGCCGCCGTGATCGGCGTCGAGCACCCGACCCATGGCGAGGAGGTGAAGGCGGTGGTCGTGCTCAAGGGCGGGCTGCGCGCGACCCAGGAGGAGATCATCGACCACTGCCGGGCGCACCTGGCGGCCTACAAGTACCCGCGGGTCGTCGAGTTTCGGGAGCAGCTGCCCAAGACGGCGACCGGCAAGATTCTCAAGCGAGAATTACGGGCTTCGGGCGCTTAGCGGCAGGGGTGCTCCCGGAGGTGAGGGGCGCATCGCGCGCCGGCGCGCGAACAGCACCGAACATCGCCGTTGGGGCGCCGCTGGGAAAAAGTTCCTGATCTCGCATAATCGCCTCGACCCGGCCCCGGCAAGCTGATAGCTTCCTGCTGTTCGGTAACGCTTGTGCGAGGTGCGGGGGGGAACTAAATGCGTCGACAACGCGCTGTCCTCGCTCGGCGCCGCCTCTTTGTGGGCGGGGCAGCTCTTCTCGCGGTTGTGGTGGCCGTCGGGCTCGGCGCCGGTCCCGCGCGGGCCCAGGGGGGGTCGGTGAGCGCCAGCGCCTTCGGGATCCTCGGTCCCTCCGCCTCCTCGGGCCCACTGGCGATGCCGGAACCGGGAGGAGTGTCGGGGATGGCGAGCGACCCCTCGGTGGGCTTCGGCCCCCTCGTGGCTTCCGCCCAACTGATCGGGCTCCCGGGAGTGTTGACGGTCGACGACGTCGAGGCGAGCGCGTCGGGGGTCATCAACGCCGCAACGCAGGACCGGATGGCCACCGCGGCAGGGTCCGTCGACGGGCTGGTACTGGCCGGCGGCTTGGTGAAGGCGGTCCACCTCTCCACCACCTGCACGTCCAACAAGGACGGCTCTTCGGGCTCGGCCTTCCTGGACGGACTCACCATCGGCGGCATCGCCGTCGGGATCTCGCCCGCCGCCAACACCGTCGTCGGCATCCCGGGCGTGCTCCGTGCCGTGTTGAACGAGCAGGTCGTCGACGACTCGCCCGGGAGCACCGGCATCGTGGTCCGGGCGGTCGACCTGCAGGTCCTGCCGGACAACCAGGGCCGTGCGGCCCTCGAGCTCATCCTGGCCGAATCCCGGTGCGGGACCAAGGGTTCGACCGCCGCCACCATCCCAACCCGCCCGCCGGTCAGGCTGGGGACGGTGCCGCGTGGGCCGACCCCGCCACCAGGCACGAAGGCGTTACCGCCCACGTTGCCGCCCTCGCCGGGCGGGGGGACGGCCCTGCCCGTGACGGGCGCGGTCACGCCGGCGGTGCCGGCGGTGCCATCGGGTACGGCGAGCGCGACACCCTCGCCGGCCCCGTCCGGGCCCGGCGGGTCGGGCGGGCCGCCACCCCAGGCGGGCGCCGGATCCGGGTCGGCGTTGCCGGCCACCTCGTTTGCGCCGGTGGTCACGCCACCGAACGGCCCGCCCGGAGCCCAGGTCAGGGTCGTCGCGTCGGGGTACGGGTCCTGCCAGGAGGTCGGCGTGTCCTTCAACGGCGTCCGTATCGGGTCGGCACGCCCCG
>DASXNO010000107.1:0-10887 GCA_036495025.1 Actinomycetota bacterium | reverse complement strand
TCCCGTGGCGGCGAAGGCCTGGACCGCCTTCACCGCCGCCTTGGCGGACTCGGTGAGACCTCCCCGCAGCGGCCCGGAGCCCTCGAGGAACTGGTTGAGGTTGCGGGGGTCCCCCGAGGTGGTGCTCACCGGGGCCTCCTCACCCGGCAGAGCCCCAGCAGCCCGAGCCGCCCCAGCCGCCTGAACCTAGGGGCACATCGCGCGCCGGCGCGCGAACGGCGACTACCCTCGGGAACGGCCCTACGGAGGACGGGCACAACGACGGGCACGACGACCGGCATCAGTAGTGCACCAGTTCCGCGGTCGGCTGGAACGCCGGTGGCTGGGGGACGGGCACCGCCGCCGGTGCCGGGGGGTAGTGGAACCCGGTGAACCAGTCCCCGATGGTGTCGAGCACGCTGCGGTGGCTCTTCACGTCGTCCACGTGCCGGCCGTAGAGGCGCCGGTTCTCCTCGTCCATGGCGTTCTTCCACATCCTGGCGAGGTCCATGGCGTCGTTGCGGAGGCCCTGGGCGACCGACTTGAAGTTGGCCTGCTCCACGGTCATCCGGGACGTGAACTGATCGGCATAGGCCCCGATGAAGTCCTTCCTGGCGGTGTCGGCCAGCGTCTGGCGCCTCGTCGCAGCACCGGTCACCTGGTCGGCCAGGGCGTTGAGCTGGCGGGCCAGGTTGAGCGCGCCCTGGTAGTCGAACCTGAGGTCGGTCTTGTTCCCCTCCATGTCCTACCCCCTGACTCGTTGGCCGGTCCGAGCCGTGCCGCCCGGCGAGCTGCCCGCGGCCGTCTGCAACGTGGTGCTTGCAACGCCGACCTGCACGATCACGGGGGTGCGGTCCGCCAGCAGCACCCCCCGGCCCGGCGGCATCGCCAGACCGGGTCGCAGGGGGAAGCGGCTCCCGATCACCGTCTGCGTCTCGCCGTCGTCGGCTGGCTGCAGCAGCAGGCGCCGCCGCACCTTCTTGAGCTGCTGCAGCAGCATGCTCTGGAAGTACCCGGCGACGACGCTCGACGTCTCCAGGCTGGCGACGAACCTGACCGCGTCGGACCTTGCCAGGGGGTCGAAGGCCGCCATGGCCGCCATGTCCTCGAGCATCCGGTCGGCATCGTCGATCACCAGCACTCTCGGGACCTCCGGGTAGGTCTGGATGACCCCGAGCAGCTCGGCCGCCAGGGCGGCGAGCTCGCTCGGGTCGCCGAAGGCGGAGCGTCCCGGCAGCTCGAGGTGCCGAAGGGGGGAGGAGCTCAAGCCCGCGACGTAGACGTCGACCCCGCCCTGCGCCGACGACATCGACGCCAGCACCCCGGCGAGTGCGGTGCTCCGGCCGGACCTGCTCTGCCCGACCACAAGGAGATGGCCCTCGGTCAGGTCGACCGAGACGGGGGCGTGGGTGACGTCGGCGACGCCGAGCACGGCTCTCAACGGCCGTCCCGCCACCGGTCGGGGCAGTGGCTCCTCCTCCAGCAGGGCCCGTGCCGCAAGCTCCGGCGGGACGCTGCCCCGCGACGACGCCCCGATGGCCCGGAGGCCGGCGGCCTGGGCGGTACCGTCGTCACCGTCCTTGCCGGTGTGGGCGATCTGGACCAGCAGCTCGGCGTCGAGCAGGCCGCGGCCCGGGCCCAGCTCCAGGCCCCTGGCCCGGACGGGCGGCACGCCGAGCTCCGTGAGTCCCCGCTCGTCCACCTGCCGCAGGATCAACCGACGGGCCACCGACGAGTACAGCACGGGCGGGACCGCCCCGGCCCGGTCGACGGTGATGGCGGCATGGATGCCGACCTGCCGGCCCTCCGTGACAAGGCGGTGGAAGCGGTCGAGGTAGCCCTGCATCGCGGCGGACGTGCCCTCCCCCTGGAAGGTGTCCCTCATGGCGGTGTAGCCGTCCACGAGCAGGAGCACCCGCGGGAGCGGGGTGGCCCCGTCGGCGATGTGGGCCGACAGGGTCTCGGCCCCACCGAGCAGCTCCCGGCGCCGCCTCGTCTCCGTCTCCAGGATGCTGATCACCCGCGTGACCGCCTCGAGGTCGTCCCCCGGTGCCACCACCGCCGTCTGGTCCAGTGCCTCGAGCGCCCGGAGCGACCGGGACGCAAAGTCGATGGCGAAGATCGTGACCCCCGCCGGCCCGGCGGTCTGCACGGCGGAGGCCGCCAGGGTCCGCAACACGGTCGTCTTGCCGGATCCTCCGGAGCCGAAGACGAGCAGGCCGCCGCCGTCCTCGAGGTCCACGACCGCGGTCCCCTGCTCGGAGCGCACCGGGTTGTCGTAGAGGCCGAACGTCACGGCCATCCCGCTGCCCCCGGGCCGGACGCCGGTCAGGGCGTCGGCGAGGCGGACGGCCGCCGGCAGCTCGTTGAGCCAGGGAGGCTTGGGTCTCGGCAACCCGAGGTCCTTGAATGCCGCAGTGACGGCGTCGAGGAGCGCCTCGAGCTCGGTGGGCCCAGCCCGGCCGGCGGCTCCCCCTCCCGAGGAGCTCCGGACCCGTTTCGCGCCACCTCCGGCGCCACCTCCCCCGACGGTGAAGTCGTCGATGTGCAGGTGCAGGGTCTGTTCCGCCTCCAGCGGGGTGCCGCCGTAGGCCGACTGGAAGGCGACGAGCTCGCCGGGGCCGAGCCGGGCGAAGGCCCGGCCTCGCAGCGGCACGGGGATCGTGGCGGCATCGGGTCGCCCGATGATCGAGTTGGACTCCGCGGCGTCGAGCATCCTGAGCGAGATCCGGGCGTTGGTGTTGGCGAGGATGTTGTCGTTGACCGACCCGGACGGCCGCTGCGTGGCGAGGATGAGGTGGATGCCGAGGCTCCGGCCCCGCTGGGCGATGTCGACGATGCCCGGCACGAAGTCCGGAACCTCCTTCACGAGCGTGGCGAACTCGTCCACCACGATCACGAGGCTCGGCGGCGCCTCCT
Source organism: Actinomycetota bacterium (assembly GCA_036495025.1). Classification (GTDB taxonomy): domain Bacteria; phylum Actinomycetota; class CADDZG01; order JAHWKV01; family JAOPZY01; genus JAOPZY01. Next base: position 7,989 of record DASXNO010000107.1, on the reverse strand, counting down.
CGGGGTGCTCGGCAAGCATCTCCTCCAGGTCCTTGGCCCGGCCCTCGAGGAGCTGCATCCGGCGGTTCAGCTCGGCGCGCAGGGACACGAGCGCCCGGGTGGCGAGGTCCCCGTTCAGGTTCGTGACGTAGCCGACGGTGTGCGGCGCGTCCCTGAACGCAGCGCTGGCGGCGCCCCCCTTGTAGTCGACGAACAGGAGGTTGAGCCGCGTGGGCGGGAAGTTGGCGACGAGGCCGGCCACCAGGGCCACGAGGAGCTCGCTCTTGCCCGACCCGCTGGTCCCACCGATGAGCGCGTGCGGGCCGTCGGAGACCAGGTCGAGCTCCATGACGCCCTCCGCCGTGATGCCGAGCGGCGCCTGCAGCGTGTACCCGCGGTCGACCGACCAGCGCTCGACGAGGCGCTCCGCCAGGGCGCCGGGCTCCGGCGCCGCGTCGTCCAGCCCCAGGGCGGCGAACAGCGAGACGGTCCGGGGGATGGCGCTGGTGGCATGCGCAGCGCTCGCATCGGTGAGCGGTGCCAGCGCCCGCACGGCGCGGTCAGTGACCGCTGGCTGCACCGGCTCGACCTCGAGGCGCATCGAGGGCATGGCGGGGTCCCGGAACCACAGCTCCGACGGCCCGATGTCGCTCGCGATGCAGTTGATCACGGCCTGCGCCTGGCGGGGGACCCTGACCGAGCGGCCGAGCCAGAGCACGGAGATCCCCGCCGTCGCGCACCGGTCGAGGATTTGCGCCACCAGAGCCGGGTCGGGCTCGAGCGAGGCGTCGAGGACGACGAGCAGCCACGGCCACCGCCGGTCGATGTCGCGCTGGGTGCCGGCCGTGCGGCGCCCGGCCACGGCGACAAGCTCGGTGCAGAGGGCCTGCACCCCCTCTGCGTCGTTCACGACATGGCGGCCCGCGACGGGCGAGTTGAGGGTCCTCGTGTGGGGCAGCCACTTGAGCTGGTCCGTGAGCTGGCGTGACGGCGACAGGCCGCCGAGGATCACCAGGTCCTCCGGGCTGTGGAGGGTGGCCGCCTGGAGGACGAGCGAGGCAGCCACGCGCTCGACGAGGGTGTCGTCGCCATGGAGGGCCAGCGTCCCCAGCCTGGCGAGCTCGACGACCACGGGCACGGCACGCACCTCCTGGTGCCCGGCCAGGACCCTGGCGGCCTCGTCCCGCAGCTCCTTCTCGCCCCGGTCGGCGACGGGGGCGCTGACCATGGAGGGGACGTCGCCGATGCCGGCACGAAGCGCCATGAAGTCCGCCGCCTCGCGGCCCCGGGGCCAGAGGTTGATGGTGCGGAACTCCGCCCGGCGGGCGAGGTCCGCCACATCGGGGGCCGCCCGCATCCGCTCGACCCGCTCGCCCTGGAGGGCGGCGTCCACCTCCCGCCGCCGCTCGGCGACCAGCTCCCGGAAGTGCCTGGCGTCCCGCTCGTAGCGCCCCTTGCCCGACCGGCGGTCCTCGAACCAGGTCGCCACCACCGTGACCGGGGTCAGCGCCGTCAGGGCAAGGAACTGGGGCTGGCGCGAGAAGGCGTACATCAGCAGCCCGCCGCCCAGCGGCGCGACTGCGGTGAGGGCGGCGAAGCGGCGTCGCTCGGGCATCGTGGGGATGTCGCCCAGGGGCTCGAACGAGCGCTTCGTGATCAGCGAGGGCCGGTACGGCGTCCGGTGGAACGGCACCTGGCCCAGGCGGTCCCGAGGCTCCTCGACGGAGCGCGTGAACCGGCGGATCACAAACGCCGTCGCTCCCGCCTGGATGACCGAGTCGTCGCCGAGCTCGAACTGTCCCGTCCGGGGCACCGCGTCGAGCAACAGCGGGTTGGCGACGTCGGGCTCGGATGTGATGAGGGGCGGGGCTCCCGGCCGGACGTCGATGGTGAGCTCTCGCCGGGACACCGTCGGGTCGGCAATCGTGATGTCGCAGTCGCCGGCCCGGCCCACCAGGTAGCGCCGAGGGAGCAGCACGACGCTGCGCCCGGCCTCCGGCCCGGCGACGATGTCGAGGCAGACCCCGTCGCTGCCGCTCGGGGGCGGCGGCGCCGGTGGCTGCGGTGGTTCGCCGACCACGAGCAGGTCGCCGGACAGCAGCCCGGCGGCTCCGAGTGGGGCCGCCGGATCCAACCGCTGGCCCGTGGCGGCGCGGAAGAGCGCGGGCGGAGGCCGGCCCGGTGCGGGGCGCATGGAGCGGGCCGCAAGGTCGCGCGCGAGCGCCTCGATGCGCACCTGAGGGTCTGCGTCGATGCGGAGGTCATGCTCCGCCCCGTCGACGCGCAGGCGTACGAGAAGCTCCACGACTACCTCAGCCCGGCCATCCGGTGCCGGCGCTCAGCGGTCCCCGGCGAGCACGAGGTTGATCTGCTTGTCGATGTACGACGTGATCGACGTCCGTGCGTCGCTGGCGAGGTTCTTGGCAGCGTTGCTGAATCCGGAGACTGCACCGACGGCGGTCTCCTTGGCCTGGCCCTGCCAATCGGTGCTCTGCAGGTTGCGCAGGTGGGCGTCGATCTGGGCGGTGATGGCATCGATGTGGCGAGCCACCACGGGCTTCAGGCCCTCCAGCCCCGACGTGTCGATCTCCACCGAGCCGTCGCCGGCGGGGACCGTGGGCAGCGGGATCGGGGCGCCGTTCACGGACATCGAGATCGGGGCGCCGCCGAGCGACGTGGCGATGGCAGTCGTCGAGGAACGGACGGCGTCCGCAATCTGGCCCAGGTCCTGGGCGAGGCGCCGGCCGAAGTCGGACGCCATCTGGCCGCAGTGAGTCTTGAAGTCGACAGAGTTGGGTCCGAAGTACCGGACGGTCGTCGCGTCGTTCACCAGGCCGACCAACTCGACCCGGATGGTGTCGAACTGCTGCTGGGCGGCGCTCGCGTACTGACGGACACTGTCGGGGTTCACGCGAATGACAGTCACACTGACCTCCTTGCCGGGGCGGTCGGAGTTTCCCAAGGCATCCAGTTTAGACGGTCAAGGCAAGCAGCCTTGTCGCACTTCCTGAAGAACTCAAGCCTCTCACCCGCCTGGCTGGCGTCTAGGGGGAGGAGGTCGCAGCGATGCACCCTCGCACGCTCGTGTCCGCGAAGGCGGTCGTCGTGCCCGACCCCTGCGGGATGACAGCTCCCAGGCGGAAGCAGTACCCCTTCGTGGGGTCGAGGCCGGTCACCTCCTCCATGGTCCTGCCCTGCGGCACGGAGACCGTCTGCTGCGGGCCGTCGATGCTGCGGTAGACGACGAAGTAGCTCGCCGTCCCCCCCGAGCTGTCGTTCCACAAGAGGTCCACCGTGCTGCCGTGGTCCTCCGCCCGGAACCCGGTCGGGCCGCTGGCGGCGGAGGCCACCGGCGAGGGCCTCGGGCCTGGCGCCTGCGCTGGGCCGGGTTTGCGGCTGCCGGCAACGACGACGGCGATGACGGCGGCGATGAAGACGAAGGCGGCTCCCACGAGGAGTCCGAGCTGGTGCCGGTTCCTCGGGGGGGCCGGGGGCGGGGGGGTCTCGGGCGCCGGCGGTCGCGGGAATCCGCCCGGCCGGATGATCGTCTCGCCGCCGGTGACGGGCTCGGGCGGCTGGCCGGGCCCGGTGCTCAGTCGGAGTCCTCGAGAAACCCGTCGATCGAGTGGAGGATGTTGTGCTCGAAGGCCAGGAGGTTGTGGGTCACCAGCTCGTCGCCCTCCCAGACCGCGCCACACGAAACCGCAAACTCGGTGCTGTCGACACCCTCCGGCTCCGCCCCCGTCCATTGGAACTGGACCATGCTGTCCGGGGTCTTGCGCCCGAGGACGACCCGTTCGCCCGGGGCGTGTTCACGGGGTGACATGGTTGCCTCCTCTCATGGGGCCATTATCGCCTGTGGGAGTCTCCGCTCCGCAGGCGCGCACCGCCCCCCCGAAGCCCCTCGCCAGCAACCGCGGCAAAGCGGCTATCATTTTTGTGTGGCCCCCCAGGCTTCGGGCTGTGTTTGGGCTGCAGTGCGGTTTTGTCGGCCCCCTTAGCTCAGTCGGCAGAGCACGGCCATGGTAAGGCCGGTGTCCGCGGTTCGATTCCGCGAGGGGGCTCGAAGAGGCGCTTGCACCCAGCCCAGATCGGCGGATCGAACGTGGCTGGTCAGCATGTGGTTTCAGCATGGGGTTAAGGTTTGGGGCCAGGCGGGGGGCGAACCCCTGTCTGGTAGCATCTGGCGGCGTAGCTCAGTGGTAGAGCAAGCGGCTCATAATCGCTGTGTCGGCGGTTCGAATCCGCCCGCCGCTACCCGAGCTGTGGCCCCAAGGACAAGCGGGGCTACGAAACAAGAGGTTGGTTTCCACAACATGAGAAGTGCCTGGAGGTAGGCGATGGCGAAGAAGAAGTTCGAGCGCAACAAGCCCCACGTCAATATCGGGACCATCGGTCACATCGACCATGGCAAGACCACGCTCACGGCAGCGATCACCAAAGTGCTGTCCACCAAGGGCATGGCCGACTTCACCCCGTTTGACCAGATCGACAAGGCTCCCGAGGAGAAGGCGAGGGGCATCACCATTGCCATCGCCCACGTCGAGTACCAGACGGAGAACCGTCACTACGCGCACGTGGACTGCCCGGGACACGCCGACTACATCAAGAACATGATCACCGGCGCCGCCCAGATGGACGGTGCGATCCTTGTCGTCTCGGCCGCCGACGGCCCGATGCCCCAGACGCGGGAGCACGTGCTGCTCGCCCGCCAGGTCGGCGTGCCCTACATCGTGGTCGCCATGAACAAGGTCGACATGGTGGACGACCCCGAGATCCTCGACCTCGTCGAGCTCGAGGTGCGGGAGCTGCTCTCGTCCTACGAGTTCCCGGGCGACGACATCCCCGTGGTCCGCGTCTCGGCCCTCAAGGCGCTCCAGGGCGACGCCGAGGCCGAGAAGGGCATCCTCGAGCTGCTCGAGGCCTGCGACACCTACATCCCCGAGCCTCCGCGTGACATCGACAAGCCGTTCCTCATGCCGATCGAGGACGTCTTCTCGATCAGCGGCCGCGGCACCGTCGTGACGGGCCGGGTCGAGCGAGGCAGGCTGAAGGTCTCCGACGAGGTGGAGATCGTGGGCATCAAGACCGCGGCCCGCAAGACCGTGGCCACCCAGATCGAGATGTTCAAGAAGCTGCTCGACGAGGCGCAGGCCGGTGACAACGCCGCGGTCCTGCTCCGAGGGGTCGCCAAGAACGACGTCGAGCGTGGGCAGGTCCTGTCAAAGCCGGGATCGATCACCCCGCACACGGTGTTCGACGGGCAGGTCTACGTGCTCTCCAAGGAGGAGGGAGGCCGGCACACGCCGTTCTTCAACAACTACCGCCCACAGTTCTACTTCCGCACCACGGACGTGACCGGGTCGGTCCAACTTCCCGAGGGCACCGAGATGGTCATGCCCGGCGACAACACGCAGATTCATGTCGAGCTGATCCAGCCCATCGCCATGGAGGAAGGCCTCCGCTTCGCCATCCGTGAGGGCGGCAGAACTGTCGGTGCCGGCCGGGTCATCAAGATCCACAAGTAGAAGCCCGCGGAGCTCCACAGGAGAGCGAAGCTTAAAGGGAGATCCAATGGCCTCCACCACCGACAAGCGTCCCCACGTCATCCTCGCCTGCACCGAGTGCAAGCGGCGCAACTACATCACGACCAAGAACCGCCAGAAACAGCAGGGCCGCCTGGAGCTGAACAAGTACTGCCGGTGGTGCCGCTGCCACCGGGTCCACCGGGAAACACGCTAGCCACCGCGTGGGCCGTCTCGATGACCGTGTAGCCATCGTCACCGGCGCGGGCCGGGGGATCGGTGCTGCCACGGCCAGGCTGTTCGCTGCCGAGGGGGCCTCGGTGGTCGTCAACGATGTCGACCCCGAGCCCGCCGAGGCGGTCGTCGCCGAGATCACCGCGGACGGTGGCAGCGCCGCCTTGAGCCTCGACAACGCGGTGGCCATGGAGGGTGCTGCGGCGCTCGTCGCCGGGGCGGTGGAGGGCTTCGGCAGGCTCGACATCCTCATCAACAACGCCGGCATCACCCGGGACAAGATGTTCCACACGATGACCGAGGACATCTGGAACTTCGTCCTCGACGTCAACCTGCGCACGGCGTTCCACGCCACCCGGGCTGCGATCGACCACATGCGGGGGGCCGCCAAAGCTGAGATCGCCAGCGGGGGCGCCCCCGCCTACCACCGCAAGATCACCTTCACCTCGTCGACGGCAGGACTGCAGGGCAACCCGGGCCAGTCGAACTACGCCACGGCCAAGATGGGCCTGATCGGCCTCACCCGGACGCTGTCCGCCGAGTTCGGCCAGTTCCACATCAACGTCAACGCCGTGGCGCCGGGGTTCATCGAGACCCGCCTCACCGCCGCCAAGGAGCAGTCCCCCGACCCCGACCTGGGCATCCCCGAGGGGATCCGCAACCTGGCGATGATGATGATCCCGCTCGGTTACGCCGGCCAGCCCGAGGACGTCGCCAGGGCGCATCTGTACCTCGCCTCGCCGGACTCGGACTACGTCACAGGCCAGACCCTGGTCGTCGCCGGAGGCCTCTTCCGCTACTGAGCCGCTTTTAACGCCTGCGTAGCTCCATAGGAGAGCGAAGCTTAAGGTGTTGTCCGTTTCCGGGCGCGGCCATTACCTGTAACCTTTTCCCATCATGCTCGTCAAAGGGAGTAGGCAGGACGCGTGTGGACGTACCAACCGAGGTCATCGAGGGATGCCAGCAGGGTCGGCCCGAGGCGTTCGAGGAGCTGATTCGCCGCTCGCAACGGGAGGTGTACTCCCTGGCGCTTCGCCTGACCGGGAACCCGGACGACGCAGCCGAGGTCGCCCAGGAGACCTACATCCGGTTGCTGCGTTCCATCAAGTCCTTCCGCGGCGAGGCGAAGTTCTCGACGTGGCTGTACAGGGTGACCTCGAGCGTCGCGATCACGAGCCTGCGGAAGCGGGCACGGCGGCGTCATGAGGTTCCGCTGGGCGACGAGGAGTGGCAGGACTGGCAGGCCCCTGCATCGGGTGACCCGGGCGCCGAGCTGGACCGCCGGCAGCTTGCCGAGCGGCTCGACTCGGCCCTCCTGAGCCTTCCCGCGGGGTACCGGGCCGTGGTGGTCATGCGGGACGTGTACGGCTTTTCGCTCGAAGAGGTGGGCAATCAACTGGGCATCTCCGAGGGGGCCGCCAAGGTGCGTCTCCACCGTGCCCGCCAGAAACTGAAGGAGATGCTGGTCGACGAGGCTCCGGCCCGGTCCAGGGCGACAGAGAAAGGGAGGAGGGAGAGCGGTGGAGTGTCGTGAGGCAGCGCAGCACATCCAGGCCTCTATCGATCAGACCGGCGGGCCCGCCGCCCGGGCCCTTGACGCCCACCTGCGAACCTGCGACCAGTGCCGGGGAGAGCTCGAGGCCTACCGGGAGCTGGAGGGTGCCCTCGCGGCGCTCGCCACCCAGACCATCGAGCCCCCCGCCTGGCTGCTGCCGGCGACGATCGAGGCTGTCCGTTCACGGGCGGGCCTCCGCGCCCGCATCCCCGCCGCCCGGGAGATGCGCGAGCGCCTCACCGACCCCCGCCTGGCCGCCGCCGGGGGGGCCGCCATCCTGCTCGCCGGGCTGGCGACCGGAGCCGTCCTCATCCGGGGCCGCCGCCGCCGCCGGCTGCTCGGCACCCTTCGCGCCGCCGCAGCGCACGCCTAGGAGCTCCTCCGCTCGTAACCTTCCCGCCCGTGCGCACGTCTGATGGGGTGAAAGCGGGACCGCCCGGCTCGATCGAGAAGGGACACGGATCCCGAGTGGTTTAGGCCCTGGCGCACAAGCCGGGGCAAGAAGGAGGCAGACGTGGTCATCGGAATCGCAATCGCGATGGGAATCCTCGGTGGGCTGGTCGTGAAGGCGCTCTTCCTCAAGGAGTCGAACCTCACCTGGGACGCAATCTTCGGCCTGGTTGGCGGTGTTGCGGCCTACTTCCTCTACCGCTCCCTCAACGTCGACGTGCTCCGGGCGGTCTTCGCGCTCGGCAC
>DASXNO010000106.1:0-3680 GCA_036495025.1 Actinomycetota bacterium | reverse complement strand
CAACACCCTGGCGGAATGTTGCTCGCTCAGCGAGCAACATCCGACCATTCTGTTCTGGGAAGGGGGTCGTGGCGGTCACACCAGGCCCGCCGCATCCACGGCCCGGAGCACGGCGGAGAAGTTGACCTTGGCCGTGATGTCCTTGCGACCGGGGTCTTCGACCGGCGACGTCCCGACGTCGGCGGGTCCGTGGGTCGCGAGGGTGCCCTCGGGATTGTCGAGCCAGATCTCGGGCTCGACACCGCCATAGTCCACGAGGAGCAGGTAGCCACGCTCCAGCGCTCGTGCGGCCTGGCAGCACCAGGCCTCTAGCTCGGGGCAGAGCTCGAAGCGGCTCCCTCCGCCGAGGTGGCGGGCGGCTCCCCGAGGGCCGGCGCCCACTCCGCCGACGTGGCGGCCGTGCCCAACCGCCGCCGCTGCCACGAGCGAACCCGCTCGAAGCGCTCGACGAATCGCCAGTGCAGGGCGTCCGACATCGGGCCCGCCGCCTCCATCGCCCCCGCAGCGAGGTCTCCCCGGCCCGCTCCCACCTCGACGACCCAGAACGGGTCCGGCGTCCCGAGCGCCTCCCACATCGCTTCCAGCTGGCGGGCGACGATCCGGCCGAACCATGGGCCGATGGACGGTGAGGTCCGGTAGTCGCTGCCGTGCCCCGGGACCCTCGTCGCGTAGTACCCGTCGCTCGGGTGGTAGAGGGCGAGGCGCATGAAGTCGATGAAGGGGAGCGGTTCCGTCGAGCCGATCGTTCCCCGCACGTCCTCGATCAGCGATCCCGTCACGCCTGGTGGTCCCTTTTGACGGTGCGACACCAGCCGAGGAGCTGATGTGCCGCGCAGTATCGCGCCTCGGTGCGTGCGGACCGCCTGGGCTCAGCCCACCGCCGGCTCGTCTTCGGGGTAGTCGAGGTCGGCGTACTCGAGCATCAGCGCTTCGAGGGCGAGCTCCTCCAAATCCAGCGCCATCGGCGCGTCGTCGGATTGCGTCAGCCGGCGGGGCAGGTACCGGAAAACGATGACCGACGACAGGGCGGCCAGGCCGGCCCCCACGACACCGGCCAGGTGGAACCCGGAGACGAAGGAAAGATCGGCGCTGCGGGCCAGGGCCGCGCCGGCGGCACGGGGCAGGCTTCCGGCCACCTGCAGCGCCCCCGCCAGCGACGACCGGGCCGTGGCTCGGGCCGCCGGGGCCAGGGCACGCAGCGGACCTGCGAGCCCGCTCGCATACCGGGAGGCGGCAAGGCTGCCGAGCACGGCGACGCCGAGGGCGGCGCCCAGCTCACGCGTGGTGTCGTTCATCGCCGAGCCGGCCCCCGCCCGCCGTGGCGGCACCGCCGACATGATCGAGGCGGTCATGGGGGAGATCGACATCGCCATGCCGCCCACGATCGGCACGAGGCAGGCGACGACGTAGGGGTACGCCGTGTGCAACCCCAGGCCGAGGAGTCCCAGCAGCCCCGCCGCGACGAACAGCATGCCGGTCCCCACGGCGCGTTGCGCACCGAACCGGGCGGTGATGCGGGGGGTCTGCGGTGCGACCAGGATCATGATCAGGGCGATCGGGACGAAGCGCACCGCCGTGGAGAGCGCGCTGTAGCCCAGCACGAGCTGGAAGTAGAGCGTGAGCAGGAAGATGACGCCGTACAGGGCGAGGAACACGAGGATCATGCCGCCGGTGCCGATGGAGAACGCCCGGTTGAGGAAGTACCGGATCTCAAGCGTCGGGTGCTCGATCCTGAGCTCCCACGCCACAAAGGCGGCGAGCACGGCCCCCGCGGCGGCGAACGAGCCGAGGGTGGCGCCGCTCAGCCAGCCGCTGTTCGGTGCCTCGATCAGGCCGTAGACCAGCGCGACGATGCCGATCGTCGACAGGATCGCCCCGACGGGATCGAGCGGCGCCTGCTCGTGGTCACGGGACTTCGGCACGAAGAACCGGCCGCCGATCAGCGCCACGATGATCAACGGGACGTTGATGAGGAACACGGACCCCCACCAGAAGTGGGCGAGGAGCAGGCCGCTGGCGATCGGCCCGAGGGCCCCCGCAGCGCCGGTGACGCTCGCCCAGATGGCGATGGCCTTCGGGCGCTCGTGCGGCGGGAAGACGTTGATGAGGATCGACAGCGTCGAGGGCATGATGAGGGCGGCCCCGGCTCCCATCACGGCCCGGCAGGCAATGAGCTGCCACATGACATGGGAGGCCGACGCCAGCCCGGCGCCGGCGAGGAACAGGACGAACCCGAGCTGGAGGGCTCCCTTGCGGCCGTAGCGGTCGCCCATCGAGCCCGTCGAGAACAGCAGGCCGGCGAAGACCAGCGAATAGACCGCCACCACCCACTGCAGCTGCGCACCGGTCGCGTGCAGGTCGCGGGCCAGCGTGGGAAGGGTGACGTTCAGGCTGGAGTTGCCGACGAAGACGATCAGAAGGCTGAGGCAGAGCACCGCGAGGGTCCACCATCGGCGGTCGTAGTCGGTCGTGGGAGCAGGCGGGGCGAGTGCGTCCATTGCGGTCCTTCCAGGAGGGTGCGACGGGGGGCGGAGAGGGAACCTGGTGTGCTATAACTGGAATCGAGGTTCCGGTAGGCCTAAGAATACGGAATGAGGCTTCCGGTTGTCAAGGAGAACTTTGAGCACCATCGAGGAGCACGCAGCCCGACCCCAGCGCGCGGACGCCCGCCGCAACCGCGAGCGGGTCCTCGCCGCGGCCGCCGAGCTCTTCGCCGAGGAAGGTTGCAAGGTTCAGATCGAGCAGGTCGCCCATCGGGCCGGGGTGGGGGTCGGCACCGTCTGCCGCAACTTCCCCACCAAGGTCGATCTCGTGGACGCGGTCGTCACCCAGGGCTGCGAACTGCTCCTCGAAGACGCCCGAGCGGCCCTGGACGAGCCGGACGCCGGCGCGGCCCTCCGGCGATTCTTCGTGCGGATGGCGGATTTCCAGACCCGGCACCGGGCCCTCGCCGAGGAGATGTCGGCGGCGATCCCCGCGATCGCTGTCTCCGTGAAGCAGGGGCTCCACCAGGCGGTGGGGGAGCTCATGAGCAGGGCCCAGGCCGCCGGTGCCATCCGGTCGGACATCGGGCCGGGCGACGTGACGATGCTGCTCTCCGCGATCTCCCACGTCACCGCCCAGACCGGCGACCCGGGGCTGCGCGAGCGCTACCTCTCGATCGTCCTCGACGGTCTCCGACCCCACGACGCAAGCCCACTGCCGGGCGAGCCCGTCCACTTCGGCGATATCAGGAAGTCCGACAGACTTGGAGGTTAGTCCTCCATCGCGCTTATATGCGCGATCGCGGACTATCCTCGCGGAGCACGATGGGACAAGGAGTCGCCGTGGACGGACAGCGGCCGCGGGCGGCCGAGCCAGAGGACCTCAGCAGGCTCTTCCTCGAGCGGGCCAACGCGGGCGACGTGGAAGGCCTCGTCGAGCTGTACGAACCGGGAGCGGTCCTTGCGTTCCCGCCCGGCCAGCTCTCGATTGGGAGGGAGGCCATCCGGGCGGCCTACGAGATGTTGCTCGCCGGCAGACCGACCTTCGGCGCCGGGGACCAGCGCCCGGCCATCCGCAACGACACCGGGGACCTCGCGCTCACGTCGACCCGCCTTGCGGGACGGGGCGCGACGGCCGAGGTGGCACGCCGGCAGCCGGATGGGTCCTGGCTCTGGATCATTGACCAGCCCGCAGTT
>DASXNO010000105.1:0-6461 GCA_036495025.1 Actinomycetota bacterium | reverse complement strand
TGGGAGGTCTTCGGTTCGGGGTCGGGCGAGTGTGGAGCCCCGATGGCGTGCGACGCCTTCGGACCCTCGGCCCCCGGAGCACCCCGGTACCGAGCGATCAGGAAGGCGCAGAGCGCGACCGCGAAGATGCTGGTGATCTGGCTGCCGGTGAGGCCGAGCACCCAGCGTTTGTCCACCCGCAGGAAGTCCGTGACGATCCGTCCCGTCGTGTAGAGCCCGGCCCAGGTCAGGAACAGCAGGCCCTTGCGGTGGGGGCGGCGCTCAAGGAGCACCAGGATCCCGAAGATGCACAGCGACCAGATGGCGTCGTAGAGCGCGGTCTGGTGGACCTGGATCCCCGGCAGGATGCAGCCCGACGAGGTCGGGTAAACGTGGTGGCCCGCCGGCGTGAGGCAGGGGGGTGGCGAGATCAGCGTGCCGCCCCGGTACACCCAGCCCAGGAAGAAGTGGGTGGGCTTGCCGAGGTGGTCGCCGATGACGAGGTCACCCGACCGCCCGACGGCAATGCCGAGGGCGAGTCCGGGCGCACCGAGGTCGGCCAGTTCCCAGAAGTCGAGGTGGTGCCGCCGGAAGTAGAAGGAGGCGAAGACGATCCCGCCGATCAGGCCCCCGATGAGCGAGATGCCCCCCTTCCAGATCTCGAGCCACTGCACGGGCGAACTGTAGGCGTCGAGGTGTCCGACGACGTAGGCGAGTCGGGCACCGATGATGGCGCCCACCACTCCCCAGGCTGCCGTGTTCCAGGCGTGGTTCTCGTCGAACCCCCGGGCGCGAGCCCGCCTCGCCATGAGCCACGCACCGACGAAACAGCCCAATGCGATGCCAACCCCGTGCGGAGAGAACTGCACGGGGCCGATGCCGATTCTGGGGATGACCTTCCAGCCGATCATGGCGCTCGGACTCCATTCGTGGCGCTCGGACTCCATCCTATTTTCAATCCGGCGCCTTGAGGGGCGCCTCGGGTTTTCTATCCGGCGCCTCGAGGGGCACCTCCGCTGCCCGCCTCGTGGCCACCGTCATCATTCCTGCGACAATGGATCTTCGCTGTGAGGCGACGGGTACAATGCGCTCGCGAAGTGGGACCTCGGCTGGGAGGGAATGACGGATGACCTATGTGATCTGTGAGCCGTGCATCGGAGTGAAGGACCGTGCCTGCGTTGACGAATGCCCGGTCGATTGCATCTACGAGGGTGAGGAGCAACTCTATATTCACCCCGAAGAGTGTGTGGACTGCGATGCCTGCCTTCCCGCCTGCCCTGTCGACGCCATCTACCCGGGCGACAACGTTCCCGCCGAGTGGAAGAACTTCATCGAAGTGAACAAGGTCTTCTTCGTCGACCACCCGGACGCTTCGGGCGGTGCCTCGGAGAGCCCCTTCGCACCGAGCGAGGAGCGTGGCAGCGAGTAGCGATCCTGGCGAGTCCCAGGACGATGCCGGCTTCCAGCGGCGCCTGGGCGAGAAGATCTCCATCCTGTACCGGATCGAGGGAGATCCGGAACACCCGTACAGCGAGGTCGTCGGCCTGCTCCAGCGCGTCGGTGTCAACGAGTCGGGGGCCCGGACGCTCGCCGTCTGCCGGCGAGACGGATCGGTCGTCGAGGTGGCCGAGGCCGACGTCATCCGTCTGAAGTTCATCCCCATCCGAAGCGTCGGGCCCTTCAGGGCTCCGGCGTCGTGGGGTAGCGATTAGCGCCAGGTTTGCCGTCCCGCCGCCTCGTCCCGGGGAGGCCGAAGTCCCGAATGACTCTCCTGGGTTTCTGCGAAAATGGTTCTGTGGCCAGGTTCGGTAAGCCCAAGCGTGACGAGCTCGAGAAGCTCAAGGAGTTCGCAGCCAAGCACCAAGGTGTGGAGGGCTACCTCGAGCCGCGGACAGCGACCTTCGACCAGTCACTGCTGCTCGTCGCTCGGGGCGGCGAGTGGCAGCGGGTACCGGTGGCCGACCGCAAGCGGGCGGAAAGCTTCTGCAAGAAGCTCGGGATCCCCTTCTACGACGCGGGCATCGTCGGCTACCCCGAGCGCATGCGGGGAAAAAGCAAGGCAAAGCCGGCTCCCGAGGCGCCCACCCCCGCCGAGTTGGAGGCCTGGTTCCAGTCCGAGTCCGCCGCCGAAGGCGACTGAACCGGCGACCGAAGGCGATCCTGCCGGGAGGGGTACTCGCTAGCTCTGCCCGTTGTTGTTGGCGAAGTTGAAGAGGTCGAAGAGGTCCCCCACGGCAGGGCCGTTGGTGGGGACGTAGGGGTTGGCCCCCGAGGCCCTGGGGTTGGGGAGGTTGTCCCAGCTCCGGTTGGAGAGCGCCGGCAGCCGCCAGTTGCGCTCGATGAACTTCGCGATCGACGTGTGGTCGGCGTAGCTGTGGGACACGGCGCCCTTCTTGGCGAACGGGGAGACCGCGATCATCGGGATCCGGGTGCCGTCGCCGAAGAAGGTAGCAGGCGCCACGTAGCCGCTGTCGTAGTAGCCGCCGCCCTCGTCGAAGGTGACGAGGATGGCCGTGTTCTTCCACAGCTTCGGCTGGTTCTGGACCGACGTGATGACGCTCTGGGTGAAGCCTTCGAACTGCGAGAGCGTCGAGTACGCCGGATGGCCGTCGTCGTTGCCGGGCTTCACGAACGACACCGCCGGCAGTGAGCCGCTGGCGACCTTCGTCTGGAAGTCGTTGTAGCCGCCGATGTGGCCCTGGGCGAGATACGTGGGGTAGTTGGCGTCGTACTGGAACGGGTCGCAGATGTCGCACCAGTCCGGGGTAGGGTTGCCCTTGTTCCAGCCCTCACCGAAGTACCCCCACGAGACTCCCTTCGAGCTCAGCGAGTCCGCAAGGCTGGGGAGGTGCTGCTGGATGGGCACCGTGAAGGTCGATGTCTGGGGGGTCCCGTTCGCCTTGAAGCCCGGATTGTAGTTGTTGAGGATGTAGTAGGCGCCCTGGGCGCAGTCCCCGTTCTTGAAGGCGTTGTTGGCGATCGCCCACTGGAGAACCGGACCGACGCCGGGTTGCGACGGGTCAGAGCAGTTCGAGTAGCTACCCCCGGCGTAGCCGTCCTGGGTGAAGTTGTTGTTCGTCCCGGGCTTCGGGTTGGGATTCTCGATCTGGTTGGCCGGGGGTACGGTGGGCTGCCCGGAGGCGTTCTGGTAGAAGGCGTCGTCGGCGTGGCCGATGGCGATGTGGTTGGCCCCCGTGCCGCCCGCGATGGACTGGTGGTAGTTGTCCGACATCGCGTACTGATCGGCGAGGGACTTGAGGATCGGGGCGTCCCCGGTCTGCATGTTGTAGAAGCCCATGGCGACGGCCCCCTGGTGGATCGGCGCCGGGGGGATCGCACCGTTGTCGTCGCCGGCGGTCTGGTCGTTCCACACGAAGAGGTCGTTGTGGCCCTGGGCCATCTGCTGCTGCATCTGGTAGAAGCGGTGGATCGGGTCGCCGACGTAGTCGTTCTGGTACTCGGTGTACTTGGTGATCTGGAAGGGTGCGTTGGGCAGGTTTGCCGGAAAGCGTGGGTCGGGGACATTCGGCGGCTGGCCGATGGCCGACGTCGTGTTCGGCTGCGGGAGGGGGTTGTAGGCCCCCGTCCGGGTCGGGTCGAGGCTGTAGGTGACGGTGTCGCTGGCCGTGTGCTGGGTGGCGAGCTCCACGTTGGGACCGGGCGATCCGTCGGCATTCACGATGCCCCTCGACAACAGGTTGTCGATCGACTGGCCCGGCGCCGGCGTGTACGTGCCGTACACGTTGTCGAACGTGTGGTTCTCTCCGATGACGACGATGACGTGCTGGATGGGCGACGTCGTGTCCGCCTGTGCCAGCGCCCCCGGCCCGCTTGCAAGCAGTGGGCTGCTCACGAGGAAGATCCCGGCAACCCCGGCCGCCCTGAGGCGTCGAATGCGTACCCGTCGTGTGCTCATCGAAGTCCTCCCCCTTCCCTCGTTCCAGCCCGGTGGTCCGCGACGCGGTGCGAGCCGCACGCGGGCACGGCCCCTGCCGGGAGACGCTAGTTGTCCCAGATGAACCGATCGGGGCAACGATGTAACGATCGTGTGAAGGGCCCGAGAACGTCGCGTTAATTTGTGGGATCAGGCCATCGAGCGGCCCGGAGAGCCTGAGCTATCGGTGAAACGGGGTATCCTGGACGGCGTAGTGCCCACTCGAAACGGGAGGACCGAAATTGGATGCCGGGACTGAGACCGTCGAAACCCAGCCGCAGGTGATCAACCTCACGGGGACGGCAGCGAAGAAGGTACGCCAGCTCCTGGACCAGGAGGGCAATCCTGAGTTCTTCCTCCGGGTGGCCGTGCAGCCCGGCGGCTGCTCGGGCCTCCGGTACTCGCTGTACTTCGACGACCGTGCAATGGACGGCGACATCGAGACGCTGACCGATGGCGTCCCTGTCCGGGTGGACCGGATGTCGGCTCCCTACCTCCGGGGATGCCGCGTCGACTGGTTGGAGACCCTGCAGCAGTCGGGCTTCACCATCGACAACCCGAACGTCCACGGGACCTGCGCCTGCGGGGACTCGTTCCACTAGTCACCGAGTCCTGCCAGCACCTCCGCCAAAGCTCCGTTCGCCGGGCACCTCAGGTGCCCGGCGATTCGCGTGTGGCTGGGGATGATCCTGCGGCCGCCGATCGACGTGCTGGGCTCCGAGCTGAAGGGCCGCGGCCAGGGTGCCCGGCGCCAGGCGGTCCACGGCGATCGGCGCCGCGGGGGCACCGGAGCCGGGGACGAGCTCCCGTTGGAACCAGCCGACGTCGTGCCAGGCCCCCAGCTTCCAGCCGAGCCGCTCCTGGACTCCCGTGAGCCGGAAGCCGCAGGCCTGGTGGAGGCCGACGCTCGCAGGGTTCGGCAGGGCGACCCCGGCAACCGCCTGCCGGTAGCCCTGGCGGGCCAAGACGTCGAGCAGCGACCGGTAGAGCGCGCCCCCGAGGCCGGCCCCGCGGCGGCCGTCCCCCATGTAGACGCTCGTCTCCACCGACCACCGGTAGGCTGGTCGCGGCTGGTAGGCGTGGGCATAGGCATACCCCGCCACGCCACCGCCGTCGGTCAGCACGAGCCACGGGTAGGTGGGCAGGACTGCGGTGATCCGGGCGGCCATCTCCTCGACCGTCGGGGGCTCGAGCTCGAAACTGATCGGGGTCGAGCTCACGATGGGGGCGTAGATCGCGCGGATGGCGACGGCGTCGGCAGGCGTTGCGAGCCGGATCTCCATCAGCAAAACGATAGGGGAGCGGGGTCGCCCCGTTTGTTACCGTGCCGTGTCATTGCCTTGAGACCGAACCGGACTGCCGTTGCCGCCGTACTGGGCATCGCCCTCCTGGCCGGCGCGTGCGCCTCCCCGGCGAAGCCGGCCGTGGCACCGGCTACGACGCCGGCCGTGGCCCTGGCTCCTGCGGCGTCCGTGCCGCCGGGACCGGATGCGGCACCCACGACGACCCCGACGGCGACGACGCCCCCCAAGCCGGCGACGACGCCCCCCAAGCCGGCCTCGCAGCCGGCGCGCGCAGCGTGTCCCGCCACCCTCCCGAGCGACCTGGCAAGCACCGCGGGCGCCGCTCAGCTCGTCACGGTTGCCGCACCGTCCTCCGGGTCGGCCACGGCGAGCATGGAACTCTGGCAGCGCTCCGGCGGCTGCTGGTCCCTGGTCGCCGGGCCGTGGCCGGCGCGGGTCGGGGTCACCGGTGTCTCCGACCACCACCGGGAGGGCGACGGCTCAACCCCCGCCGGCCTCTACCGGATCGGGTCCGTGATGTACGGCATCGCGGCCAACCCCGGCGTCCGCTACGCGTAACACCAGCTTTCCTGCGGTGACTGGTGGGACGAGGACCCGTCCTCGCCGACCTACAACACGTTCCAGCACGTCGCCTGCGGCGCTCCGCCCCCGTTCGGGGGGAAGAGCGAGGCGCTCTGGCAGGAGACGACCGCCTACCAGCACTTCGCCGTCGTCGATTACAACGCCGAGCCCGCCGTCCCCGGTGCCGGTTCGGCGGTGTTCATTCACGACGACACCGGCAGACCCACCATCGGGTGCGTGAGCGTGGCACCCTCGAGCCTGCTCCGGCTGCTGGAGTGGCTCGACCCGTCGCAAGCGCCGGCGATCGTCATCGGCACGGTGGCCGAGATCCGCCACCTCTGAGGGCCCATACTGTCGCCGTGCGGATCGACCCGGAGGTGCGGAAGCAACGGACGCAGGCGGCCTTCAACGCCGCGGCCGACAACTTCGACGACCCCGCCCTGTCGTTCTGGGACCTGTGTGGCCGCCGTACCGTCGAGCTCGCAGGGATCCGGCCCGGCGACCGCGTCCTCGACGTCTGTTGCGGGGCAGGCTCGTCCGCGCTCCCCGCGGCCCAGGCTGCCGGCGACGCCGGCTCGGTCCTGGGGGTCGATCTTGCCGAACGGCTGCTCGAGCTGGGGAGAGCCAAGGCGAGGGAGCAGGGGCTCTCCACGGTGACCTTCCGGCGAGGGGGCATGACCGAC
>DASXNO010000104.1:0-27968 GCA_036495025.1 Actinomycetota bacterium | reverse complement strand
CCATGCCGTGCCCCTATTCTTGTGGCGTGTCTGCAGTGGTGATCTCGGCCGGGCGTCGTGCGGCACTGGTGCTGCTCGTGGCTCTGCTTGCCGCGGCCTGTTCGGGGCCCTCCCAGCGCCGTGCTGTCTCCGTCCAGACCCCGAGCCCGCCGGCCTCGCCCGCGCCCTCCGGGGCCAGCGCAGCCCCCATTCTCCCTTCAAGTCCTCCCCCGAGCCCGATCCCGAGCCCCATCCCCACCCCAACGCCCGCACCGAGGCTGACGGCCGCCCCGACCCCCGCCAGGCCACCCGCGGCCCCCGCGGCCCCGAAGCCGGCCCCCGCCACCCCCAGGCCGGCCGCACCCCCGCCGTCCCAACCCCTTGCCGCAGGCGCCTCCGGCCTCGCCGGGCGAACCGTCGTCATCGACCCGGGCCACAACGGGCAGAACTGGGCCCACACCGCCGAGATCAACCGGCTCGTCGACATCGGCAACGGCATGAAGGCGTGCGACACCACGGGGACTGCCACCCGGGACGGTTACGCCGAGGCGGCCTACAACCTCGACGTCGCCCAGCGCCTCGCCTCCCTGCTCGCTGCCGGCGGAGCGAGGGTCGTGCTGACGCGCAGCGACAACAACGGGTGGGGACCCTGCATCAATCAGCGGGCCGCCATCGGCAACGATGCCCACGCCGACGTGGCGATCTCGATCCACGCCGACGGCTCGACCGTCGGCCGGGGGTTCCACGTCATCTACCCGGTGTCCCTGCCCGGCCTGACCGACGCCATTGTCGCCCCCTCGCAGCGCCTCGCCGTCGACATCCGCGACGCCTATGCGGCCGGGACCGGGGTGCCCTATTCGACCTACATCGGTCGGGATGGTCTGGACCAGCGGAGTGACCTCGGTGGCCTGAACCTCTCCAGGGTCCCGAAGGTCTTCATCGAGACCGGCAACATGGACAGCGCCGCGGACGCCACGCTGCTCGAGGACCCCGCCTTCCGTCAGCGGGCCGCGCAGGCTCTCCTCGCCGGGCTGCAGGCATATCTCAGGTGAGACCGGTCGAAACGGGTCCCCGGACAGGTGCCGCGGCAGATGCCGGCACCGAGGCCGCGGCCTCCAGGGCGCTGCCGAGGGCGATCAGCCGGTCCTCCCGCCACGGCGGCGCCACGAG
Organism: Actinomycetota bacterium; assembly: GCA_036495025.1. Taxonomy (GTDB): domain Bacteria; phylum Actinomycetota; class CADDZG01; order JAHWKV01; family JAOPZY01; genus JAOPZY01. Next base: position 26,819 of record DASXNO010000104.1, on the reverse strand, counting down.
CTGCAGGCCGAAGGGCAGGCCGCCGGCGGTCCCGCAGGGGACCGAAATGGCCGGGAAACCGGTCAGCGACCACAGCGTCGTATTGCGGGACAGGACGAGGAGATACCGGGCGAAGTCCTCCACCGGCGGGGCGACGATCGGCACGGTGGGCATGGCGAGGACGTCGTGGTGCTCGAGCGCCGCCAGGAGCCCCTCGGTGAGGTCGGCCCGCAGGCGCTGGGCCTCCAGGTAGTCGACCGCGGGGATGCTCCCCGCCGCCCCGAGCTGGTCGGCGACCTCCGGCCAGTACCGGGAGCGGTCGGCTCCCAGGCTGCGGTGAAACGTGGCGGCCTCGCACCGGCTGACGATCATGCCGGCGGCGTTGGCGTCGTCCAGGTCGGCCGCCGTCGGCCGCCGTGCCTCCGTGACCGCACACCCGAGACCCTCGGCCACGGCGAGCGCCGCCCGCACCCCGGCGTCGACGCCTGGCTCGATGCCGGCAAACGCGGCGGCCGGCACGCCGATGCGCAGCCCCTCCACCGGGGACCCCACCCAGCCGTCCAGCCGGCTGCAGCCCCCGGTGAGCGCATCAAGGACCGTGGCGGCGTCGGCAACCGTCCGTGCCAGCGGCCCGATGTGGTCCATGCTCCACGAGTTCGGGACGATCCCCGAGGTCGGCACCGACCCGTACGTCGGCTTGAGCCCGACGACGCCGCAGAACGCGGCCGGGACCCGGATCGATGCCCGGGTGTCCGTGGCCAGCGAGGCGAGCCCCATGCCCGTCGACACCGCGATTGCGGAGCCTCCGCTCGAGCCGCCGGGGATCCGGGTCTGGTCGTGCGGGTTGCGGCTCTGCGGCGTGGTGACGCCGAGCGCGAACTCGTGGGTCGAGACCTTCGCGACGACGATGGCCCCCGCGGCGCGCAGGCGGGCGACCGCCTCGGCGTCGGCTGCGGGCATCGCCTCGTACACGGCCGAGCCTGCCCGGGTCGGGGCCCCGGCGACGTGGATGATGTCCTTGACCGTCACGGGGATCCCGTGCAGGGGCCCGCGGACGTGGCCCGCCGCCAGCTCCGCGTCCAGGCCGGCCGCCGCCTCGGCTGCCTCCTCCGCCATCAGGTGGACCACCGCCTGCAGGCCGGGGTCCCGCCGCTCCACGGCTTCGAGCGACTCCTGGACGAGCCGCCGGCTTGTCGTCGCCCCGCTGCGCAGCCCCGCCGCGGCGGCGGCGATGCTGCCACTCGCCGCCGCGGCGCTCCGCCCTACCGGCAGCGGGTGGGAACCCCTCCGCGCCGCCTCCGGCGCACGTTCCGGGAGCTTGCCCGGCAGGAACACGTCGAAGGCCGGACGCCGCTCGGCGCGGGCGGGACGGTACCCGGCCAGCACCGCACGTGCCGCCGCAACCGCCTCGGCCCCCCGGCTGCCCCCAGGCTGCGCAGGGGCGGTCAAGCTCCCGCGAGGGCGGCAAGCAGGGCCTCCGAGCGGGCCACCGCCCCGAACACCCCGCCCTGCATCTTCACCATCTGCAGCGCCGCGAGGTAGTTGCCGTAGTCGGTGGCCCCCGTGCAGTCCTCGAGCAGGAGGCACTCGTAGCCCCGGTCGTTGGCCTCCCGCATTGTCGTGTGCACGCAGACGTCCGTCGTGATGCCGGTGAAGATCAGGTGCGTGATTCCCTGCGTCCGCAGGATGAGGTCGAGCTCGGTGGCGTGGAACGAGCCCTTGCCGGGCTTGTCGATGATGACCTCCCCCTCGACCGGGTACACCTCGGGCACGATGTCCCACCCGGGCTCGCCCCGCACGAGGATGCGCCCGCAGGGACCGGGGTCGCCGATGCCGGCGCCGATCCGCTTCGAGCGCCACAGCTTGTTGGGGGGACAGTCCACGAGGTCGGGCAGATGTCCCTCACGGGTGTGCACCACCATGAACCCGCGCTCGCGCACCGCAGCCAGGACCGCAGCGGTCGGCTCGAGCCCGGCCCGCGTGAGCTTGAGGTCGTACCCCATGGAGTCGACGTAGCCGCCCGGCCCGCAGAAGTCGGTCTGCCAGTCGATGCAGACCAGCGCCGTGTGCTCCGGGTCGACGGCCCCGTCGTAGGGCCAGGGGTAGGGGTCGGCTTCAACCGGTCCGTAGGACATGTTCCCGCTCCTTTCTCAAGCTCCGGCGCCCGGCACTGCCAGCGCGGCGCAGAGCGCCGCGCTCGTGCCCACCGCCCCGAAAATCCCTCCGGACATCGTGATGCTGGACAGGGCCCGCTCGGCGACCGCAGGGTCGTGGGGAGCGCAGGCATCGATGAGGGCGAGGCACTCGTAGCCCCGGTCGTTCGCCCCCGTCATCGTCGAGTACACGGCCGTCTCGAGTCCGAGGCCGCCGAGCACCAGGGTGTCCCGGCCGAGCGACCGCAGGTGGGCGTCGAGGCTCCCCCCGAAGAACGCGTCGACGCCGACCGCCTCCACGACGACGTCGCCGCGCACCCCCGGGCTCACGAGCTCCCAACCGACCTCGCCGCACCGTGGCAGGAGGTTCCGGCCCCGGGCACCCCCCGTGGGCCGGCCGTGGCGCACCGCCACGACCAACCCTCCCGCCTGCCTCACTGCCACGGCGGTGCGGCCGAGGGCTGTCAGCGCCCGCTCCGCTCCCGACGTCCGCTCCGCCCACCAGCGCTGGCAGCCGACGGCCACCAGGGCCAGCCGGGACGGCTCGAGCCGTCCGTCCCAGGGCCACGGGTACGGTGCGGTGCCCTCGACCACGAGATCCTCCACGACCGGAGCGGCCGGGTGAGCGGTCGGGTCAACGGCCGGGTGAGCGGTCATGTGCACGGTCACACCCGTCAGGACTTCGGGATCTGACCGACGATGCCCTGCACGAACGTCGTCAGGTTCTCGATGGTGGCATAGCTGGGCACGACCCCCGCTTCGAACCCCGGGATCACCTTGCCGCTCTGGTCGTAGACCGGCCCCTTGAACGGCGAGCCGTCGGGCTGGCTCAGCGCCGTCTTCGCCGTGGCGATGAGCTGTTTGGTCGCATCGGAGACGGAGGGACCGAAGGGTGACTGGACGAACGGGTTGTCGCCGGTCTTGAGGCCGACCCGGTAGTTGGCGTTGTACTTGCTGCCGGTGAAGGTACCGGCGAGGACGGTCTTGACGACGTCGGTGTAGAGGGGCCCCCAGTTCCACTGCGAGCCGGTCAGCCAGCCCTTGGGCGCCAGCGACGAGGCGTCGGCGTGGTAGCCGACCGAGTACTTGCCCGCCGCCTCCGTCGCCTTGATGATCGTGGCGGTGCAGTCCTGGTGCTGGGTGATGACGTCGACGCCCTGCGACAGCAGGCTGCTGGCGGCGAGCGTCTGCTTGCCGGGGTCGCACCATGCGGAGGTGTTGACGACGTAGGTCTTCGCCTGCGGGTTGACGGACTGGGCGCCGAGCTCGAAGGCGTCGATGTTGTCGATCGACTGCGAGATCGGGAAGGCGTAGACGTAGCCCAGCTTGTTGGTCTTCGTCGCCTTGCCGGCCGCGATGCCGGCCAGGTAGACGGGCTCGTACACCGTGCCGAAGTAGGTGCCCATGTTCTTCGGGATCACCGTGCCGGTGATGATGTTGCCCTGCTGCACGACGACGACGTCCGGATGCTGGGCCGCAACCGCCTCGGCGGGGTTCAGGTGGCCGTAGGAGGTGGCGAAGATGATCTTCGCGCCCTCGCTGATCATGCTGTTCATCACCCGGGTGGCGTTGTCGTCCTCGGGCACGTTCTCGGCGGTCAGCACCTTGAGGTTGGGGAACGCCGCCTTCACGGCCTGGCTGCCGTCGTAGGCGGCCTGGTTGTAGCCGTAGTCGTTCTTGGGGCCGACGAAGATGAAGCCGATGGCGGTCCCGCCGACCCCGGGCGTTCCGGTCGCGCTCGCGCTGGAGGTCGGCCCGGAGGCGCTCCCGGATGAGACGTTGCTCGAGCAGGCTGCGCCCAGCAGGGCAACCACCGCGCTCAGAACCCACACCACCCTACGTGCTCTCATGTCACTGTCCCCCCTGATCTCGTTGATCTGGTTGCGAACATCGCTATCGGGCCGGTGCGTTCGCCAGCGTGCGGATCAGGCCCTCCGGCGCGGCATGCAGCCGCCTGCGGGACAGGAACACCAGCACCAGGACCGTGATGACGTAGGGCAGGGCGTCGAGGGCGAACTGGTTCAGGGCGTAGCCCCTCGCCTGCAGCGCCGGCGAGAGGGCCAGCGCTGCGCCGAAGAGATAGGCGCCGGCCACCGCCTTCAGGGGGTCCCAGGCGGCGAAGATGACGAGGGCCACGGCGATGAAGCCGCGGCCGGCGGTCATTCCCTCGAACCAGGAGTTGGCGTACGCCGTCGAGAGCTGTGCCCCCCCGACCCCCGCGAGCGCCCCCCCGGCGACGACCGCCAGGTACTGGATCGTCTTCGGCGAGTAGCCGTAGGCCGCGAGCACCTCGCCCCGCTCACCGGCCCCCCGGATCAGCAGGCCCCAGCGGCTGCGGAACAGCAGCCACCAGATGGCCGGCGCCGCCAGGAACGACAGGTAGGTGAGCGCGTCGTGGTCGAACAGGACCTTGCCGATGCCCGGGATCTGCGAAAGGCCGGGGAGGGCGACCGGCGTGAAGGCATGGATGGTCCGGCTGACGAAGCTGCCCCCGAACAGCGAGGTGATGCCGAGGCCGATGAACAGCATGACGAGGCCGGAGGCGAGCTGGCTCGCCTTCCGCTCGATGACGAGCATGGCGTGGAGGGCGGCCAGCGCTCCGCCCGCTCCCGCCCCGGCGACGACGCCGATCCACGCGTTCCCGGACATCGCCGTCACGGCGTAGGCACCGAGGGCGCCGACGAGCATGCAGCCCTCGGTGCCGAGGTTGATGATGCCGGCTCGCTCGGAGATCGTCTCGCCGAGCGCGGCGTAGAGGATCGACGTGCCGCCGCCGACGGCGCCGGCAGCGACATCGAGAGCGAGGCTCATGCCGTCACCGCCTTCTTGCGCAGTCCCCAGCCGCCCATGACGGCGACGAGCACGAGGCCCATGAGCACGTTGACGGTGGCAGCGGGCAGGGCGGAGTTGATCTGCAGGCTGTCACCCGCCACGGCGATCGACGCCAGCAGGAGCGCTGCGACGGCCACCTGGATCGGTTTGTGGCGGGCAAGCCAGCTCGCCAGGAAGGCGATGTAGCCGAGGTTCGCGGTCATGCCGGCCCGGAGCTGGAGCTCGGCCCCGGCGTAGTGGACCATGCCGCCCAGCCCGGCGAGGGCCCCGCCGACCAGCATGGCCGACAGGAGGAGCTTGCCCACCGGGAGACCCGCCCGCCGCGCCGCCTCGCTGTTGCCCCCGACGACCCTGAGGCGGAATCCCCAGGAGGTCCGTTCCATCAGGAACCAGATCACGATGGTGGCCGCGATGGCGATGAAGATGCCGGCGTGGACCTGGGTGCCACCGATCAACGGCAGCCGGGCGGGCACGGCGAGCTGCCGGGTGACGGGCTGGCCCGAGCCGTGCATGTCCTTCCACGGCTGATAGATAAGGTAGAGCAGGATGTCGATGGCGACGTAGTTGAGCAGCAGGGTGCTGATCGCCTCGTTGACCCTGAGCGTCAGGCGCAGCACGCCGGCGATCCCCGCCCATACGGCGCCGGCCGCAGCGCCGGCAAGCATCATGAGGAGGATGACCATGCCTCCGGGGAGATGGCTGTCGAGCGCGAGGGCCACCCCCCCGGCGGCGACCGCGCCGATGACGATCTGCCCCTCACCCCCCACGTTGACGAGGCCGGCCCGGGCGGGCACGGCGACGGCGAGGGCGCCGAGGATGAGGGGACACGCTTTCACGAGGACCCCGGCGATGGAGTTCGAGTTGAGGAACGTCGACCGGACCATGTCCGCATAGACGGTGAACGGGTTGGCTCCTTTGGCGATGACGAACGCACCGAAGACCACGAGCGCCCCGCCGAAGGCCAGGGCGATGCGGCCCGCTTCGCGGCCGGCCGACCGCAGCCTCGGTGGACGCACCGCCGAGCTGATCGCACTCACTGCTCCCCACCTCCTCCCAGCATCAGTCGACCGATCTCGTACCGATCGGTCTCTTTCGGCCGGACGACGCCTGCCACCGAGCCGCCGTGCAGGACGGCGATGCGGTCGGACAGCTCCATGAGCTCGTCGAGGTCCTCCGAGATGAACAGCACGCCGGCCCCGGACGCCCGTTGCTCCAGCAGGAGTTCCTGGGTACGGCGGGTCGTGGCGACGTCGAGGCCCCGGCTCGGGTAGGCCGCAGCGACGAAGGGGGCCTGCATCGCCAGCGCCCGGGTCAGCATCACCCGCTGGATGTTGCCGCCGGAGAGCTCGGCGAGCGTCCGGTCACCCCCCTGCATCCGAAGTTGCGCCCTGTCCTCCAACGATCCGAGGCTCGCCCGCACCGACTTCCAGTCGATGCCGAGGCCCTTGCGGAAGCTCGTGAGGTTCCCGAGGGCCATGTGCTCGGTGACGCTGAGCCCCGGTACCACCGCGTCGGCCACGGGGTCCTCCGGCACGCCGACCGCCCCCGCCTCGATTGCGGCGGCGGGGCTGCCGCCGGACACGTCGGTGGTCCCGATCTTCACCGAGCCCGAGACGCTGGCCCGCAGGCCGAGCGCCACCTCGTAGAGCTCCCGCTGCCCGTTGCCCGACACGCCCGCGATGCCGAGGATCTCGCCCCTGCGCACGGACAGGGTCACGTCCTTCAAGGCGAGCTGGCCGCGGTCACCCTTGACGGAGACGCCGGTGAGCTCGAGGGCGGCCGGGGCATCGGCCGGCGTCGGTGGGCGCTCCGCCGGGAGGGCCGGCACGGTGCGCCCCACCATGGCGTCGACGAGCTCGTGGTCGCTCATCGAGGCCGGGTCCACGGCGGAGAGGATCACGCGGCCCCCGCGCAGCACGGTCACCCGGTCGCAGATCGCCCGGGCCTCGTGGAGCTTGTGCGTGATGATGATCACCGAAAGGCCCTGCGACCGCAGCTTGTCGAGGCCGGAGAAGAGTGTGTCGACCTCCTGGGGGGCGAGGACGCTGGTCGGCTCGTCCAGGATCAGCAGCTTGGCGCCGGCCATGAGGGCCTTCAGGATCTCGACCCGCTGGCGCTCGCCGATCGACAGGGTTCGCACCATGGCGTCCGGGTCGGCGGCGAGTCCGTAGCGCTCGGCCGCCTCGGTCACCTGGCGGCAGACCGCCGCCCGGTCGAGCCGAGGGCCCCGCAGCGGCAGCCCGAGGGCGATGTTCTCGGCGACGGTGAAGGCCGGGATCAGGCGCAGGTCCTGGAACACCATCCCGATGCCGAGCTTGCGAGCGACGGCCGGCGAGTCGATCGACACCTTCCGGCCCTCGAAGTGCATCTCCCCTTCGGTGGGCCGGTAGACCCCGTACACCAACTTCATCAGCGTGCTCTTCCCGGCACCGTTCTCGCCGAGGACCGCATGGATCTCGGCGTGCTGGACCAGGAAACTCACGCTGTCGTTGGCGACGACCTCGCCGAACCGGCAGGTGAGCCCCTCGACCGAGAGCAGGGGGGTCCCCGACCTCGTCGGCCGGATCTCCGGGGCGATGGTGCTCATGGCCGCTCCTTTCCGGCGCCGGCCGATGCCGAGATCGGGGCCGCCTGTTCGGTGTCGCGGGCAAGGATGCGGCTGAGGGCGCGGGCCGCAGCCTGCGCCACGAAGGTCTGGCTCTCGTGGATGTGGGCGGACAGTCGCTCGACGGCGAGCTGTGGGTCGCCCTTCCGGACCGCGAGCAGGATGCCCCGGTGCTGGCGGTAGGTCTGCGAGATCCGCTTGGGGGTCAGGAAGTCATTGGTGCGAATGACCCGGATATGCTCGTCGATCGAGCAGAGCATCGTGAAGAGGGTCTTGTTGCCGGCCAGGCGGGCGAGGGTCTCGTGGAACGCCTCGTCGGCGTGGACCATGTCGGGATCCGGCGCAGGGTTCGACCCCTTCGGCTGCTGCCACACCTTGAGCAGCTCGTTGATCTCCGCGTCGGGGGGGTCGGCCGCCAGCCGCCGCACCGCCGTCTGCTCCAGCGAGAGACGCACCTCGTACAGCTCCTCGATGCGGGGCAGGTCCGGCTTGCGGACCCGGTAGCCGGTCCAGCCCTCCGTGTCCTCCAGGAAGCCCTCCTGCGCCAGGCGGCGGAGGGCGTCGCGCACCGGCGTCCGGCTGACACCGAACTCGGCGGCGAGGGCCTCCTCGCCCATGCGGGTGCCGGGAAGGTACTCCCAGAGGGTGAGGCGCTGCTTGAGCTCGTGGTGCACGCGATCGCTGAGCAGGGTCATGGGCCACCTTGCATACGAGTCTGCATACAGACTTGGATACGTCGCTACAGTTCTTAAGGTTAGGGACCAAACTTTTCCATCTGGTTACGGACCCGTGAAGCTTTGATTACGGCATCCGTTTCGACGTTTATGACGTGGTCACTCAGGGAATCGCCGGCGGTCTCCTCCCGAGGTTGGGAGACAATTCGTTCCCACCGAACGAAAATCCTCCGAATTTCCCCGCCAACTGCCGGCTCCGCCGTGGTGGGGCCTGGCGTGGCTATGCTTGGCGCGTGTCCTCTACTACAAAGTCTCTTCCGCGCGCCCCCGGCTCGACGGGGGCCTCGACGGACCTGCTCACCGTCGCCGGCGTCAGCGTCTGGACCGCCGAGCAGGCCGTGCTCCTCGACGGCATCGACTGGCACGTCCGCCCGGGCGAGCACTGGGCCCTCCTTGGCCCCAACGGTGCGGGCAAGTCGACGCTCCTGCGCATCGCCGGCGGCCTGCGCCACCCGAGCGCCGGGACCGTCGACGTTCTCGGCCGGCGCCTTGGCAGGGTCGACGTCCGCACGCTGTGGCCGCTCATCGGGTTCGTGAACCCCTCCCTTCGGCCACCCCCGCCGGAGCTCGCGGTCGAGGACGTCGTCCTCACCGGTGCCACCGGCACGATCCAGCCGCTCTGGGAGCGCTACGGCCCCCCCGAGCGCCGCCGGGTGGCGCGGCTCCTCGAGGTGATGGGCGTCGCCCGCCTCGTGGGCCGGGAGTACGGCACCTGCTCGGACGGCGAGCGGAGCCGGGTGCTCATCGCCCGGGCGCTGATGCCGGCGCCCCGTCTGCTGCTGCTCGACGAGCCCACGGCGGGCCTCGACATGGCGGGCCGGGAAGGCCTCCTGGCGGCGCTGGCACAGCTCGCAGGATCCGAACCCGAGCTGGCGAGCGTCGTGGTCTCGCACCACCTCGAGGACCTGCCGGTGACCACCGACCACGCCCTGCTGCTCAACGGGGGCCGGGTCGTGGCCGGCGGCCCCGTCGGCGACGTCGTCACCGACGACCTCGTGAGCGCGACGTTCGGCATCGCCGTCCGCATCCACCGCGCAGGGGGCCGCTGGACCGCGGTGCACCCGGACGGGGTGGCCTCGCGGTGAGCGACCTCGTCGGCGAGGTCACCGACCTCACCCAGCAGATGATTCGCAACGCCTGCGTCAACGACGGTTCCCCGGCGTCGGGCAACGAGACGAAGAGCGCGGAACTGCTGGCCTCCTACTTCGACGGATCCGGGGTCGACCTCGAGATCTACGAGCCAATGCCCGGGCGCGGCAGCCTCGTCGCCCGCATCGAGGGCAGCGACCCGGCGGCCCCGACCCTGCTCCTCATGGGCCACACCGACGTCGTCCCGGTCAACGAGGACGACTGGCAGCGGGACCCCTTCGGCGGCGACCTCGTCGACGGGGAGGTCTGGGGGAGGGGCGCCATCGACATGCTGTGCATCACCGCCTCGATGGCCGTCGGGCTCCGCCAGCTTGCCGCGACCGGCTGGCGGCCCAGAGGGACCCTTGCCTACCTGGCCGTCGCCGACGAGGAGGCCGGAGGGCACCTGGGGGCCGAGTGGCTGATCGCGCACGAGGCGGACGCGGTGCGGGCCGACTACTGCATCACCGAGGCGGGCGGCTTCGCCCTGCCGCTGCACTCGGCCGGCGGTCCCAAGCTGCCGGTCATGGTTGCCGAGAAGGGGGTCTACTGGTGCACGCTGCGGGCGAGGGGCACGCCGGGCCACGGTTCTCGCCCGTTCCGGGGCGACAACGCCCTCGTCAAGGCCGCCGAGGTCATCCGCCGGCTGTCGGCGTACCGGCCCGCTGCCGTGGTGCCGGACGTCTGGCGGCGCTTCGTCGAGGGGATGGAGCTCGCCCCCGAGCTCGCCGCCGCCCTGCTCGACCCCAACGGCATCGACCAGATCTGTGAGACCGCCACCGATGCCTCCTATGCCCGGTTCGTGCACGCCTCGACCCACACCTCCATCGCCCCCACGATGCTGCGGGCCGGGACGAAGGCCAACGTGATCCCCGACCGGGCGACGCTGGTGCTCGACATCCGCACGCTGCCCGGGCAGACCGAGGCAGCCGTGGAGGCGATGCTGGCCGACGCGCTCGGCGACCTCGCCGGATCGGTCGAGATCCATGTCGACACCCACGACCCGTCGACCGCCTCCCAGCTCGACACGCCGCTGTGGGACACGATGCAGCGGGTCTCCACCCGCCTCGTTCCCGGCGCCCGCATCGTGCCGTTCCTGTCGACGGGTGCCAGCGACGCCCGGCACTTCCGCACCCTCGGCACCGCGTCGTACGGCTTCGGACTCTTCAGCGAGCGCCTGAGCTTCACCGAGTACTCCGAACGGGTGCACGGCGACGACGAGCGGATCGATCAGGCGTCCCTGGGGCTGTGCGCGGATCTCTGGCCTGCCGTGGCCAGGGACCTGCTGGGCCCCTCGTGAGACCAAAATTCATCAGATCGTCATGCCCGCGTGACATGTCCACCAGGAAGCCCGCAGAAGATGAACGGATGCGTGGTGGACGCCGGGGGGAACGGTGACTGCTCTCGGGCGCAGCGAGTCCTTGCGGCTCGAGGCACTCTCGTCGCCTGACCCGCACGCCGTGGTCAACCCCCAGGCCGCCCTCCGGGCAGACATCCGGCGTCTCGGCGACCTCCTGGAGCAGTCGCTCGCCCGCCAGGAGGGCCCGGAGCTCCTGGCGCTGGTGCGCCGCATCCGGGAGCTCACCGAGCGGTCTCTCTCGTCGTCCCTGGAGGCCACCGAGGAGTTGCGGGCGCTGCTCGACGGGCTCGACCTCCAGACGACGATCCGCCTCGTCCGGGCGTTCTCGGCCCATTCCCGCCTCGCGACCGTCGCCCAGCAGGTGCACCAGGTGGGCGAGCTCGCCGACCTCGTCCACCACCGGACCGGCCGCCTGGGGCAGACGGTCGACCGCATCCTCGACGAGCGCGAGAGCCCGGAGCTGATCGAACGGGTCGCCAGGAACCTCGAGATGCGCCCCGTGTTCACCGCCCATCCCACCGAGGCGGCCCGGCGCTCGGTGCTCACCAAGCTCCGCCAGGTGGCCCGGCTGCTCGTCGAGCGCTCGGCGGCGGCCACCTCGACCGAGGCGGAGCGTGCCGAACGCCGGATCGCCGAGGTCATCGACGCCATGTGGCAGACCGACGAGCTGCGCCAGGGAAAGCCGGAGCCGCTCGAGGAGGCGTCCAGTGTCCTGTTCTACCTCGACGAGCTGTTCCGCGACGTGGTGCCCGACCTGCTGGAGGACCTGGATCACCAGCTCACCCGGCTCGGGGTGGCCCTGCCGCTCGATGCCCGCCCGTTGCGCTTTGGCAACTGGGTCGGGGGCGACCGCGACGGCAACCCGTCCATCACGCCGGAGGTCACCCTCGACATCCTGGGCTCCCAGCACGAGCGAGGGATCGCGGCGCTGGTCCGGATCGTCGACGGCCTCTACCGGGACCTGAGCAGCTCGGTCAGGGTGGTCGAGATCTCGCCGGCGCTTGGTGCCAGCCTGCAGGAGGACGAGTTGGCCCTGCCCCAGGTCTTCGAGGAGTACCGCCGTCTCCACGCGGAGGAGCCCTACCGGCTCAAGTGCTGCTTCATCCGCCAGCGCCTCCGCAACACGGCGGAGCGCCTGCGGGACGCGGGGCCGTTCCAGCCGGGGATGCAGTACGCCACGCCGGCGGGGCTCCTGGCGGAGCTGGCCCTCATGGAGGAATCCCTGCGCGAGCACCGGGGCGACCTGCTCGCGGGCCTGGTGCGGCGAGCGATCCGCACCGCCGCCGCACTCGGCTTCGGCATGGCGACGATGGACGTCCGGGAGCACGCGTCCGCGCACCATGCGGTGGTCGGGGCCCTCATCGATTTCGTGGGGGTGGCTCCTGCTCCCTCCGGCCCCTACGCAACCCTCGAACCTGCCGAGCGGTGCCGGGTCCTCGCCGGCGAGCTGGGCAGCCGCCGCCCACTGATCGGCCCGACGACGACCCTCGAGGGCGACAACGCCGCCACGCTGGAGGCCTTCGGAGCCATCCGGAGGGCTCTGGACCGCTTCGGCCCGGACGCCGTCGAGAGCTACATCGTCTCCATGACCCGGGGGCCCGACGACATTCTCGCCGCCGCCGTCCTCGCGCGGGAGGCGGGCCTCGTCGACGTCCACGGCGGCGTCGCCAGGATCGGCTTCGTCCCGCTCTTCGAGACGATCGCCGAGCTGGCCCAGGCCGGGCGCATCATGGACGCCCTGCTGAGCGAGCCCACCTACCGGCGCATCGTCGAGCTGCGCGGTGACGTCCAGGAGGTGATGCTCGGCTACTCGGACTCGAACAAGGAGGCCGGGATCACGACGTCGCAGTGGGAGATCCACCGGGCGCAGCGCCAGCTCCGCGACGTCGTCCAGCAACACGGCGCGGTCCTGCGCCTCTTCCACGGCAGGGGCGGCACCGTCAGCCGGGGCGGCGGCCCCACGCACGAGGCCATCCTCGCCCAGCCCTTCGGGACGCTGGAAGGCCAGATCAAGGTCACGGAGCAGGGCGAGGTCATCTCCGCGAAGTACGGCCTGCCCCGCCTCGCCCGCTTCAACCTGGAGCTGGCGCTGGGCGCGGTGCTCGAGGCCTCGCTGCTGCACCGGGAGTCACGGGTGCCGGCCGGCGTGCTTGCGCACTGGGACGCCGTCATGCAGGAGGTGTCCGAGGGCGCGTTTGCTGCCTACCGCAGCTTCTACGAGACGCCGGGCCTCCTCGAGTACTTCAGGGCCGCCACCCCCGCCGAGGAGCTTGGCAACCTCAACATCGGCTCACGCCCCGCCGCCCGCCCCGGCGGCAAGGATGCCCTTGCGAGCATGCGGGCCATCCCCTGGGTCTTCGCCTGGACCCAGTCCCGGCAACTGGTCCCGGGCTGGTACGGCCTCGGAACGGGGCTCGCTGCGGCCCGCAGACGGGGCTGGTCCGACGCCCTGATGGACATGTACCGGCGCTGGCACTTCTTCCGGACCTTCATCTCCAAGGTCGAGATGACCCTGGCGAAGACGGACATGGAGATCGCCGAGCACTACGTCCGAACCCTGGTCGAGCCGTCCCTCCGGCACCTGTTCGAGGCGGTGCGGGCCGAGCACGAGCTGACCGTCCGGGAGATCCTGCGCCTCACCGGCGAGCAGCGCCTGCTCGAGCGCCAGCGGGAACTGCAGCGTGCCATCCTCGTCCGCCGGCCGCAGCTCGACCCCATCTGCTACCTGCAGGTCGGCCTGCTCGCACGCCTGCGGTCCGGTGGCGACGCCGACCCCCTGCTGCGGCGTGCCCTGCTGTTGACGGTCAACGGGGTCGCGGCGGGCCTCGGCAACACTGGCTGACCCGGAAAAAGCAATCGCCCGGGGTTGCACCCCGGGCGACGAAGCTTGGGTCTCGGCGCTCTACCGGTTCCGGAACTGGCTGAAGCCGTAGATGCCGAACCCGATGGCAACCACCAGCAGGAAGACGGTGAGAATCCACTGTGCCGTCAAGCTCTCCTCCATTCCCCAAGGCTCTGCTGCGACATCATCCAAACGGCTGTGCCCGAAAACTACAGCAAGCGTAGCTCTCTGTGCGAGTTTTCGCCCGAGGCGCCCCTCAAGGCGCCGGGTGAAAGGCAGGGGCGCCCCTCAAGGCGCCGGGTGAAAGGCAGGGGCGCCTCTCAAGTGGTAGTGGGAACATGGTGCCGTGCCGTGCCGTGGCGTTCAGGCCGCTGTTGGAGGGGTCCGGTCCCAATCCGAGCACGAGGAGGAGCGGTGGCAGAACGTTCGGCACCCGGGAGGGTCAGGCCTCCGACGCTCCTGCTCCGGGGTTTGCTCCTGCGCTGCCCGCGCTGCGGGCGCCGCAAGCTGTTCTCGGGTTGGTTCACGCCTCCCGACCCCTGCCCGTCGTGCGGGCTGAGCTTCAACCGTGACAACGATGCCACGGTGGGCTGGATCATCGTCAATCTCGGGGTGACCGAGATCGTGTTCGTCGCCCTCGCCTTCACCGTGCTCCTGGCCACCTGGCCCAATGTCCCGTGGACCGGGCTCACGGTGGTCGCGGTCGCGGTCAACGGCCTGCTGCCGTTGCTGCTCGTCCCCTTCTCACGGACGGTCTGGGCGGCGATCGAGCTGCTGCTGCACCGCATGGACGGGCCGGCCGCGGCGCAGTGACGGAAGAGCTCCTCTCCCGGCAGGCACTCAACCGGTCCCTCCTGGCTCGCCAGCACCTGCTGCAGCGCCGCGCCCTTCCCTTGCCTCTGGCGATGGAGCAGGTTGGTGGGCTCCAGACCCAGTACGCACCGGCGGGCTATGTTGGTCTGTGGTCCCGGCTCGAAGGCCTGACCCGGGACGCGCTGACCCGGGCGCTCTTCGACCGCAGCGTGGTCCAGGGGACGCTCATGCGCAGCACGATCCACATGGTCTCGGCTACGGATTACTGGCGCTTTGCTCGAGGCATCACGAAGGGGCGGCGGGCGTGGTTTCTCCGGACGCACGCCAGGACGGCGGGCGGCATCGACATGCATGCGGTGGCTCGGGTGATCCGAGGTCTTCTGGCGGATGGGCCCTCCCGGCGGTCGGAGCTGGTCGGGGCGCTGGACGAGGCTGGCTTCCCTGCCGTTGCGTGGTCGGGAGCCGGGCTCTGGGTGGACATGGTGCGAGTGCCTCCGTCCGGGACGTGGGAACGCCGTCGGGCCGATCTGTACGGTCTCGCCGAGGCCTGGGTCAGCCCTGACGACGCCGCAGGGGCGGCGGACGCCCCCTCGGGGGAGAACGGAGCCGCGTCGGTCCATCTCGTCCGCCGGTATCTCGGCGGCTTCGGCCCGGCCACCCTCAACGACATCGCGGGCTGGGCCGGCCTCAAGGCCGGAGACCTGCGGCTTGCGGCTCCGGCCCTCGGGCTTCGCCGCTACCGGGACGAGGAGGGCCGTGAGCTCTTGGACCTTCCCGATGCGCCGCTGCCCGACCCAGCGACTCCTGCCCCTGTGCGTTTCCTGCCGGTCTGGGACGCCACCCTGCTCGTCCACGCCCGGCGGACGCAGATCCTGCCCGAGGAGTTCCGCAGCCGTGTCTTCCACACGAAGAACCCGCAGTCCGTCAACACGTTCCTTGTGGACGGCTCGGTCGCCGGCTCGTGGCGCTACGAGCGCGGGCAGATCGTCCTCGATCCCTTCCGCACGATCCCCCGGACGCTCCGCCGGGAACTCGACGCCGAGGCGGAGCGCCTCGCCGCCTTCCACGCCTGAGGGGGTGCAGGGGGTGGCAGCGATATTCCACAAATACGGTGGACTTTTCCTGCCACCCGTGGCCGAGACAGCGGCCCGGCCAATATCGAGGACTATCCTCGTGGCCGGCGGCTATCCCGTGTCCGCGTGGTCTTCGCGCCAACGCCGCCCTGAGGCCGTCCGGGGGCACCGGCATTCGTGGTACAAGTGGCCGCATGTTCTCGCGCGCCAGGACATTGTTTCGGGTCGGGGACATTCCCGTCCGGGCCGACGCCTCCTGGTTCGTGGTGATGGCGCTGCTCACCTGGAGCTTCTGGACCCGCTTCAACCTCACCTACCCCGCCGGCACCGCGCTCGTCATCGCGGTCATCGCCGCGGCCCTGTTCTCGCTGTCGGTGGTCGCGCACGAGATTGCCCATGCCCTCGAGGCCCGCCACCGCGGCATCCCCGTCGGGGGCATCACGATGTACCTCTTCGGCGGCGCGACGGAGGTCTACTCCGACGAGGTGCGCAAGCCCGGTGACGAGTTCGCCCTGACCGCGGTCGGGCCCTGGACGAGCATCGTGCTCGCATCGGCGTTCGGTCTGATCGCCTACCTCGGCCAGCGCCTGGGGGTCCAGTGGGTGGCGGACCTCTTCGGCGAGCTCGGCTGGCTCAACCTCCTGCTCGGCATCTTCAACCTGCTGCCCGGGGCCCCGCTCGACGGTGGTCGTCTCCTGGCGGCCATCGTCTGGAGGGTGACGGGCGAGCGCTGGAGGGCCGTCCGGGTGGCGGCCCGGGCCGGCCGGGTCCTCGGAGCCCTCGTCCTCGCCCTCGGCATCCTGGAGCTCTTCTTCGGCGGCTTCGCCGGTGGCATATGGCTGGCGCTGATCGGCTGGTTCCTCATTCAGGCGGCGATGGCCGAGGAGTACCAGGCCAATCTCCGGGAAGGCCTGACCGGTGTGACGGCCGGCGAGCTGGTCGCCGTCCCGCCGATGGTCACCGCGGACACGCCGCTGTCCGCGGTGACGGGCGACCAGTTCTACCGGGACCACCGCCTCGAGTCCCTGCTGGTCGGCGACGGGCAAGGCCCGTCGGGCGTGCTGACCATGGAGGACATCCGCCGGTTGTCCGGCGACCAGCGGGCACGGACGGCGGCGGGGACGGCCGCTCGGCCGATCGCGGGCCTGCCGTCCGTCGACGCAGGCCAGCCGGTGGTTCCCGTCATGTCACAGCTCGCCAACGGCCCGGTCGTCGTCACCCGCGATGGCAACGTGGTCGGGGTCCTGACCGCGCCCGAGGTGATCTCCGCCGCCCGGCGGGCTCGGGAGCTGAAGCGGCCGCCGGCCCGGGTCCGCGGGAGGCTCGCATGAGGCGCCTGTTCTTCGGCGCTTCGGTTGCCATTGTCGCCCTCGCCCTGGTCGCGGTCCCTCTCAGCTTCGTCGAGCTCAACCCCGGGCCGGCGCTCGACGTTCCGAGCCAGATCGACTTCGGCGGCCCGGCGCATCCGATCAGTGGGAAGCTGCTGCTGACGACGGTCACGATCACGCAGCCGAGCGCCCTCGGCGCCGTCGAAGCCCTGGTCACGCCGCACCACGAGCTGCTCTGGCAGACCCAGGTGATCCCACCGGGCGTCAACGAGCAGGAGTACCTGGCCTCGCAGCTCCAGGTGTTCCAGGAGAGCGCCCAGGCCGCTGCCGCGGTCGGCCTGCGGGCCGCCGGCTTCCCGGTCTCCGTCAGCGGCGGCGGTGTCCAGGTGGTGGGGGTCATCAGCGGCTCGCCGGCGGACGGCGTCCTCAAGGTCGGCGACGTGATCACCGCGGTCGACGGACGCCCGGTCCAGCTCGCCTCCGACCTCCAGGCCGCCACGGAGAAGGCCGTGGACGGACAGACCGTCACCCTGACGGTCCTCCGGGGGGACCAGCAGCTGCAGGTCCCGATCAAGCTCCGCCGGTTGAGCGAGACCGGCCGCCCGGGACTCGGGGTGGCCCTCCGCACCATCGCCCCCAAGATCCAGCTGCCGTTCCCCGTCAAGGTGAAGAACCAGGACATCGGTGGCCCGTCGGCCGGGCTGATGATGTCGCTCGGGATCTACTCCCTCGCCAGCGGCGACGATCTCTCCCGGGGCCGGGTCGTGGCGGGCACCGGCACGATTGACGTCAACGGCACCGTGGGGCCGGTCGGCGGGGTCGCGGAAAAGATCGTGGGGGCCGAGCAACGGGGGGCCCGGATCTTCCTCGTCCCCACCAGCGAGGCGGCGGATGCCCGCAGCGCCGGCCTGACGGATGTGAAGATCATCCCGGTCGACACCTTCGACCAGGCGAGAGCGGCCCTGAAGGCGGCCAGCTGAGGGAGGCGAGCCGGCCGTCGCGCGCGGGCGCGCGATCGACTCCTCACCGCACCGTTAGTTGGGGCTGTCGCCCTCGTCGTGCTTCCGGCGCAGCTCTTCCTCCCGCCGGCGGAGCTCCTGCTCCCAGCTCTGCAGCCGCCTGCGTTCCATCGACGCAAGGAAGTCGGGGGAGTCCTCCGGGCCGATGGCCCGCTTCGGCGGCTTGTAGACACCGACCTGAGACCCGAGCTGGAAACCGGCCCCGGCCGGCCGGCCGAGGAGGAGCCAGGCGATCGACCCGATGTCGGGCAGGATGATCACGATGAGCAGCCAGAGCATCTTCGGGAGGTTCCGGACGAGGACCTCCTCGGTCGAGATCACGTCCAGGATGCAGAAGATCCAGAGGACCAGGAGGGCAAGAGCGACGATCCCATCCCCGAAGATCACAGGTGGCCACCTCCTTTGGCGACAGTATGGACCGGATCGCCCGAGCACGACCCGGTCCGTGGGCGAAAGAACAGGTCGGGTCCCCCTGGGGTAAGGAAGAAGGGGCCCGGAGGCCCCTTCTGTTTTCGTGCGGATGTGGGTCCTACACGGGTCGAACGTTGGTCGCCTGCAGGCCCTTGGGGCCCTGGTTGACTTCGAATTCGACCACCTGGTTCTCGGAAAGTGACTTGAATCCCGTTCCGAGGATGCCGGTGTGATGCACGAACAGGTCCTCGCCTCCATCTTGTGAGATGAACCCGAAGCCTTTTTCGTCACTGAACCACTTGACAGTTCCACGCATATCTTTGCCCTCCCTTCACGCCGCGGAGCGGCCAGTGTGCTGCAGTTCGGGTCCAGATAAGGCAGAGCTGTCTACTCTTGGGCGCCTATGTGAAACCGAGACCTACAACCGCTACCACGGTACCAGATTCGGCCTCAGCTACCCGAGTCCGACACTAGGAGCGCGCTCCGGTCCTGTCCGCCGTGCGTCGAGTGAGCCGGGCTGCGCATCCTGCCCAGCAGAGCGGGCAGATCGACCAGGGCGATCCCGATGGCCCGGTCGCCGAAGCCGAACGGGAGCACGATTGACTCGCCGTGGACCATGCCTCCGCAGGAGTAGACGACGTTGGGCACGTACCCGTCCTGCTCCTCTGGCCCAGGTGTGAGGAGGGGGTCGGGGAGGGTGGCGACGACCCGGCTCGGGTCGTCCAGGTCCAGCAGGGACGCCCCGATGACGTAGGTCCGCATCGGCCCGACACCGTGGGTGAGGACGAGCCAGCCTTCGGGGGTCTCGATGGGCGAGCCGCAGTTGCCGATCTGGATCAGCCCCCAGGAGAGCTCGGGGGTCTGGATCGTCGTGGGCGCACCCCATCGCCAGAGATCGTCCGCCGTGGCCAGGGAGATCGACTCCCGGTCGCAGCGCGACAGGGCGACGTAGCGTCCCCCGATGCGCCGCGGGAACAGGGCCATGCCTTTGTTCTTGGCGGCCAGCCCGCTCAGTTGGTGGATGCGGAAGCGCCGGAAGTCCGCCGTGGCGATGAGCTGGGGGGCGACGTGGGCGCCGTCGTAGGCGGTGTAGGTGGCGTAGTACATGACGCTGCCGTCATCGTGGACGAACCGCACGAAGCGGACGTCCTCGATCCCATGACTCTCCGTTGGCCCGGTCGGGGTGAGGACGCGTTCGTCGATCGCGGTGTCCTCGGGGAAGGAGACGTCGTAGTTGTTGGCGGCCACCCAGGCGATCCGGCGGACGGTCTCCTGTGCCGCCTGCCGGCTCAGGACCTGGAGATCGAGGGAGGCGACCGCCTGAGCGAGCTCCGCCGCGTCGAACTGGGGGCCGAGGCCCCCGAGGACAAGCTCGGTGGTCTCGTTGTCCTGGCCCAGCTCCGCGAGCATGGCTTGAAACACGTCGCGCTGGTAGACGGTTGGATGGGGCTGCCCGGCAACGAGCAGGCCGCTGGGTTCGTCGAGGGAGATCCGCAGGTCACGCCCGATGACGCCGGTGCGGAACTCGAGGACGGAGGTGTGACCCTCGCCGACGGCTCTGGCGCTCAGCACGAAGCGACCCTCGCCCGGGCCGAGGCCGCTCTGGTCGGGATGCTCGACCATCGAGGGGTTGGTGAGGGATGCTCCCTCGGGGGACGTTTCGGCAGTGAAGTAGGCGCCGATCAGCCGGCGCTGGTCGTCCGAGGGAACGGCGCCGGGCGGCAGGCGTGAGGCAACGACGTCGAAGTGCTGCCGGAAGGTGGCATCGAGGTCGCGGTGACGGCCGGCGAAGCGGCTCGTCAGGTCGGCCAGGGTTGCGGTCACCTCATCGTCGGGCAGCGCCAGGACGCGCTCCATCACGGCAGTCGCCCGGGAATGGTCCTCCGGCATCTCCTCACCAGGCATGAACAGGGTGGCGAGGACCCGGGAGGCGTCGGGCTCGAGGCGCACGGGTGTCCTCGTGGCGAGGACGGAGGGCGTGACGGTATCGGTCATGGGGGTCTCGTGGTCTCGGGGGATCGGAGTCTGAAAGGGCCGTCAATGAAGGCTTGCTACCAGCTTACGGCCCTGCTGCAAGGTCGAGATGAGGGCCAGGGTCGATTCGGCGCCCTGGTTGGTGTTGCGGCCCTTCACGGTCAGTCCGTCGTAGCCGCCGCCGGTTCCGGGATCGTACATCGGCACGCCGCCGTCGTTGCTGCCGAAGAACCATCCTACGGCACGCCCGAGTCCAGCCGACCAGTGGGAGTCCTGGGTGATGCTGAAGGCCCGAGCACAGGCATCGGCGATGGTGGCCGCCTCGATGGGCTGCTGGTCGAAGCCGGGCCGGGCCTCGCCGGGTGCCCAGCCGCCGACGGGCGTCGGCGAGAGGTGGTCGTCGAGGGTCTCGACGTCGAGGAGCCAGTCGAGTTGATCGAGGCCGGCGGCGAGGAGCGCATCGTCGGCGGTGGCAACTCCTGCCGCGAGCAGCGCCTCGGGCAGCACGGCATTCGCGTAGGCAAGGCGTGGCTCGGGCCAGGGCCACGTCTCCCGGGCGACCGGGCCGCCGATCGTGGCGATGGCGTCCTCGATGAGCGCTCGGGCCCCGGCGTGCGAGGGGTGGGCACGGAGGACCTCGGCGGCGCCCAGGGTGGCGAAGGCCATCGCCCGCGGCGACGCCGAGCGACACCGGGCGGCAATGTCGAAGCACTCCAGGGCATCCCCGCGTACCCAGGCGTCGCGGTGGACCGTCCCGGCGGTTCCCAGCCCCCAGATGGCCCGTCCCCACCAGTCGCCGCTGCCGGGCTCGTCCTCCCAGCGCCGATCGTAGCCGAGCCGGTTGTGGCACCTCCCGTCCGGCGCCAGGGCGTGGGCGACGAAGGCCAGGTAGCGATCGGCGAGCTTCGCGACCTCCGGCGAGGGATGCTCCTCGCGGCTGACGACGACCAGGCCGCGGGCGACGTCGTCGACGCAGTAGCCACACCACCTCCGGGGCACGGCGCCCTGGGCGTGCTCGAGCAGGCCTGTGTCGTCGCTCATCCGGAGCAGATGGGCGAAGGAGATGGCAGTTCGGCTCACGTTGGGCTCGACGCAGACCTGGATCAGGCCACGGCGGTCTCGCGCACCGCGAGGATCTGCTCTGCCAGCGCCCGGTACTGGGCTGCCACGGCGGGCCATCCCAGTTGGGGAGCAAGCACGGCGGCGCGGGCGGCCATGGTCGCTCGCAACTCGGGCTGGACGAAGACCAGCTCCAGGGCCGTGGCGATTGCCCGGGCATTGCGATGGGGCACGAGGAGGCCGGCGCCGTCGCCCAGCAGTTCGACGGCGTGCGGGAAACGGGAGGAGATCACCGGCTTGCCGGCCGCAACCGCCTCGATGAGCACACCCGAGGTCACCTGGTCGGGAGAGTCGTAGGGAAGCAGGACGACATCGGCGTCGCGCACGATGCTCTCGAGCATGTCGAGGCTGAGGTAGGAGGCGTTGAACTCCACCTGCTCGGACACGCCCAGGCGTTCGGCCTGCGCCCGAAGACCGTCGCGATAGGACTCTCCGTGGTGCTCGAGCACTTTGGGGTGGGTCTTGCCGACGACCAGATACCTCGGAGCCGGGTCGAGGTGGCCCAGCAATCCGAGCGCCTCGATGGCCCACTCGATGCCCTTCCCGGGTCCGAGGAGCCCCCACGTGAGGATGGTGGGGCGCTGCGGGTCGGGCCGGGGGGCAATGGACCGCGACGGGACGTGTGCCCCGTGGGGGATGACGGACGCCTTGGCCATGTCGACGTCGTAGTCCCGCAGGCGCCGGTAGGCGGTGCGGGTCATCGTCACGACAGCGTCGGCAGCCCGCACGACATCCTCGAGGATCTCCTTCTGGCGGAGGCTCGGATTGACGAGCACCGTATGGAGCACCGCGATGACGGGCACGGTCAGCTCATCGAGCAGGGCGAGGATCTCCTCGCCGTCGGGCCCGCCGAAGATGCCGTACTCGTGCTGGACGATGGCGAGGTCGAACCGGTTGAGCTCCGTCGCCGCCCTGTGCCGGCTGGACGAGGATCCCTTCAGCAGTTCGTGGACCACTTCGGCCGGCGACCCTGGCTCCAGTGCATCGACGACGCGTACGACGCCGAAGCTCTCCGGGTGGGCTCCGGGGCCGGCGAGATGCGTCCGGAGCGCGGCGGTGAACGTGGCGAGCCCACACTGGGTCGGTGGATAGGTGCTCAAGAACCCGTAGCTTGTCGTTGTCATTTGCATCCTCCCGTCCTGGGTCGAGCCGGGTCATGGCCGCGGGTGGTTCTGACCACACGGCACCGAAAGCTCGAAGCCCTGGCGGCCGGAGCGGCTGCCCCGAACACGTGTGACACCGAAGACGGCCGCCACCACGACGGACAATGTCGCGGACGCTTTACCCGGCTTGAATCCCGACTAAAACCTCGGAGCGCCCCCCGAGCGGGCTCTTCTCCGAGGTTGCCCGGAGCTGCCTCGGCCCCACGCACAGATGCCTGGGAGGAACTGTGAATCGCTCGAACGAAACGATTCCCGCGCGTCTGCTCTGGTTGAGCCTACCATGTCTCCCTGGAGCGGCGGTAGAGCCGGATGAGCTGGTCCCGTGGGGAGGAGCGGAACTCCTCGGGGTCGATGTCGATCCAGCCGGCGGCGGGGGGCGCCAGCACCTCGGTGCCGACCCGGCGGGCGACCTCGTCGAGGGCGGGCTTCGGTGACCCGCCGGCCCGCCACAGGCCGAAGCTGCGCTCATGGGTTGCCAGGTCGAGGGGCGGGAGCCGGTACAGGGCCTCGTCGTAGTCCGAGAAGCACCACAGGAGTGCGCCCGTGCACCCCGCCTCCCGGAGCGCGTCCAGGGATCGTGCCGTGTAGGCGGCCGCAGCGGCTTCGCTGACGAGGGGGGGTTCAGGGGTGAGGGTGTCCGGGGCCGTGGGGAGGCCGAACTCCTCGAAGAGGACATCGGCCCCACCGGCCAACCACCGGGTGACCTGGGCAAGGAACGGCAGGAGGTGGTCGTCCGTCGGCCCCTGCGCCCACCCCGCGTAGATCGGATAGCCGTGCATGCACACGAAGTCGCAGTGGCGGGCCGCCTCGGCGGGGCCGATGCCCCGGTCCTCCTCGAGGTCCTCCATGTGGGTGCCGATCGTGATCGGCCGGCCGGGATCGGCCGCGCGGATTGCGCCGGTCATCCGCTCCAGCCAGGCCTCGCCGGCGAGGCGATCCGGCGGGACGGTGCAGTTGGAGTTCTCGTTGCCGAGGTCCCACGCCCAGATCGCCGGGTGCCCGCCGAGGGCTCCGGCCGCCGCCCCGGCCAGGCGCTCCTGGGCAGCGGTGACCTCGGGGTCGGTGTACCAGTTCCGGAGGCCCGACTCGTCCGGCTGCACCCGCCCGCCCGAGACGACGCGGAAGCGCCGATCGCCCGAGGTCCCCCTCCCCGAGGTCCCCCACCCGGCTCCGGTGGCCCAGGCCGGAATCCAGTTGACACCGCTCATGTGGCCGGTGAACAGGGTGACGATCAGCTCAACCCCGGCCTCGCCGGCAGCGTTGGCCACGTCGACGAGGTCGGCGAGGACGGTGGGATCGATGGTGCCGGCGGCCGGCTGGGCGTCCTCCCAGGGCAGGAAGACCCGGACCGAATCGAACCCGGCAGCCGCGGCACGGCGGAAATGCCTCCTGGTCAGGGCGGGGTCGTAGGGCCGGAGCCAGGCCATGCCCGCGCCGGGCGGCAGGTAGTTGACGCCGAGCCGGAAGCGGCGGGGCTCAGCGCTCATCGAGGAGCCGTGCGTAGGCCACGAGGTACTCGTCGACCATCCGGTCCACACCGAAACGGGCCACCGCCACGTCGCGGATCGCCTTCCGGTCGACGTGGTGGGCCAGCTGCACGGCAGCCACCGCCTGCTCGATCGTGCCGACGAGGAATCCCGTGCGGCCCTCGTCGATCAGTTCCGGCATCGAGCCGCGCCGGAAGGCGATGACCGGCGTTCCGCACGCCATGGCCTCGACGACGCTCAGGCCGAAGGGCTCCTCGAAGCTGATGAGGTGCAGCAGCGCCCTTGCGCCACCGAGGATCTCCGGCCGGCGATCGGGGCCGACCGCACCGAGGAACCGCACCCGCTCCCCGTCGATGTGGGGAGCGACGCGGGCGTCGAAGTAGGCCTGGTCCTGGACGATGCCCGCGATGACGAGCGGCATCCCCACCTCGGCCGCGACGTCGATGGCCTCCGCAGCGCCCTTTTCCGGATGGATCCGGCCGAAGAAGAGCAGGTAGTCCTCCGGTGCCGGATGAAGATGGAAGGCGTCGGTGTCGATGCCGTGGTGGATGGTGGCCAGGTAGTCGAGGCTGGGGTGGCGGTCGGCGTCGCTGATGGCGACGTAGGCGCTCCTGTGGTTGTACCGCTGGTACACCGGGACGATCTTCGGCGACGAGAACCCGTGGATCGTGGTGAGCACGGGCGTCGAGACGAGCCCGCTGTAGCTGAGGGGCAGGAAGTCGAAGCTGTTGTGGATGAGATCGAACTCGCCGGCCCGCTCGAAGGCGGCGGCGATGTGGAGGCATTCCGCCACCTTGGGGTCGAGGCCGGGGTCCTCCGACCACGCGCGCTCCACGACGGAGACCAGCCGGGCCGCCGTGAGGGAGTCGCCGGTGGCGAAGAGGGTGACGTCGACGCCCCTCGCCACCAGCCCCTCGGTCAGCAGCGACACGAAGCGCTCCCAGGGCCCGTAGTGGCGGGGGGGGACCCGCCAGGAGATCGGCGCCAGCATTGCCACTCGCACGGGCTCATTCTCGGGCAGGAGCCGAGCAAGGTTCTCCACTGCCGGCCGAGGATACTCCCCACGCGCGCACATAGGCGCGAAAAGCGACCGACCTTTGTCCCGTGCATTGCCCGACGAAACTCGCCACTCCCAATGTTGTCCCCTTTGTCCTCTCAACCGCCCGCCGCCGGGCGCCGATGGAGTAGGGCACGAGCAAGCCGGGGCCAGGCCGGTGGGGGTTTCCGGCCCAGGCGACCCTTCCACCGGCCGATTCTCAGAGAGGCCAACGCCAGGTGGTCGGACGCGGCGCGCACGCAATGGGCCGGATCTCACCGGACCGAGCCGCTCCGGCGGGCAGGTTTCGCCGCACGGTGTCCCTCGCGAACGCGAGCGGGCGGAGGCTGCTCGGCGTCGTGGCGTTCATCCTCTGCCTCCTGAGCGCGGGGGTCCTGCAGGCGAATGACCATCACGAGCTCACGGACCGCCGGAAGCTCATCGCCGCCAGGGTCGCGTTGGCTCAGATCGGCCATCCCCTCGCGGTGGTCTCCAAGCCGGCTCTCGGTAGGGCACCGAGCCTCCAGGGGGCTGCGGCCGCCGCGCTGCAGCGAAGCCCCACCCCGCCACCGGGGACCCCGACGCCCTCGGCGACGGCGGCCCCTGTCCCGGCGCCGGATCCTCTCGTCGCCTACCGGGGGCTCGGCGCCTGGGTGGACTGGTACGACTACGGCCACCCGTGGTCCGTCGACCCGGCCGCCATCGTCGACCAACTGGCCCAGCACGGGGTCCGTACGCTCTTCCTCCAGACGGGCCTGTGGAGCGAGAGCCCCGACATCCTGTACCCGGGGGGCGTCGACACCTTCCTCGACCGCGCCCACGCCCGAGGTATCCGGGTGGTCGGGTGGTACCTCCCCGGCTTCGCCGACATCGATCACGACCTCCGTGCCAGCCTCGCCGTCCTGGCCTACACGAGCCCGAGCGGCCAGCACTTCGACGGCTTTGCCCCGGACATCGAGGACCTGAGCGCCATCCAGCAGGCCGGGCGGCACACCGTCACGGTGTCCCTGCCAAAGGGCCGTGGGTGCCCGAAGGGCTGCTCCAGCACCGTGGTCGTCGAGGCATCGCCGGTCGACGTGCTCGCTCGCTTCAATGCCGGGATCACCGAGTACTCCCGCCGGCTGCGCCAATCCGTGCCGGCGGGCACCACGCTCGGCGCCATCGTCCTGGACGCGGAGGCCGTCAATCGAGAGGCCTCCTACTGGATCGGCTTCCCCTGGCCGGAGATTGCGGCCCGCTACGACGTGGTGCTGCCGATGGCGTACTGGTCGATCACCAAGCCGGCCGCCTGCCCCGAGGCCGATGCAACCTCCTACATCCGCGACGTCGTCAGGTTGACCGATTCCTTCATGGGGAGCCCAAAGCCCATCCATCCCATCGGCGGTGTCGCGGACTGCCTCAAACCCCTGGACGTCACGACCTACGTCGACGCCACGAAGGCGAGCGGCTCGATCGGCGGCAGCCTCTACGACTTCCAGACCATCCAGGCAAGTCCCGATCGGGACGCCTTCTGGGCTGCGCTCGCGCGCCTCAACGGCTAGAGCCCAGCCCAGCCCCAGGCCGCCCGGGTCGTTCAATAAGGTGATCTCTTTTTAATTGGTCTGGCTACTCTTTTCTGCCGATACCCCGTGAGTGAACACACCATGGCGCCGGCGGGGCGGTCACGCCTCCATGCCGGGACCCTTCCGTGCCGTCCGGCGCAGTCTGGCCCTGCGGTCGGCGGGCGCAGTGATGCCACTGATCATCGGCTCGGCGCTCGTTGC
>DASXNO010000103.1:0-4559 GCA_036495025.1 Actinomycetota bacterium | reverse complement strand
AACAGCAGGTAGGGCACGGTGAGCTCGTCGCTGCTCGGATCCCCGTCCTCGTCGCACAGGCGCTCCATCACCACCCACCGGCCGAAGTGCGTCCTGCCCGTCTTGCGCAGGGGGCTCTCGTCGGTCCCTCGGGGCAAGCGGCGGAGCTTTGCCTTCAGGGCCTGCAGCATGTCCGGCTCGACCGGGCACATGACCGTGACCGGCCGGGCCTTGGGGCAGCGGCGAGCCCTCACAGGTCCCTCACCACCTCGCGGAGGAACTTCTGGTAGCGCTCCTGGAACGCCTCCGCGTCCAGGCCCTCCGAGTCCCGGGCAAAGGTGCGCAGCTTTTCCTCGAGCTCGAGTGCGGACGTGACCACGGTGGCCGTCGCATCGTCCACAGCGGAGTCGAAGTACTGCACCTCGAGATGGTGGCGGTCGACCCAGGCCAGCAGGGGAACGGTGGGCAGCGGGCCGGGAAACTTGATCGAGCTGCCCCAGAAGGCCTTGATGTTCAGGGGGATCACCTGGGCGAAGGCCTCGATGTACTGATTCCATGTCCCGTTGAAGTTGCTCTCGAACATCATGTGGTGGCGCCGCCTGGGGTCCTTGCCCTGGGGTTTCCCGACCCGGGGGAACTCCTTCACCAGGGACCACCGGGCGTAGTCGATGAACGAGAGCTTGCGCAGCATCGGCAACGTCAGGCCCGTGTGGCGGATGACGAAGAGGCCGAGCCGCAGCAGCGGGACGCCCCACCAGCGCACCGGCGACCACAGGGTCATGGCGGTGTCGTGGCCGGCGACGCCGCTCGGGCCGCTCTCTCCGGCCGGGCGGCGGCCGTCGCTCCGGACGCTCCCCCTCGGTGCCTCGGTCATCGTCACAATGGGGCCACACTACGTCTGCGGGTCGGGCGCGCCAATCGGGGATTCCCCTGCATTTTCGCCCAGCGTGCTCAGACCCGGCCCGGCAGCTCGACGCGCTCCGCCATCCTCGCCGCAAGCTCCGTCCGGGAGCGCACGCCGTACTTGCTGTAGATCTTCGAGAGATTGGCTTCGACGGTCTTCGGGCTGATGAAGAGCTGCGCTGCCACCTCGCGGTTGGTCAGCCCGGACGCCACCATCTCGGCCACCCGGCGTTCGGTCTTCGTGAGGCTGGTGGCATCCCCGGGGTGCAGCCCGAGCCGGCCGAGCTCGCGGCGCGCCCGCTCCGCCCACACGACCGCCCCCCTCGACTGGAAGATCTCGATCGCCCGCCCGAGGGACTCCTTCGCGGCGAGGCGCTCCTTGCGACGTCGCTGGACCTGGCCCTGGGCGACCAGGGTCCGGGCGAGCTCGAAGGGCATCGGCACGCGAGCGTGCTGGCGGACCGCCTCCTCCAGCGC
This sequence comes from Actinomycetota bacterium, assembly GCA_036495025.1. Classification (GTDB taxonomy): domain Bacteria; phylum Actinomycetota; class CADDZG01; order JAHWKV01; family JAOPZY01; genus JAOPZY01. The sequence goes on along the minus strand of DASXNO010000103.1, from coordinate 3,200 downwards.
GGCGCTGGCACCGTCGAGGTCCCCGCGGGCAGCGATGGCCAGCCCCCGGCCCCGGGCGGCCGCGCCGAGCGCCCACGCTCGGTCGCGCCGGCGCCCATTGGTCTCCAACCGGTCGATGAGGATGTGGGCGTGGTCGAGGTCGTCCAGGCCCACGAGGGCCTCGATCTCGTCGGCCAGGAACGAGGCGCCCAGCGGCTCGCGGGCGCAGATCTGCGAGGCGACCTCGACGAGCGGCGCAAGGGTGCGGTGGACGCCCTCGAAGTCGCCGAGCGACAGGCCGAGCACCCCCAGTGGCTGGATCGCCAGGACGGTGAAGACGGTCCAGCCGGCCCGCCGGAAGCCGGCGGCCGCCTCCTCCGCCTCGGCCCGTGCCTCGTCCGGTTTGCCCTGGTAGGCGTGCACGAGGCCCATCGTCGCCAGCGACGCTGCGATCATCGCCCTGTCCCCCAACTCGAGCGAGGTCTCCAGGCTCTCGTCCGCCAGACGGGCCGCGGCGGCGAGCTGGCCCCGCCACACCAGGTTCCATGCCATGGGGAGCGCCAGGTAGGGCAGCTCGCTGTCCTCGCCCCGGTCGCGGATCTGGCGGTGGACCCAGGCGAACCGCTCGGCGGCCTCCTCGAGGCGTTCCTCCCAGCACATGACGGTGGCGATGATGAGGCTCGGCCGGATGCCGACGGGGAGCCGGTGGCTTGGGTTCTCCAGGCTGATCGCCAGGCGGATCCTTCCCGCAGAGGTTCCCTTGCCCAATTCGACGAGGGAGACGACGGCGAGCGCCTCCGCAAGGGTCCCGGGATCGCCCAGTTCCTGGGCCAGCTCCAAGGCCGCCCAGGCGTGCGGCTTCGCACTGCGGAAGTCCGCCATCATCAGGTCCGCGTATGCCAGGGCAATTTCGAGCGTCGCGCGCAGCCGGGCGTCATCCCCGGCCTCCCCGAGGGCACGGCGCCACAGCCGGACCGCCTCCGGGAAGCTGTCGTCCTGATAGCGGATCTCGCCGACGATGCGGAGGGCGTCTGCCCGGCGGGTGCCCACCGGAAGGGTCGCGATCAGGTCCTCGAGCATGGCGCGCGCACGCTTCCGGTCCCCCGAGGCGACGTGGTAGGAGGCTCCGGCGATCGTGCGCCGGGCGAGGTCGTCGGGCCGGCTCGACGGGGTGAGGGCGCGGGCATGCTCGGCCAGCTCCGCCGCGGCACTCGGCGCCCCCCGCGCGTCGGCTCGCTCCGCGCCGGCATCCATCACCGCCGCGACCGCCTCGTCAGGCTCCAGGTGGCTGAGCGCCAGGTGGCGGGCCTGCTCCTCGATATCGGTGACGACCTCTGCGATGCGAGCGTGGAGCCTCCGGCGCTGTTCCGGCGTGGCAGAGGAGTACACGGCCGAGGCGAACAGCGGGTGGGCGAAGCGGATCCGGCCTTCCTCGAGCTCGACGACCCCCGCCTCCTCGGCCTCTGCCAGTCCCGCCGCGGTGCCCGGCTCGCTGGCGCTCGCCACCAGCTCGATGGTCGGGTTGGCCAGCGCCGAGGCGACGAGCAGCTGCTCGTGGGCCGCCGGTGACAGGGCTTCAATGCGCTCGGCAACGATGTCCCCGACCTGGTGGGGGACGGGCACGTGGCTGCCGCTCACCCGGGTGCCGGCTCGTTGCACCGACCGTGCGATCTCGAGGGCGAACAGTGGGTTGCCCCCCGAGGCCTGCTGGATCCGCACGAGGGTCGGCCTGGGGACCGTCGTCCCGATCTGCTCGCGGACGATGCGGTGCAGGACGTCGGGGGCGAGCGGGCCGACCTCGACCCGGTCGAGCTGCTCGGGCGCCAGGGCCTCGGCGAGGCCCAGCGGCAGGACCTCCTCGTCGGGAGTCCGCATCGTGGCCACCAGGCCGACTCGCAGGCCGGCGAGACGGCGCACTGCGAACTCGAGGACGCGCGCCGAGGGCCGGTCGAGCCACCGCAGGTCATCGATCCCCACCACGACCGGAGCGCGAGCGGCGAACTCGGTCAGCACGGAGAGCAGTCCCGCCGAGATCGCCCGGTGGTCCCGGACATCCTCCTCGGGCTCCGCGCGGAGCAGCGCCACCTGCAGGCCCCGCTGCTGGGGGGCGGGCAGGCCCGCCAGCACGTCGACCGGGACCTCGGCGAGCAGATCCGCCAGCGCCGCGAAGGACAGTGCGGTCTCGGACTGCGCCGGCCGGCAGCTCAGCACGCAGTAGGAGCGGGCGGCCGCTTCGGCGAGCACCTGCTTCCAGAGCGTGGTCTTGCCGATGCCCGCCTCGCCGGCGAGCACCAGCGCGCGGGGGCCGCTCTGGAGGGCGTCAAGAAAGCGGCCGGAGATTGCAAGCTCCGCCGCCCGTCCCCTCGCACTTTGCTTCATTGCCAGTCCCTGCGCCCCAGAGCTCGACGGCGGTCTCGCACGTGTGCATCGGTCAGGCGGCCGGAACCTTTCCCGGTTGCGGAATACCGGATTGCACCTGCCGGATCCCCGCCCCCCGGCTGCGCGATGCCCCCCACCATTTTGGCACCTTCCGGCCCCCGGAAAATGCCGTGGGAGGTAGCTTCTCGAAGCGAGGAGGAAATCGCGCTGATGGGAGGCTGTCGCAAAATGCCAATGCCTGGACCCGATGGGGACCGCCTGACTGGCCATGAATCTCACTCGGCGTGGTTACCCCTATGGGTTGAAGATGGTTTCTTGGTCCCGGGTTCAGGTTCGGAGCAGGGTGTGGATGTTTGAACCCGCGAAGCTTCGTAACTTTTCGTTGCTGGGCGACTAAAAGTTACGAAGCTTCTCCGCCAGGTCCGCGCCAGCTTCGATGGAGGCTGGATTTTCGACCACTGTGCGTGGCGACCGTTTCGGCTTTATCGCCATAACCTGGCGGGCGACCCCGTATCCCGGACGGGAAGCTAGGAACGGGAATTCCGTGGAATTCATGCTTCTTGTTCATCACTTACGTCCGAAATGCCTCAAGCGTACGTCGAACAGGGAGCTCCTTAGAGCCAGAGTGAATCAAAAGTTGCGGAATCCGCAACTTTGATGCAGACATCGGTGGGGCCCCGGCCCGTAGCTCCTTGGTGGTATTTTGCGACAGCCTGTATCTGCGCGGTCGCGGACTATCCTCGTGGCCGCGGTCGAGGGCACCGAGGAGGCTAGCCGACGGGCTCGAGAACGACGACGGGGATCTTGCGTTCCGTCTTCATGTCGTGCTCCTCGAAGGCCGG
>DASXNO010000102.1:0-1862 GCA_036495025.1 Actinomycetota bacterium | reverse complement strand
GAGGGCCTCCGCGCCCTTGAGGCCCGCCACGGCGGGGGCCTGGAGGACCCGCGGGAGCGCGTACGAGCCCTGCCGCTCGTCGAGCGCCTCGCGGTAGACGGGAGCGTGGAACGTGTACAGGTAGGGGATGCCCCGAACGGCAAGCGGCAGCGCTGGCATCGCGTAGTGGGCGTGCACGACCGTCCCGGGCCCGAGGTGGGTGACCTCCCTCCAGATCGCTGCGGCGACCTGGAGGGGGTACCGGAGCGCGAAGGTGCGAAGCTGCTTCGAGGGGACGTCGTGGCGGACGACCGCGACCCCGTCCCGTCCCATCTCCCGTGCCGGATGCTCGGGGTCGACACGCTTCGCCACGACCGTCACGCGCACGCCCCGACGGACGAGGCCGGCGGCGAGCTCGCGAACGTAGCGCTCCAGCCCGCCCAGCTTGTCCGGAGCCACGGCATTCGTGACGATGATCACGTGCCGGACCTCGTCGGGGTTGGACCGGTCGGCGCCGCTCACCGGCCGGCCAATGCCAGGGCCTCGTCGACGACCGAGGCCAGCCTGGGCGCAACGGCGTCCTCGCTGAACTGGTCGACGAACCGTTGCCTCGCACGGGCCCCGAGCCGGGCTCGCTCCTCGGGGTTCGCCATGAGCCTGGCGATGGCTGACGCCAGCTCGGGGATGTTGTTCGGTTCGACGATCAGCCCACAGCCGTCGAGCACCTCTGGCAGATCCGAGACCCGCGTCGCGATGACCGGCCGTGCCATCGCCATTGCGTCGAAGACCTTGGCGGGAAGCTGGGCGACGCCGATGCGGCTCCGCCGCTGTGCGAGCACGACGGCGTCCGCGAGCGCGAGGAACCGCGGCAGCGTCGAGAAGGGCTGGGGCCCGACGACCCGGAGGTACGGGCGTTGCGCAAGCTGCCCGTCGGGGCCGACGACGAGGAAGGCGAGGCTCGGATCGGCGAGGGCGTCGAGGGCGGCGATCACGTCGCCGATGCCCTTGTGGGGACGGACGGAACCGAGGAACAGGACCACGTTCTTGCCCTCGAGGCCGAGGTCGGCTCGGAGGCGGCCATCGCCTGCCGCCGTCTGGGGGAACATCGCCGCACTCCGGGCGTGCGGGATGATCGTCCCCCCGAACCTGCGCTGGAGGAACGTGGTCGAGACGGTGATCGCATCCGCGCGCCTGGACATCCGCTCCATGGCCCACGTTGCGTACACGTTGCCGGGGTTCCACACCTCCACGGCATTGCGCAGCAGCCACCGGGGGTTGTCGAGGAAGAAGGCCATCTCCCAGTCGTCGATGTCGGCGATCAGGGGGATGCCGCGCCGTGCCCTTGCCAGAAGTCCCAGGCCAAGGCTGCCTGCCTTCGGCTTGACGGCGTAGACGAGATCGCCGTCGAGCGCGGCAAGGGCCCGGCGCAGGTCGACGCCGCGGGGAAGGACCCTGATCGGGACCGCCGCATCGAAGCGCAGGGGTTCCCAGACCTGGCCGCCCCGCATCCGGCCCACGATGTCGACGTCGTGGCTGCGGGCGAGCAGGCGTGCGAGCACGTGTGCCCGCCCGAGGCAGTTGTTCGAGAGGTCGTGGCAGACGACGTTGATCCTCATCGTCCGGCGCCCTGCTCTGCCGGGTGGCCGGTCGGTCGGGCGCCCTCAGCGAGATCGCCGAACACCGCTGCGGCCCAGTCCGGCCAGCGGGCCGCATAGGTCTGTCGAGTCGCCCACCGCACCCGATCGGCTGCCAGCGTGGGATCCTCCCTGCTCGCAGCCCGGATGGCATCGGCAAACTCCCGCGCGCTGGCGGTCCAGCGGACATGGGGCGCCTCTGTTGCCGTGCCGGCCTGGTCGAGGGGGGTGGCGACGATCGGTCTCCCC
>DASXNO010000101.1:0-6036 GCA_036495025.1 Actinomycetota bacterium | reverse complement strand
CGGTGCCGCCCCTGCGGCACCGCATCGACGACATCCGGGAGCTGGTGCCGCATCTCCTCGAGCGCCACGCCCCGGGCCGGCGGATCACCCTCGCCCCGCATGCCCTGCACACCCTGCTCCGGGGTGCCTGGCCCGGCAACGTCGCCGAGCTCGAGCAGGCCCTGCGCAGCGCCCTCGCCCGCCGGCACACCGGTCAGATCACCATCGCCGACCTCCCGGAGTCCTGCCATGCCACCAGCCGCAGGGTCCTGACCGAGTGGGAGACCCTCGAGCGTGACGCGATCGTCCGCGCGCTGCGGGAGGCCGGCGGCGACAAGATCAAGGCGGCGCTGCGCCTCGGGATCTCCCGGGCAACGATCTACCGGAAGGTCCGGGCCTTCGGCATCATCATCGAGCCGGAAACTTAAAGGTAAACCCCGAGCGCCAAGCGCACCACTCGAGCGGGTCGAACTAGTGCCCTGACCGGCCCGAGAGGTCCGGATGTTGTTCGCTGAGCGAGCAAGATCCATGCCACCCCTGGACTCAGGGGCGGCTACACACCCACCCGGCGATCTCCCGGCACAGCGCAAACGTTTTTGGTCACGGCACTAGCTCCGGCGCCGAGACGGCTCGGCGGCCACCTCCAACCCCTTAACCCCGGGTCGACCCGTTCCGACACAGTGATCTGAGACGCGTCCCGCGCCTCGAGGCGGCGCGCGATCTCAGGTGGCGGAAAGCACCGGCACGACAACCATGGTCATGACCAGAGGCAGACACTCAGTCCCGCCGGTGACGGAAGGCGGCCCGCCGGCCCGGCCGGCCGAGAAGGTCTACCGGCCGGGACTCGACGGGCTGCGCGCCGTCGCCGTCATCGGCGTGCTGCTCTACCACGCAGGGGTCCGCTGGATGCCCGGGGGCCTCCTGGGGGTCGACCTTTTCTTCGTCATCTCCGGGTTCCTCATCACGTCCCTGCTGATCACAGAGCTGCAGCGCTCGGGGCGCATCGCCCTGGCCGGCTTCTACGGGCGGCGCGCTCGACGGCTGTTCCCCGCGCTCGCCGTGGTGCTTGCCCTCACCGTCGTCGCGATCGCGCTGTTCCGCCCTGGGGACCTCGTCCGGTTCAGGGGAGACCTCCTCGCCTCGGTCGGCTACGTGGCGAACTGGTGGTTCATCGTGAAGCACCAGTCGTACTTCGTGGCCAGCGGCCGGCCCTCCCCGTTCCAGCACCTCTGGTCACTCGCGGTCGAGGAGCAGTTCTACATCCTGTGGCCCCTCGGGCTGCTCGTCGCCTGGAGGGGCCTCCCGCGACTGCGGGGCCCCGCAGGAACGCGTCGAGGGACCGAGACGCACACCCTGACCCGCGTCGGCTGGTACGCCGTCGGGGCAGCCTGCCTCTCCGCGGCGTGGATGGCCTCCATCGCGCTGCGCCAGGACCTGCCGTACGGAGCCGACTCCTCCCGCGTCTACTTCGGGACGGACACCCACGCCTCCGGGCTCCTGCTGGGGGTGGCGGCCGCCGCCTTCCTGGCCGCCCGCTACGGCCCGCTCTGGCAACGCAGCCCCGGTCGCGCCGCCCGGAAGGTCTTCGACCTCGCCGGCGTCGTGGCCCTCGTCGCCGTGTGCTGGGCGATGGCGCGGGCCAGCGAGTTCTCTCCGGGCCTCTACCGGGGAGGCTTCCTCCTCTTCGCCGCTGCGGCTGCCGTGGCCGTGACCGCAGTCAGCCGTCCGGGAGGCTTCCTCGCGTCAGTGCTTGGCTCGAAGCCGGGCCGCTGGATCGGCACCCGGTCCTACGCGTTGTACCTGTGGCACTGGCCCGTCTTCGTCTACACCCGCCCGCAACTGGACGTTCCGCTCACCGGGGCGGCGAACGTCGCCCTGCGCCTCACGCTGACGGTCATCCTCGCGGAGGCAAGCTACCGGCTGGTGGAGCGGCCCCTGCGCAATCTCAGGTGGCGCGAGTGGCGGGCGACCAACCCGTGGCGGCGGGTTCTTGCGACCTTGACCATGGCCGCAGGCGTCGCCCTCGGCGCGGCAGGGGTCCTCTCGCTCGGGTACGCTGTCTACCAGATCGGGGGCCAACCAGCGCATGGGAAGTCCCTGGCCATCACCTCATCGAGCTTGCACACCGTCGCGACTGCCCGTCCGGCTGCCCGCCCTGCTGGTCCGCGGACGCCGGCATCGTCGACCCCTCCCACCGCCACGGCGAGCCCGAGCCCGGGCGCCACGCCCTCGAGCCCCATCGCATCGCCCACGGCGTCAGCGACGCCCGCGGCCCTCCCCCTGCCGGACGGGCACAACGTCACCGCCATCGGCGACTCGGTCATGCTCGGCGCCGTGGCCGACCTCACCGACGCGCTCCCCGGAGCCACGGTCGACGCAGTCGAGGGCCGCCAGGCCTCCAGCGCCTTCTCGCTCATCGACGGCCTCGTCAACACCAGCCACCTCCGAGCCGACGTCGTGCTGCACGTCGGCACCAACGGCACCATCGACCCACAGGCGCTCAACAGCGTCCTGACGCTGATGGCCGGACGGCGGGTCACGCTCCTGAACCTGCACGTCCCCCGGGCGTGGCAGGACCTGAACAACGCAACCCTGGCGGCGGCGGCCCGGGCGCATCCCAACGTCGCGCTGCTGGACTGGGACGCCGCCGCATCGGCGCATCCCGAGTGGCTCTGGGACGATGGGATCCACCTGCGGCCCGCAGGTGCTGCTGCCTACCGCGATCTCATCCTCGACGCCCTCCGGCACGAAGGGTGACCCTGCACGTGATCGAGGCCGGGCGTGCCGGTTCGCGGGATCGGCGCACCCTCGCCGTTCACACCGCCATCCTGCTGGCCGTCCTCTCCGTCACCGGAGCCTGTAGCGCCCGTCGGGCCACGTCGAGCTCGCTGATGCCGGTCTCCACGACGAGTCCCACCCCGTCCCCGGGGGAGCCGGCTTCGCTGTCGCGGTCCCAATCCGTGCCCTTCCCCACCCAACCCGGCACCGCACGATCCCCTGTGCGGGGCGGCGGCGACGTCACCGCCGTCGGGGACTCGATCATGGTCGACGGCATGCCCAACCTCCGCGGCCTGCTCCCCGGCATCGCCATCGATGCCGTCGCCGGGCGCCAGGTGGCCGCCGGTCTCGCCGTCCTGCAGGACCTGGCCCGCTACGGAGGGCTCCGGACGAGCCTCGTGGTCGAGCTCGGAACCAACGGCACCTTCGGCGCGGCCCAGCTCGACCGCATCCTTTCTCTCGCCGGAGGCCGCCACCTGGTGCTCCTCACCAACCACTGCCCCTACTGCGCCTGGGTCCCGTCGAACAACGAGCTGATCGCCACCACGTGCACCCCGGCTCGCGACTGCACGGTGGCCGACTGGGAAACCCTCGCGGACGCCCACCCCGAGTGGTTCGCCAGGGACGGGGTCCACATGCCGATCGGCGGCGTCGGGGGCCAGGCGTTCGCCGAGCTCATCTCGAGCGCCCTGGGCGGCCGCATCCCGGTCTCAAAGCTCGGAGCACTGCCGGCCCGCCCGCTGCACGCGGGCCGGGCAGCCTGACCCGGGAGGGCCAGTCGCGTGAGACAAACGCTAGACAGCCCTCATCAGCAACCCGATGGACGCGAAGGTGGAGGTGGGGGGCGTGTCCTGTGAGACGGCGGTCGGCGTGATGGCGGAGGAGACCGACGGATCGTAGGCGACCTGGTTGCCCCGCAGGTCGGTCTGGTAGGTGACCCCCGGCGTCGAGCCGGCGCTGAGGGTTCCCGGGACGGCGAGATAGCCGAAGTACAGCTCGGGTCCGGACCCTGGGGTCAGCGTCGGGTACGAGAGCGTGCTCGACGACTTGTTGGTGTCGACGTTGCCGGTGCCGTCGGCCGACCAGACGGCCCCCGCACCGGAGGACGAGTGGAACTCCGCGACGTCGACGGAGGTGGCGGCCCCGGTTGCGGCGCCCGACGTGTAGCTCACCGTGATCGAGCTCGGGCCGGCCGTGGTGACGACGCCCCACCAGAGCTCCTGGCCGTGGAAGCCGTCCGCCGTCAGGTAGGAGAACGCCTTGTGCCACGTGGTGACTCCCCCGCCGGTCACGCTGCTCGCGGTGAAGCTGGGCGTGCCGGGGAACTTGGTTTCGATTGCCATGGCGAGCAGGTTGCCGGGGGCAGCCGGGGAGACGGCAACCGTGTCCACACTCCCGCTCGGCTGCGTCGTGTTCATGACCGCGGAGCCGACCGTCGTGATCGTGGCGGGGGGAGCGAGGTAGGTGTAGCCATCCTGTGCCCCCACGGCACTGGTGCCGCCGGCCGTCGTGACCGTAATGTCCACCGGTCCGGCCGCCCGGGCGGGCGATGTGACGGTGATCTGGGTCGGTCCGTCGGTGACGACCGTGCCGGCGGCGCCGCCGAACGAGACCGCCGTGGTCCCCGACAGGTGGGCGCCGGTGATCGTCACCGTCTGCCCGCCTGCCATCGGCCCGCTGTTCGGGCTGACGCCGCCCACCGACGGAGGTGGGGGGCCCGACGGCACCATCGCAGCGTTGACGTTCGGGGTGTCGGTGCCCGTGCGCACGACGACGGCGTTGGCGGTTGCCTGCGTCGCCTGGCCGCTGTACCACTGCGTGACGTAGCCGGCACCGCCCGCAAATGCCACGTCGTACGAACCCGCCGTCGAGACCGCCATCGTGTAGGTCCCCTGGGCGTTGGTGCAGGCCTGCGCGTCGCCGGTGCGCACGCCGCCGGTGGTGGAGAGGGAGACGCAGATGCCGCTGAGCGCGGCGTGGGTGCTGGCGTCGGTCACCGAGCCGGAGATGGTGGTGAACGGCGCGAAGTCGAAGCCGGTGCGGGTGGAGTTGAGCCGTGCCGAGACCTCGTAGGAGCCCCCGTCCGAGACGGTGACGCTCGTCTGTGCCCGCAGGCTCCTGCCGTCGACCGTGGCCGCGACGACCACGACGTACTGACCGGCCGGGACCCCGATCCGGTACTGGCCCGACCCGTCGACGGCGGAGGATGCCGACACGGCCCTGGTGACCGATCCGTAGCCGAACAGACCTCCGTCGACGGCACCGAGCCAGTACCCGGTCCCACCCGGGGTGACGGCGAAGGTCACGATCGGGCTGGCCAGGGGGGTGCCGCTCGGCGACCCGAACGATCCTGCGGCCCCCTCCGGGATGACCGCCCCATCGGAGGCAACCAGCCAGTAGCCACTGCCCGCCGCAGCGGTGCCCATGGCCACGACCGTCCGGCTCCCCAGCGTGGGTCCGGCGGATCCGAAGAAGGCGGCGTCCCCGAAGGCAAAGATCCCGCCGTCGGAGGCGACGAACCAGTAGCCCGCACCGGTCGGCGTGGCGGTCATGGCCACGATCGGCTTGTTGAGCCTGATGGACCCGGTGGAGCCATGGAACGAGGCGTCGCCGAAGGAGAAGACCCCGCCGTCGGAGGCAACGAGCCAGTAGCCGTTGCCCGTGGGGGTCGCCGCCATCCCGACGATCGGCTTGTTGAGCGGCGTGCCGCCCATCGAGCCGAAGAAACGGGCGTCCCCGAAGGCAAAGATCCCGCCGTCGGAGGCGACGAACCAGTAGCCCGCACCGGTCGGCGTGGCGGCCATGGCCACGATCGGCTTGTTGAGCCGGATCGAGCCGGTGGAGCCGTGGAACGAGGCGTCGCCGAAGGAGAAGACCCCGCCGTCGGAGGCAACGAGCCAGTAGCCGTTGCCCGTGGGGGTCGCCGCCATCCCGACGATCGGCTTGTTGAGCGGCGTGCCGCCCATCGAGCCGAAGAAACCGGTGGGAGCGAGCGAGCTTCCGGCAGCGCGGAGCGTGGCCCCGGAGACGGCGGCTCCGGTGGAGTCCCTCACCGAGCCGGAGATCAGCCCTCCCGTGGCGGCGGCGCTCGGGCGCATCGCCAGGGGACCCGACGACGGACCGGCCCCGACCGCACCTGCAACGAGCGCCGAGCCGATGATCAGTGGCATCACTGCGCCCGCCGACCGCAGGGCCAGACTGCGCCGGACGGCACGGAAGGGTCCCGGCATGGAGGCGTGACCGCCCCGCCGGCGCCATGGTGTGTTCACTCACGGGGTA
>DASXNO010000100.1:0-1905 GCA_036495025.1 Actinomycetota bacterium | reverse complement strand
GACCGACGATGGGGAAGTTGCGGTCCTCGCCCAGCTTCTCCATCTCCGCCAGCACCGGCTCGTCGTAGCGGTCGCACAGCTGGCGCATGTAGGCCGACACGGCCTCGTCGATGAACTGCACGCCGCAGAGTCTCCCACGCTGCACCGGGCCAAACAACACGGGCGAACAACCGGGGCAGACAACCGGGGCGAACAACACGGTCGAGGGTGTATCAGAACAAGGCTCGTCCGGCTCAGTACTGTGGAACGGAGCCAGCTGCCGCGGTGGGTGAACGCGGGCGCCGGCGCCACAACGGAAACGTCGTGAAGAGACAGAAGGGGGAGCCATGCCCGATGTCCCCGCAGTACGTGCGCGTGAGGTGCGCAAGCACTACGGCGCCACGGTCGCCCTCGACGGCGTCGATCTGACCGTCGACCACGGCGAGGTGTTCGGCCTCCTCGGCCCGAACGGCGCGGGCAAGACGACCCTCTGCGAGATCCTCGAGGGCCACCGGCTCCGGGACGGGGGCGAGGTCCGGGTCCTCGGCTACGACCCCGCCGAGGGGCGCCAGGAGTTCAAGGACCGCATCGGCGTCGTGCTCCAGGAGGCCGGCCACCCGCCGACGATGACGGTCATCGAGGCGGTCAGGGTCTTCTCGGCCCCCTATCCCCACCCGAGGCAGCCCGAGGAGGTCCTCGACCTCGTCGGGCTCAGCGAGAAGGTGGGAGCCCGCATCAAGACGCTGTCCGGCGGCCAGAAGCGCCGGCTCGACCTTGCCCTCGGCATCGCCGGCGACCCCGATCTCATCTTCCTCGACGAGCCCACCACCGGATTCGACCCCTCCGCTCGCCGCCGGTCCTGGGAGTTGGTCGCCAACCTGCGGAAGCTCGGCAAGACCATCCTGCTCACCACCCACTACATGGACGAGGCACAGACACTCGCCGACCGGGTGGCCGTCATCGCCGCCGGGCGCATCGCCGCCGAGGGGACGCCCGAGACCATCGGGGGCCGGGACGTTGCGAAGGCGGTCGTGGAGTTCCGCCTGCCGCCGGGCGTGGAGCCCTCCACGGTTCCGCTCCCCGGGGCCGCCGACCTCGACATCGCCCCCGACGGCCGGATCCGGTTCACCACGGAGACGCCGACCCGGGACCTCGCCGCCCTCACCGCCTGGGCTGCCGGCCGGGGGGAGGAGCTCGACGGTCTCACGGTCGCCCGGCCCAGCCTCGAGGACGTCTACCTGCGCCTCACCGCCCAGGCTCAGTCACGAGACGCGGGGACGGCAGCGGGCACCGATGAAGGCACACAAGCGGGCACCGGACCAGGGACCGACGCCGCCGCGGCGAGGGTGCCGGCATGAACCGGCGCTCTCCCGGCCGCCTGTTGTGGATCTGGACGGTCCAGCAGGTCCGCCAGCTCTTCCGCAACCCGCAGGCGTCCTTCTTCACGATCGTGTTCCCGCTGCTCTTCCTCGGCCTGTTCGGGGGCCTGAACCACGGCGCCACCCTCGACGTCGGCGGCGGCAGGATCACCTTCGCCCAGTACTACACGCCGGGCCTTGCGATCTTCGCCGTCGTGACGTCGTGCCTGACCGGGCTGGTGATCAGCGTCGCCATGGAGCGGGACCAGCTCATCCTCAAGCGGATCCGCTCGACGCCGCTTCGGCCGTGGATCTACATCACCGCCCGGATCGGCTCCACCGTCGTCATGGCGATCGTCACCGCCGTGGTGCTGTTCCTCGTCGGCACCCTCGCGCTCGGCGTCCACGTCTACCCGCGCATGCTGCCCGCCGCCATCGTCACCTTCCTGCTCGGCACCGCCACCTTTGCCGCCCTCGGCATGGCCGTGAGCTGCCTCGTCCCCAACAGCGACGCCGCTCCCGCGATCGCGAACATCGTCGCCCTGCCGATGGTGTTCATCTCGGGCGT
>DASXNO010000099.1:0-4430 GCA_036495025.1 Actinomycetota bacterium | reverse complement strand
TGCGTTACCATCACGTAACGGAGATCCCCAAGCGAAAGACCATCAGCGACCATGTCCGACACCGCCACGACCCCCACGACGAACCAGGCTCTCCTGGCATGGGTGGAGGAGATCGCCGGCCTGACCACACCGGACCGGGTGCACTGGTGCGACGGCTCCGCCGAGGAGTACGAGCGCCTCTGCCAGGTCCTCGTCGACGCCGGGACCTTCACCCGCCTCGCCGACGCCAAGCGTCCCAGCAGCTATTGGGCCGCCTCCGACCCCGGTGACGTCGCCCGGGTCGAGGACCGGACCTTCATCTGCTCGAAGACCCGGGACGAGGCGGGCCCGACGAACAACTGGCGGGACCCTCACGAGATGCGGGAGCTGCTGACCGGGCTGTTCGCAGGCTCGATGAAGGGGCGCACCATGTATGTCGTCCCCTTCTCGATGGGGCCCCTCCGCTCCCCGATCGCCCACATCGGCGTCGAGCTCACCGACTCGCCCTACGTCGCGGTCAGCATGCGGATCATGACCCGCATGGGCGCCAAGGCCCTCGATGCCCTCGGCGCCGGCGGCGAGTTCGTCCCCTGCCTCCACTCGGTGGGTGCCCCGCTCGAGCCCGGCCAGGCCGACGCACCGTGGCCCTGCAACCCGGACAACAAATACATCGTCCACTTCCCCGACGAGCGGGAGATCTGGTCCTTCGGCTCGGGCTACGGGGGCAACGCGCTCCTCGGGAAGAAGTGCTTCGCCCTCCGCATCGCCTCCGTGATGGCCCGCGACGACGGGTGGCTCGCCGAGCACATGCTGATCGTGAAGGTGACGTCGCCGGATGGGGAGGTCCACTACGTGACCGGGGCCTTCCCGTCGGCCTGCGGCAAGACGAACCTGGCGATGCTCGTGCCCACCCTCCCGGGCTGGCAGGTGGAGTGCATCGGCGACGACATCTGCTGGATGAAGTTCGGCCCCGACGGGCGGCTCTACGCCATCAACCCCGAGGCCGGCTTCTTCGGCGTCGCCCCCGGCACGTCGGACGACACCAACTACAACGCCATGCGGACGCTCGAGGAGAACTGCGTCTTCACCAACACCGCCCTCACGCCCGACCGCGACGTCTGGTGGGAGGGCATGACGAAACAGCCTCCGCCCGCCCTGACCAGCTGGCGCCGGCAGGCCTGGACCCCCGACGCGAGCACCCCGGCCGCCCATCCCAACGCACGCTTCACGGCCCCCGCCGCACAGTGCCCGGTCATCGCCCCGGAGTGGGAGGACCCCAAAGGCGTGCCGGTGTCGGCGATCCTGCTCGGCGGTCGCCGGGCGACGACGGTGCCCCTGGTCACCGAGGCCCGGGACTGGACCCACGGGGTGTTCCTTGGCTCGATCATGGCCTCCGAGACGACCGCGGCCGCCGCAGGTGCCGTGGGCAAGGTCCGCCGCGACCCGTTCGCCATGCTGCCGTTCTGCGGCTACCACATGGCGGACTACCTCGGGCACTGGCTGGAGATCGGTGACGCGGCCGACGCTTCCAAGCTCCCGAAGATCTTCTTCGTCAACTGGTTCCGCAAGAGCCCCGAGGGCCGGTTCCTCTGGCCCGGCTACGGCGAGAACAGCCGGGTGATTGCCTGGATCTGCGAGCGGGTCGCCGGGACGGCGGATGCCGCCGAAACCCCCATCGGCCTGGTCCCGGCCCCCGGATCCCTCAACCTCGAGGGCCTCGACGTCGGCCCGGACGACCTCACGACCCTGCTCTCGGTCGACGCGGGCGAATGGAGGGCGGAAATCGGCTCGATCGAGGGCCACTATTCGATGCTTGGCGACCGGTTGCCCGATGTCCTCAACGAACAGCTCGCCGACCTGGAGCAGCGCCTCGGGTAACCGCTCTGGACGCAGCGTGCTGGCCGCCGGCGCGCTGATCTTCGTGGTCTGCCTGGGCGCCTACATCGCAACCGCGGCCCACGACTCCGCCCACCACTGGAGGATGATCGACCTCCAGGTCTACCGCTGGGCTGGCGAGATGGCCCGGCAGCATCGCAACGTCTACGACCTCAAGTACCGGGGCTTCCTCTCGTTCACCTATACGCCCCTGGCGCTCCTGGTCTTCGAACCGCTGTCGCCCTTCAGGGTGGGCGCGCTGCGCTTCATCATCACGGGGGCCAGCATCGCGGCGCTGCTCGGGGCACTCTGGGTGGCGTGGGGCTTGGCGGGGGTCACCAGGCCGGAGGCCAGGGCGGGCCTCGCGCTCGGCGTCGCCGGCCTCGCCCTCGGGCTCGAACCGGTGGCCCAGACACTCGGGTTCGGCCAGATCAACCTCCTCCTTACGTTCCTCATCCTCGTTGACCTGGCCCAGCCGGACGTGCGGAGGTGGAAGGGGGCCGGCGTCGGCCTTGCGGCCGCGATCAAGCTCACCCCCGCGATCTTCGTCGGCTACCTCGTGCTGACCCGGCGCCTGCGGGCCGCTGCGGTCGCCTGCGCGACGTTCGCGGCAACCGTCGCCCTGGGCTTCCTGGCCCTGCCGGCCGCCTCCCGGCGGTTCTGGTTCGGGGGGCTCTTCCTCAACTCCGAGCGGGTCGGGGGCGTCGCCTACGCCGGCAACCAGTCGGTGAACGGCGCCCTCGTGCGCCTGTTCGGTGGGGTGAGCCAGGCGCGTCCGGCGTGGTTCGCGGTGGCGCTGCTCATCGGCAGCGGCGGCCTCCTCCTCGCCGCCTGGGCGAGCCGGCGCGGGGAGGAACTGCTCGGCATTGTCACCTGCGCGCTGACGGCGCTGCTGATCTCGCCGATCTCCTGGTCACATCACTGGGTATGGGTCGTGCTCCTGGTCCCCTGTGGCGTTCGCCTGTTGCGGGGCCCCGGGCGGATCCGGCCCCTTGAGGGGGGCCCCGGGCCGGCCCCGAACCGGATCGGAGGCCGGATCGGAGGCTGGATCGGTCTTGTGGGGCTGATGGCGCTGTTTCTCGCCGGCCCGGTGCAGCTGATCTGGCGACCACCCCACACCGGATCCCTCGAGTATGGCTGGCACGGCGCGCAGCTCATCGCCGGCAACCTGTACGTCCTCCTGGGGTTGCTCCTACTGGCGATGACCGCGGCGTTCCTCGGCTTTCGCCGCCTCCGGCCCAACCCCTGACGCGCAACGTTCACCTTCCCGTCCCGCAGCGTTCACCTCGGCGTCGGAATCACGACCCATTTCTGTGATTTCCGCTTGGTAGGAATGGGGCCCCACTCCGCTCGATGAACTCGGAAGGAGACTCCCTTTGAGAACCCAAGCCCCCCGAATCGCCGCCCTTGCGGTCGCAGCAATCGTGTTCGCAGGAACGGGCCCCGCCTGGTCCCAGACGCCACCGGTTTCGAAGATCCTCCCCAACCAGCAGTTCGTCGGCCTCGTCAACGGCCGCACGCAGAATGCCTCCATCAACATGGCATGCTTCGGACCTATTCGCCCCGGCCAGCAGGGCCACCCGTTCGCGGGCCAGTCGGCAGAAGTCCTGAGGGCCGAGGTCATCGCAAACTACGGGTTCACCGGCAGCCTCGGCACGACGATCGTCGCTGACTTCCCCACAACGAGCGCAACGCCCCAGCGCCTCACCTTCTCGTACTACGGGGTCCAGGACCCCATTCCCACCTCGTTCCTGCTTCCCTGCGGGGGGCAGGCCCCGGTCGTGTTCCATCCGGAGCCGACGAGCCCGACCGCCAAGTCCTTCACCGTCACCGTGAACTTCGTGGGGCAGCCATGAGCGCGCCCCGACGGAGACTGCGCCGCGCCCTGCTCGGCGCGGTGGGGGCAGCCGCAACCGTAGTCGTGTTCACCGGTGCAGGAGCACCCGCGCTGGCGGCCGGCCACTCCGCCCCAGCGGCGAGCAGCACGCCGGTCTGCACGGTGATCACCCAGGCGGACAGCGGCAAGACGTTCGTGATGATCCCGCAGTCCTGCGACCTGCTCGCGCTGAGCGACACGAACGGGATCCGCTGGGACACGCCGACCGTGGTGGGTGATTCCATCCATCTCGAACCGCTCCCCATCGCGACCCCCGTGGCGGGTCAGTTCTGGAGGATCGTGGCGGACCGCCCGGGCGATTCGAGCATCACCTCGCTCGGTCACCCGATCTGCACCACGGCGCCGTGCCCCCAGTACGTCGTGCTGTTCCAGGTGACGATCCGCGTCATCCTGCCGCCTTCCTGACGCCGGGGTCGAGACGAGCCGTCACAGCATCGGCATCTCCACGGTGGCGGCCCCGATGCAGCGGGCCAGCCGGAGGGTAGCTCGCTCCAGGGCTGCCCTGAGGGCCCCGCTGTCCCGGATCCCGGGCTCGGGGTGGAACACCTTGAGGCGGAGGGTCGCCGCCGGGCGGTCGTACTTCAGGTCCGCCCGCCCGGCGAACCGGTCCCCCCACAGCAGCGGGAGGACGTAGTAGCCGTACACCCGCTCGTGCTCCCGTTTGTAGACCTCGATGACG
>DASXNO010000098.1:0-17968 GCA_036495025.1 Actinomycetota bacterium | reverse complement strand
AGCGAAGTAGTAGCCCTGGCACGAGTCACACCCGAGCGACGCCAGTTCCCGGTGCTGATCGACCGTCTCGACGCCCTCGGCCACGACCTCCATGCCGAGCATATGGGCCATGGCGACGACCGCCACGACGATCGCGTGGCTCGCCCGTTCGTGCTCAAGGTCGGCGACGAATCCGTGGTCGATCTTCACGACGTCGATCGGGACTTGCCGAAGGTAATTCAGGGAGGAGTACCCGGTCCCGAAGTCGTCGAGCGCGAGCCGTACTCCGATCCGCTTCAGCTCGGTCAGGACGATGCGGGCCCGTTCGGAATCCTGGACGAAAACGCTCTCGGTCACCTCGAGCGTCACCCGCCCCGGGTCGGTGCCGGAGCAGGCAAGGACATCGGCGACCGTGGCCGCGTAGTCGTGGGACATCAGTTGCTGCGCCGACACATTGATATTGACCGACATCGTGAGGTTGCCGGCCTGCGAGTGGTTCTGCCACCGGTGTTGCTCGGGGCAGGCGCTCTCGAGGACCCAGCGCCCGATCTCCGTGATCAGGCCGGCCCGCTCTGCGAGCGGGACGAACACCGACGGCATCACCAATCCCCGGGAGGGGTGTGCCCAGCGGACGAGGGCTTCGACGCCGGTGATGCGCCCGCTGCCGGACTCGACGATCGGCTGGTACTCCATCCGCAGTTCCCCGCGCGTCGGTGCGCCGCGGAGGTCGTGCTCCAGGATGTCCCGCTGCACCGCCAGATGCTGCTCGCGCAGGTCGACGATCTGGTGCCGGGCACCCCCCTTGCGTTTCGCCTGGTACATCGCCACATCCGCGTCCCGGAGGACATCCTCGGAGAGCTGGTTGCCCGGCCCCGCAAAGGCGATCCCCACGCTGGCGGTGACATTCAGCTCGGTTCGGCCCACGAAGATCGGCGTCGCAACCGCGGCTCCGATCCGTGCGGCGATGAGGTCGACCTGTGCCGGTTCGTCGAGGTCGTCGCACAGGATCACGAACTCGTCGCCCGACAGGCGGGCCAGGGTGTCTCCCGGACGCAGGACCGCGCTGAGCCGCCGGGCGATCGTCACCAGCAACTCGTCCCCGACGGCGTGGCCGTAGAGGTCGTTGACCGACTTGAACCGGTCGAGGTCGGCGAAGAGGAGCGCCGCCATCTTGCCCGACCGCCGACCCCGGAGCACCGCATGCTCCAGACGCTCCAGAAAGAGGATCCGGTTGGGCAGCCCGGTCAGCGCGTCGTGCACGGCGCTCTCCCGCGATCGCTCGGAGGAGTCGCGCAGGTCGGCGCGGGCCTGCGCATTGAGCAGGTAGGCGGCAGCGACGTCGGCCAGGGTCTGCGCCGCGTCCATAGCGGCGGCATCGAGCGACCCGGGGGAGTCCCGGTACAGGTCGAGGGCCCCCAGGCGCTCCGCGCCGTTGCGCAGCGGGAACGCGAATACCGCCGCAAGGCCCGCTTCGACCGCCCGGGCTCCGAACTTCAGGAACCGGGCATCGTCGCGGAGGTCGGCGACCGCGACGGCCGTGCCGGTCTCGTAGACCGCATGACACGGCCCCTCGCCGAGCTCCGTCTGCAACTGCTCGAAGCGCAAGGCCGACTCGTCCGATCCCGCCATGTAGCGGGGATCCGTGCCGGGGGAGACGAGCGTCACGCCTGCGGCGGAGATCGGCAAGACGTCGACGAGGCGCTGCACGAGGTAATCGAGGATCCCCTGGATCGGTGAGTTCATCACCATGGTGCGAGCGAATTCACTCAGTACGTCCGAGAGTTGCAGCTCACTCGGCATGAGATCTCCGTCCACCAACAGACTCTTTGCGTGCGCTGGGTCCAGGCGGAGCACGGGTGAGAATGCGAGACCGACCGCATCGGCGGCTTCGAGCCGGCGACCTTTGCCTGGTTTCAGGCGTATCGCCGTATCGGGCTACTTCACGATTTAACCCTACCACAGCTCTGAGGCGACCGAGCGATTGGGGGGAGTTGGCATGTTTGCCTAGTCCATCCACGGCCCAAAATGCTGCGCTAGGATCACCGCCTCATGCCGGTTGGGGTCGCGCAGCGCGGGACCAGGCGCCTGGCGCTGGTCCTGCTGGGCCTCGCGTGGCTCGCCTTCGTGTTCCCGGTGTTCGCCGGCAGGGTCCATTTCCCCACCGATTTCGGCTACCCCTACTTCACGGCGCCGGCGCACGTGGCGACGCCGTCCAACCCGGCGGACACCGACTCGTTCCACGCGGTCTACCCGTACCACGTCTACCTCGGCCAGCAACTCCGCGCGGGACACCTCCCCCTCTGGGACCCGACGCGCTTCCTCGGCGTGCCGTACGCCGCGGACATCTCGATGGGGACGTTCTATCCACCGAACTGGCTCTTCGCCGCCGGCCACGTCGAGGTGGTCGGCACGCTGATCTGGGCCGCCAGCCTGCTGGCGTCCCTGCTCCTCGCCTACTGGTTCCTCAGGGTCCTGACGCTCCACCCCCTCGCGTCGGCCGCAGGGGCGATCGTGTGGACGTTCAGCGGGTTCATGTCGAACTGGTCGACCGGGGATCCGCTGCTTGGTGCGGCGATCTGGCTGCCGCTGGCCCTCGGGGGTCTCGAGGTGGCGCTCCGCGGGCGGCCGAGGAAAGGAATCGTGCTCGCGGGGTTGGGCCTGGGCCTCAGCGCCCTGGCCGGGCACGTCCAGATCTCCTACTACGTCTGGATGGCGGCCGGGCTCTGGGCGGCCGTCTCGATCGCGGCCGCTGCGCTGCGGGCGAGGCGCTCCGGCGGCCGGGACGTCGCCCGGGTGGTCGCCCGCGGGGCGGCGGTCACCGCAGGCGCCTTCCTCGTCGGCGCCGGGCTGGCATCGGTCCAGCTCCTCGGCACGCTCGAATACTCGCACCTGATCCTGCGCCAGAAGGAGACCTACGCGGTCGTCCTGGCGAACAAGGTCCACGCCGGCTTCCTTGCGACCGGTCTGATCCCCGACTACTTCGGGAACCCGGTCGACCACAACTTCCGGTACGTCGCGTTCCTCTATACGAGTGACGTCTTCTACGCCGGGGTGTTCGCGATCCCGCTTGCCGTCGCTGGCGCCTTCCACCGCAACCGGCGCGCCAGCCTGTTCTTCGGCCTGCTCGTCGTCATCGGCCTGGGCGACGCCTTCGGGACACCCCTGCTCCACCTGCTGTTCGTCACCGTCCCCGGCCTGGCGCGCTTCGGTGCCCCGAACCGCATCCTGATCCTGGCCGACGTCGGCCTGGCCGGGCTCGCCGCGCTCGGGCTTGATGCGATCATCGCCCACCAGCGGTGGGCCGTCAGGGCGACCCTCGTGACGTCCGGTCTCGTCCTCGCGGCGCTGGGGGTCATGACGGCCACTCGGCTGGGGACACCCGTCGCCGCCGGCTACGTCACCGGCCGGGGAGTCCGGGCGATCGTCCTGGTCGCCGCCGGGGCCGCCCTCGTGTTCTGCCTCCGACGGTTCCCGAGGCAGGCAGGAGCGCTCGCAGCGGCGCTCGTGGTCGTCGTGGGGACAGACCTCTGGCTCTTCGGATTTCCGTACCATCCGTTCCAGAACGACGAGCCGGTGCTCACCTCGGACCCGCCGCTCGAGTACCTGGCCTCGGTGCCCGGCCCCCGCCCCCGGTACGCCCAGGCCTCCTCGTTCGTCCTCACCCCCAATGCGTCGATGGTCTTCGGCCTCTACAGCCTGCACGGCTACGACCCCTTGATCCCCGGCACGTTCAGCGAGCTGCTGGCGCTCCTCGGCCCCGAGCTGCCCTTCCTGGCGCACGGGAACGCGGTGTTCCCGGTGCCGGACAGACCCACGGAGCCTCCGGCGCTCGACCTCCTCGGGGTTCGGAGCCTGACCTCGCCGAGCGGCCACGTCGTCCCGGGGACCCTCGCCACCACCGGGAGGTTCTCGGTCTACGACGAGCCCCAGGCCTTCCCGCCGGCCTTCGTCGCCACCTGCTGGTCGACGCTTCCCGACGCCGGCGCGCTCGCCAGGATGCAGGCGATGAGCGCCGCAGAGCTTCGCTCGACCGTGGTCCTGGCGCCGGGGGCCGGGAATGGAGCGGGGAATCGGGCCGGGAATCCCGGCGCACCGCCGGCGACGTGTACCCCCGGCCCCGACGCGACGGTCGACCGCTACCGGGCGCAGGACGTCTCGGCATCCGTTGGCCCGTCCAACCCCGGCGGGCTCCTCGTGCTGTCCGATCAGTGGTACCCGGGTTGGACCGCAACCGTCGACGGCAGGCCCGCCGCCATCCTGCGGGGGGATGTGGCGCTGCGGGCCGTCGCCCTCTCCCCCGGCGCCCACCGCATCCGGTTCCGCTATCAACCCCGCTGGCCGCTGAACGGCCTCGCCGTCGTTGCCTTCACCGTGGCGGTGGCGGCGGTCCTCGCCCTGGGACGGCGGCCCACCTATCATCCCAACTATCATTCGGAGCCAAGAACATGAGCATGTCGACAACCGACGAGTCAGTCGCCCAGCTGCCGGAGCTGCGGCCCTCCCGCCGACCCAGAGTGGTGGTGGTCATGCCCGCCCTCAACGCCGGCCAGACCCTCGAGGACATCGTGGGGGCCATCAACCGCGACGTCGTCGACGAGATCGTCCTGGTCGACGACAAGTCGTCGGACAATACCGTCGAGCTGGCCCGCCGGCTCGACATCCGGGTGATCCGGCACCCGCACAACGTCGGGTACGGGGGCAACCAGAAGACGTGCTACCTCGACGCCCTCCAGCGCGACCCCGACATTGTCGTGATGCTGCACCCCGACGGGCAGTACGAGGCGTCCCTCATCCCCGACCTGATCCGGCCGATCGTCGAGGGCAGGGCGGACCTTGTGCTCGGCTCCCGCCTGGCGGAGCCGGGCGCCGCCCTGGCCGGCGGGATGCCGCGGTCCAAGTACCTCGCCAACCGGGCGCTCACCGCGCTGGAGAACCTCGCCCTCGGCACCAGGCTCTCAGAGATGCACACCGGCTACCGGGCGTACTCGCGGGAGCTGCTGGCGACCGTGCCGTTCCTGCGCAACTCCCTCGGCTTCAGCTTCGACTCGGAGATGCTGATGCAGGCGGTGCATTTCGGGTTCCGCATCGCCGAGGTCCCCGCCCGGTCCCGCTACTTCGACGACGCATCGTCGATCGGGCTCCGGGACGCCACGGCCTACGGGGTCAGGACCGCCTGGATGGCCGGCCGCTTCCTGCTGAACCGCTGGGGAGCGCTCCCCTGCCGCAAGTTCCGGCCCTGAGCGGCCAGCGTGCCCGAGGCGCCCCTCAAGGCGCCGGATAAGGGTGAGGGTCACCGGCGAGCGGATCGTCACCAACCAGGGCGGCTTCAACCCGACCTGGCAGCGCCACACCGTCAACTACCGATTCGCCGCAGCCTTCCTCCCGCCCGGCCCCGCCGTCGACCTGGGGTGTGGCACCGGCCACGCCGCGCAGTTCCTTGCCGATCGCTGGACCGTCGGCGTCGACATCGACCACGGCGCCCTGGGCGGGCAGCTCCGGCCGACAGTGCTCGCCGACCTGCGGAGGACGCCCTTCGCCGGGGGCAGCTTCGACGGCGCCGTGTGCCTCCACGCGGTCGAACACGTGCCCGACCCCGAGCGCGTCGTGGCCGAGTGCGCCCGGCTCGTGCGCCCCGGCGGCACGGCGGTGCTGTCGACCCCGAACCGGCTGACATTCCTGCGCGCGGATGAGATCATCGACCCCTACCACGAGATCGAGTTCGACCCGGACCAGCTCCGTGCCCTCTGTGCGCCTCACTTCGCAGGAGTGGAGATCCACGGCCTGTTCGGCTCCGCCCGCTACATGGAGTTCTTCCGGCGGGAGCGGGCCAAGCTCGACGCCCGGCTGCGCCTGGACCCCCTGCGCCTCCGGCGGTTCGTGCCCCGGCGCCTCAAGCGGGCCCTGTACGACTGGAGCCTCACGCTGGAGCGGGCCGCAGCGGCCGACCCGCTCGCGGCGGGTATCGGCCCCGAGGACTTCTCGCTGCGACGGGCGGACCTCGACGAAGCCCTCGACCTGTTCGCCGTCTGCCGGCGAGGAGGTTAGTCCGCGATCGCGCGTATGCGCGCGACTCGCCCCTAAGGTCGACGGGAGCGGCGCCGCGCCCATCTGGTGAGCGGGCGCTCGACCCATACGAAGGACGCCCAGCCGACCAGGAGGGAGCCCGTGGCCACGAAGCCCACCATGCGCAGGAACGCCACGAGGTTGCCCGCCGGGAAGAAATGCAGGGCCGTGAGCGCAAGCTCCACGAACAGCAGGTGGCTGAGGTAGATGCCGTAGCTGATGTCGCCGAGGTGTCGGGCCACGCGATTGGTTACCGGCCACTGCGCCCACCGCGGCGCCAGGGCGGTCGAGAGCAACAGGACGGCGAACGACAGCGCCAGCGGCGTGGTGGTGGTCCAGTGGTCGAGCGGGCCGGCCGTCTTCGCCAGGTCCCGATGACCGATCAGCTCCATGCTCAGGATGATCCCGGAGAGGCCCACCACCTGGAGCACGACCGTCCACGGCGACCCGGCGAAGCGGCTGCGGCGCATCTTCACGAAGAGCCAGGCCGCCATCATGCCGAGGGCGAAGTGGCCGGCGAAGCTGGGGAACTGGGTGATGAGGATCACACGGGTGGCCCCGGCCGTCGCGACCCCGGGAAGGGCTGCGACATGCAGCGTCGAGTGCGCGACCGCAAGCCGCCATGCCGCGGCGATGCCGAGCCCCAGCCCCAGGCCGATCACCGGGCGCCGGAAGAATCGCACCGCGACCAGGGGCAGGAGAAGGTAGAAGAGCGCCTCGATCGACAGCGTCCACACCGCCCCGTTGATGCCGAAGCCCTCCGGGAGGCCGAGGGCACTGCCGGCGTTGTGCTGGAGGAACGTCGCGTGGAGCAGGAGGTTGAGCCCAAGGTTGTGGCGGGTCAGCCCGTACGCCTTCGTCCGGCTCAGGAAGAGCAGGAGGCCGACCGTGGCGGCGAGCGCGACGTAGTAGGCGGGCAGGATCCGGGTGACCCTGCGGAGGGCGTAGGAACGGATGTCCCCGAACCTGCCCCCGGCCGCCGCCACCGGGAGGAAGAGCAGGAAGCCGCTGAGCACGAGGAAGAAGTCGACGCCGACGAAGCCCGCCACCAGGTAGTTGCGGAGCAGGTCGGAGCCCAGCGGCGGCAGGCCCGCACCGTACATGCAGTGGTAGAGGACCACGGACAGTGCCGCGAAGGCCCGGAACCCGTCGGCGGCGGGCACCCGGATGCGCTCCGGGACCCGGGTGACCGGTGGCGGGGCAGGAGCCGGGGCTGGCGCCGGGACAGGAGCCGGGAGGGTTGGGGAGAGCTCTGGCGCCAGGAGCTGCAGGTCATGGGTGTCGGAGAGCATTGGGCGTGATCCTACGCCGCCGGGCCACGGGCAGGCAGTACTATCAGCGCCATGTCCCCACCCCGCGCTTCCTCCCAGGACCTGCCAACGAGACCGGACGACCCCCGCCTCGAGGGCTGGTACCACACGATCGAGCTCGGCGACGGCCTGGTCTCGAAGGGTGCGTACGACCTCCGTCCTGTCGTCGACTGCTACGGCATCCCCAAGTCCCTGCGGGGCAAGGAGGTGCTCGACGTGGCGACGGGGGACGGTTTCTTCGCCTTCGAGATGGAACAGCGGGGCGCGGACCGGGTCGTCGCGATCGATGTGGCCCGGGTCGGCGACTGCGACTGGACCCCCCGCATGCGGTCCCTCCTCGGGCCCTTCGCCGACAACGACTCGTGGCCCGCCCATTTCCGGATGGCCCACCGGATGCGGCGCTCGAATGTCGACTATCGCTACTGCAGCGTCTACGACCTCTCCCCGTACACCGTGGGCAGGTTCGACGTCGTCTTCTGCGGGTCCCTGCTCCTGCATCTGCAGAGTCCGCTGATGGCGCTCCACGCCATCCGCTCCGTCACCCGGGAGATGGCGATCATCGAGACCGCCATCCTGCCCGAGCTCGACGAAAAGTTCCCGGGCCGCCCGCTCCTCTCGTTCGGCTATCAGGGGGAGGAGACCACCCCCGGCGAGCACACGGCCTACTGGATCCTGAGCACGAACGCGCTGGAGGCCATGATGCGCTACGCCGGGTTCGATCCCGAGCCGCAGGGCACCTTCGTCCTGCCGCCGGTGGGATCGATCGCCACGTCGGTCATCGGACGCCCGGTCGACTAGCCGTTTGGGCGTGGCTGCCGCATGGATGGCGGGATCTTGCTCGCTGAGCGAGCAAAATCCGACCAGGCCTCGTGAACTTCGTGCCGGCCGGAGCCCGGCTACCGGAGACGAGCTGCGACGTCGCCGACGTAGACGTAGACGGTGAACACCCCGACGTGGCCCACCTCGAGAGGCGGGCCCAGCGATGCCGGCGGCGGGTCCGCGATCTTCTGCGGCATGAACGCCAGCCCCACCACGACGAAGGTCCTCGCCGCGGGCCGGGGCCGGTACCAGGTGCTGAGGGTGTTGACGTCGAACGGGCACAGGGCCCGCTCCCCCGCCGGGGCGCACTCCCTTACCGGATAGACGCCGACCTTCCCGCCGGCCCACCACGTGAGGCCCAGGGCGTCCCAGTACGACGCGTAGCCACGGGTGAGGCCCTTCGTCTGCAGGTAAGCCAGGAGGGCAGGGCCCTCCTGGGCGAGCGGGTAGGCCTCCGAGTAGCGCACGAGGCGCGGGATGCCGAAGGCGCTCATGAGGCAGAAGACCGTGGCCAGCGCCGCGGTCGCCATCCTGGGCCAGCCGGCGCGGGCGGCCCAGAGGCCGGCGAGGGCCGCCACGGCGAAGAAGGCGGGGACGACGTAGCGGGCCGAGGTGACGTCGCCCATCGGCAGGGTGCTGAAGACGAACCCGGCGCAGACGACGACGGCCGCGACGGCCCAGAAGAGCACGTACAGCACCAGCGCGAGCCCACGGTCGTCGTCCCGGCGCCTGCGGACCACCGGCGCAACGAATGCGAGCGCGGCCGCGAGGGCGGCGAGGCAGAGCAGGATGGTGACGGCGCCGGCCGGCGACAGAACCCCGGAGGGTGACCCGGGGAACTCCTCGTTCCCGAGGGCGAGGATGCTGTGGACAAGGAGCCGGGCGTTGGCGGGGACCCGGGACCAGGGCGCCAGGCCGATGGGCAACGTGGGGACGATCCGGAAGCCGAGGGCGCGCATTGCACGCCCGGTGGCGAGGTCGGCGGCGAGCGCCACGACCGCCAGGCCCCCGGCAGCCCTGGCCACGCGGGCGCTCGCCGGCGAGCGCAGCAGGAGCCAGGCTCCCGCCGCGGCGCCGAGCAACGGTGCCACGCCGCTCAGGAGCAGGAGGGGATCGGACGCCAGGTTGACGCCGGTGACCACCCCAGCCACCGCGACCGCGAGCCACCGTCGGCGGTGGTCTGCCACCCCCGTGCCAAGCGCGACCAGGCTGGCGGCGAGGAGGGCGCCGGTCAGCCAGGTGGGGCCGCGCAGCTCGTAGGCGTTCGTGAAGACGATCGGGGCGGCGCAGAGCGCGATCGCCAGGACGACGAGCCCGGCGGCCCTGCCGGCCGCACGGCGGGCAGCCCAGGCCAGCACCAGCGCGGCGAGCAACGACGTCGCCAGCGAGAAGCCCGCCCAGACGCCCCGGTGAAACGGGAGGGAGCGTGTCGCGGCGTCGAAGAGGAAGGTCGACCAGTAGGTCGCAACGCTGAGGTTGAGGACGCCGCCCGCCCGGTGCGCCATCTCCCCTGCCAGGAGCGGGATCGAGGCGATGTCGCCGTTCCAGAACACTGCCGCGACCATCCGCGGGAGGAACACCGCCAGCACCACCAGGTAGAAGGCCGCAGCGACGAGGGGGGGCCAGAGCGCCGCCCGCCCGGCCATGCCGGCAAGGCTGCTCGTCGTCGCGCGACGTTCAACCTCGCCGGTGCGTCTAACGGTCTTCGTCCGGCCCCCCTTGGAGGCGGACCCGCTCGGCGGCGGCTCGCTCCCGCACCGCTTCGGTGAGGGATGCCCAGTCCGCCGGGCCGTTCGCCTGCCACGGCGGGAGGTCCGCCGGCGCGGCGTTACGCCGGGCCCAGGTGACCGGCTCGGATGCCTGCGGACCGGCCTTGACCCGGACCCTGTCCGCCGGCATGCGCAGCACCGCCGTCACGTGGTTGCGCACGGGCTCCGAGGACACCCGGATCTCGTCGATCGCTCCCCAGATGAGGCGGCCGGACAGCCCGCCGCCTCCCCCGGGCACGTCGCTCATGTCGCCGACGTCCGCGATCGTCCGCCGCCAGAGCCTGAGGGACACCGCCAGGGCCAGGCTGTCCAGCACCCGCCGCGCCTGGGGCCGCTCCGGGCGGAAGAGCAGGCCCCGTCCCACCTGGAGGTGGAGAGCATCGAACGAGCGTGCCCGGCGGGCGAGGGCGATGGCCCCCTGCAGCCCGGCGAGGGGGCCATGGTGCTCCGCGGCGCTCGGCACGGGCGAGATCACGTCGACGGCGTGGCCGTCGCGCAGGAGCTCCCGCACCGTCCGGAGGGCGGCCGCCGCGGCGGCATCTGGCGAGGGCGGGAACGGGCCCGCCACCAGCACCCTCACAGGATCGCCTTCAGGGAGTGCTCCATCCGGTCGAGCACCTCGTGCCAGGGGTAGTTCTCCAGGACGTAGACCCTGCCGTTCGCAGCAAGGCCCTTCGCCAGCTCGGGGGCCTGCTCGACGAGCAGGAGGCACTGGGCCAGCTCGAAGTCGTCCTCGTACACGAGGCCACCGCGCGAGCGCTCGCAGTGCCAGGCCACGACCGCCCCCCGGGCGCTCGCGATCACGGGGGTCCCGGCGAGCCAGGACTCCATGACCGTGCGGGAGAAACTCTCGTTGGTGCTCGGCTGAAGGTAGGCCTCGGCGGCCGCGAAGGCGTTGTTGCGCTCGGCCTCGCTGAGGAAGCCCAGGTCCCACACCCGCCGGGCCAGCGACGAGGGAACGATGGGCTTGCCGGCCCCGATGGTGACGAGGTCGAGCGTCAGTCCATAGGTCTCGACGGCCAGCTCGAAGCCCGCCATCAGCCGGTCCCAGCCCTTCTCCGGCTCCCGGCGGCCCGCATAGAGGACGAACGGCTTCGGGATGCCGTGCCGGCGACGGAACCCCTGGGCGTCGTAGGACGCCGGCACCTCGACACCGGCTCCGGTCACGACGTGGTCGGGCAGCGGCGCCAGACCCCGCGCGACCTCGTACTCGGGCTCGGAGAGGAACCACAGGAGGGCCGGCTTGGCCAGCGTCGCCCGGAAGAGGTCGAGGTGGGCGTAGGACTCGTCGTGAACGCAGGGCATCAGCACGGTCCGTTCGGGGGCCACGTCGACGCAGGCGACCGTGATCCAGGACAGGTACGGGGAGACCACGATGGCCTGGTAGCGATCCGCGTGCTCCAGCAGGTACCGGAAGAGGGCGGGGACGCGCAGCGTCGCGTTGATCCACCGGCACTGGTCGTCATAGGAGAGGGGCAGCCCGAGCAGGATGCGCCGGCCGAGCGCGTCACGCTCCTCGACCGCCGGAGGGATCGCCGGGAACCGCCGGAGGGTCACGCCCCCGAGGTGGGTGATGCCCGCCGGGTACTCGTTGCGCCACGTGTAGTGGTCCCGGGCACAGGTCGTGAGGACGTCCACCTCCCAGCCCCGTCCGGCGAGACCGACGGCGGCCTCCCGCATGACCGCCTCCGAGCCGCCGACGACCTCGTCGCCGAACCGGGGGGTGATGAACGCCAGGCGACCCCTGCCCGGAACAAGGGCCCGTTCTGCGGGCTCCGAGGGCTCAGGCATCGATGAACTGGCGGAGGGCGTCGAGCATCATCCGGCGGGTGTTGGGCAGGGAGAGCTCCTCGACCCTCGCGTGGCCGGCCTTGACGAGGCTGGCCTTGAGCTCGGGATCCCCCAGCACCCGCCGGGCTGCCACGGCAACGGCGACCGGATCCTTGGTATCGAGCAGCAGGGCGGCATCGCCCACGGTCTCGGGCACCGCTGTGGCGGCATGGGCGATCACCGGCACGCCGGCGTGCATCGCCTCGAGCAACGGCACCCCGAAGCCCTCGTGCTCGGACATCGAGACGAACAGGTCGGCGGAGCGGTAGTAGGCGAGCAGGTCGCCCGCCGAGATCGTGTCGGCGAACTCGACGGAGCCCCGCAGCTCCAGTTCCCGGCAGAGCGACTCCATCGCCCCCCAGTAGGACTCCGAGGTCGCCCCGCCGACGAGCGACAACCGGGCCTGGGGGTCGAAGGCAGCCCGGTAGAGGGCGAAGGCGCCGATCAGGTCGTGGTGGCACTTGTTCGGAGCCACTCGCCCGACGTAGAGCCAGTGGGCGCCGCCGTTGCGGGCGGCTCGCCTGAGACGGGCCAGTCGCCGCCGGTCGGGTGCGGCGTCGAGGTGGGCGAAGTCGAGGAGGATCGGCACCACGGACGGCGCCGGGAAGCCGAGGGTGGCCAGCTCCTCGGCGCTGAAGTGCGAGTGGGCAATCGCCACGTCGCAGCGGGAGGCGAGCTGGGCGAGCTGGCGGCGGGCGAGGCGCATGTTGTCCGAGGCCCCGGGCGACCACCGCTCGAAGAAGGCCGGGTCCGTGATGTTGTGGTAGTCGACGAGGAAGGGCCCCTCCCAGGCGAGCAGCGAGTCGAAATTCCGGCAGCCGGTCGAGGCGTGATAGAGCAGGGCCGCCGTGCCGTCCCTCGGGACATCGGCGAGGGCCGTGAACGGGTGGCCCTTGCTGCGCATCTCCGGGTGGATGTCCTCCGAATAGATCCCGGAGGCGAGGCCGAGGGACCGGATCAGGCGCTGGGTCTCGAGGACGTGGGAGCCGATGGCGTCCCGGTCGGCGAAGGTCGGGAGGAACTGGTGGATGGCGCCGAGGCGGCCCGTCATGAGCCGTCGCCCCGCTCGCGGGACTGCGCCTCCAGCCTGGCCACCCGGTCGCGGAGATCGTCGACCTCCTCCCGGACGCCGTCGACCCGCTCGGCGAGCGCCTCGCCGAGGTGGACGATGGCCTGCCCCAGATCGCTCACCTGGTCGCCCAGGTACTTGAGGTACCACGCGGTCATCCGCTTGATGACAATCTTCGCCGCCCTGGCGCCCCGGCGGCGCGTCCGCAGCGGGGCGTCGACGTCGATCCTGGCCTCCTGGGTGACGAGGGCGAGGGCAGCGGCCACGTCGAGCGTCGGAGGGAGCGGGTCCAGGCGCCGCATGGCGGCCCGGACCCTCCCTGCGTACGCGGCGGGAAAGCTGGGGGCGGCCTGCAGCTCTGCGACGGCCGCCTCGAGCCCGCCGGCCGCCTGGCCGTCGGTGCGTTCGATCCTCACGCCGATGTTGTACCACCCACCTCATCCAGCGCGTGCCCTTCTCGGAGGGCTTCGACCTTCTGCTCTGCCTCGAGGCCGGCCCCGAGGGTCACTAGCACGCCGTAGAGCTCCTCGGCCACTGCCGCGAAGCTCAGGGTGGCGGCGTAGGCCCGGGCGGCTTCGCTCAGCGCCTTCCGGCGTCCGGGGTCGCCGAGCAGGCTCAGGATCTCGGCGGCCAGGTCGGCGGGTGTGGCCCCCGTGGGGAGCTTGACGGCCGCCTCGTCCGGGAGCTCCGCCGCCGAGCCGAGGGCGCTCACGACCGTCGGGACTCCCGCCGCGAGGGTCTCGGCGACGGCGCCCGAGAACTCCCCGTTGGTCGAGGCCCGGAGCTGCACGGCGACCATGGTCTCGGACAGGAGGTGGTCCCAGGCCTCGTCGTCGACCTTGCCCGTCATCGTGACGGCCCCGCCGATGCCCAGCTCGCCGGCGTGCGCGCTCAGCGCTGCGAGGTCGTCGGGCGAGCCGGGACCGACGAGGCGCAGGCGTGCGTCCGGGCGCGCCTCCCGCACGATCGCGAAGGCGTCGAGGAGCGCTCCGGTGGCCTTCGTGGGGTTCACGACCCCGAAGCTCGCCACGACCGGTTCCGCCGGCTCGGGCCGCTCGGCGAGGAGGCGGAGGGCATGGGGCAGGACGCCCACGCGGGCCGCGTCCTCCGGCCGGGCGTCCCGCCGGGCAAGGCCCGCGGCGAACTCGGACGTCGTGAGAAACCGCAGGGAGGCCCCGACGAGCTCGCCCGCCATGGGCTCGGGGAGGGAGTTCAGGGTCGCCGGTGCGATGAGCAACGGGTCGGGGGCCTCGGGGGCGTCCGGGTAGAGCGCACGGTGGATGCCCTGGAACGTGTCGGGCAGCAGCGTGCCGTGGTGGGCGGCAAAGGCGTAGAGCTGAGGGAGCCGGACGTCGTGAGCGAGGACGACGCCGGGCCGCTTCCGGGCGAGCCCCAGGGCGCCGGTGTGGAACTCCGAGTTGCCGATCGCGTACACGACGGCGTCGTAGCCCCCCCGGGCCGCCTCCACCCGCTCGACGTGCTCCACGGCGTGCACCGGGATGCCGGCGGGGGCCCGGGGCGGCGACACCAGCGCGTCGGGGCCTCCTTCGAGGGCGTCCACGAAGGCGTCCACCTCGCAGTGGGCGGCGAGGGCCTCCAGCAGGCGGTAGCTGTAGGTGGCCACCCCCGATCCCTGCGGGGGCAGCGGCGTGACGAAGGCCACCCTGAGCTTGCGCCGGCCTCGTGTCCGAGCCGGGGGCGGGGGGGACGCCAGGAGCTCCCGGTAGACGTTGACCGCCTCCTCCGCCGCCTGGCCCCAGGTCGGCGGGGGCCGTTCCGAGGCCCGGCGCAGGGCGAGGTGGGTGGCGCGGTCGGTCAGGGCGCGTTCCATGGTGGCGGCGATGTCCGCCGGGTCGTCCGGGTCGAACTGGCCCTCGGGCGCGGTGACCGCCGCAGGAGCCGAGACGTTGGAGGAGACGACCAGCGCACCG
Source organism: Actinomycetota bacterium (assembly GCA_036495025.1). Lineage (GTDB taxonomy): Bacteria > Actinomycetota > CADDZG01 > JAHWKV01 > JAOPZY01 > JAOPZY01. Next base: position 3,198 of record DASXNO010000098.1, on the reverse strand, counting down.
CAGGCCATCGCCTCGGCGACCGGCAGCCCGTACCCCTCGTAGTGCGACGGGAACACGAACAGGTCGGTCGACTGGTAGGCGGCGATGAGGGTGGCGTCGTCGATGTAGCCCGGCAGGTAGAGGCGCCGGGAGATGCCGAGGCGGCGGGCGAGGCCCTCGAGGTGGCGGCGGTAGCCGTCCGTCATCCCGAAGGCGACGACGAGCTGGTGGGCGGCACGCAGGCCCGGGGGAAGGAGGGCGAATGCCTTGAGGAGGCCCTCGACGTTCTTGCGGTCGTCCTCGCCGCCCACGGAGAAGATGAACGGGTCTTCGAGCCGCACCATGCCCCGCCGGGCCTCGGCCGCAGCCTCCGCCTTCGAGGCAGGACGGTGGAAGGCGGGGGAGATGCCGGCGCCGATGGTCGTCACCCGGGCGGCATCGATGCCGAGGCGGGCGATCGCCTCGTCCCGGCTCGCCGCCGAGATCGCCAGCACCCGGTCGGCGGCCCGGATGAGCTCCAATCGGGCACGGTAGCGGCGGCGCTGCCCGGGATCTGCCAGATAGTGCGAGGCGAAAACCTCGGGGATCAGGTCGTAGAGGGTGACGACGAGCCGCATGGGGGTGCCGGCCCCGGTGGGCGGCCACACCCGGGCCAGCGGTTCGTCGAGCTCGAAGGGCGACAGGACGTGGTAGATGCGTCCCGAGCGCAGGTCGACCTCGCCCGCAGCGTGGACCTTGCCGGTCGCCGCGAGCTCCCCGAGGTCGTCGGGGTCGGGGAGCGCCGGGTTGAGGAGGATGGCGCCGACGAGGTCCGGGTGGGCGTCGCAGAGGGCCCGGGTGAACTCGAACGACCAGCGGCCGATCCCGCGGTCCCGGTGGTGGGGGCTCTGCAGGGCCTGGAGATCGAGGATCAGCGGCCCGGCGCCGGATGCGTCGGTGCTCACGGGCATGACGATACCTGGCATCCTGGGGCCGTGGGCGGGAGACCGGCGGGACCCGTGCGGGACCCGGCACTGGGCGACGAGCTCGCCACCGAGCAGGCGTACCTGGCCCACGCACGGCGCAGCCTGGAGGCGATGCGCCGGGGCGTCGCCGGTTTGCGGGCCCAGGGCGGCGACAAGATTGCCCGGGAGATCCTCGAGGCCAACCTCGCCGCCCGCCTGGCGGCTCTGCAGGACGATCCCGACGTGCCGCTTTTCTTCGGCCGCATCGACGTCGGCACCAGTGCCGCCATCTCCGCCATCTCCGCATCGACCCCGGCCCACCGGGGCGAGGTCTTCCACCTGGGCCGCCGCCACGTCCAGGACCCCCACGGCGACCCTGTGGTCGTTGACTGGCGGGCCGACATCGCCCGGCCCTTCTACCGGGCGAGCGGCCGGGACCCCATGGGGGTGCACCGGCGGCGCAGGTTCGGCTTCCAGCGCGGCGAGCTCACCGGGTTCGAGGACGAGCTGCTGGGTCTCGGGGAAGAGCTGGAGGGGCTCTCGCCGCTCGTCGCCGCCGAGATCGAACGGCCCCGCACCGGGCCGATGCGGGACATCGTCGCCAGCATCCAGCCCGAGCAGGACGAGATCGTGCGGGCCGGGATCGACCGCAGCGTCTGCGTCCAGGGTGGCCCGGGCACCGGCAAGACCGCCGTCGGCCTGCACCGTGCCGCCTACCTCCTCTACGCCCACGCCGGGCAGCTCCGCCGCTCCGGCGTCCTGGTCGTCGGCCCGAACGACGCGTTCATCCGCTACATCGGCGACGTCCTCCCCGCCCTTGGCGAGGTCTCGGTGGAACAGATGCCCCTCTCGGAGCTGCTCGCCCGGCCCCGGATCCAGGTCCGGGGCACCGATGGGGACGGCGCCGGCGAAGTGAAGCACAGCGCCAGGATGGCCTCCGTCATCCGCCGGGCCTGCTACCGGCGGCTCGCCACGCCCCAGGAGCGCCTCGCCGTGCGGGTCGGCGTCACGACCGTCGCGCTGCAACCGCCGGAGGTCGCGAAGATCCGCGAGCGCGTCGTGCGGCGCGACCTCCCCTACGACGCCGGGCGGGCGGCGTTCCGCAACCTGCTCATCGACCGCCTGCTCGAGGTCACCGAGCGCTCGGTGCACAACGTCACCCGCGGCGACGTCGTCGGGGCCTTCCGGGCCTCGAAGGCCGCCCAGGACATCGCCAGCGCCGCGTGGCCGAAGATCAATCCTGTCGAGGTCGTCTTCGAGCTGCTCTCCGACCCGGACGCCATGGGCGCGGCCGCCGAGGGGATCCTCAGCGAGCAGGAGCAGGCGATGCTCGTCTGGGGCGGGCGTCCGGTGCGGGCGAAGGCGCCGTGGTCGCCCGCGGACCTCGTGCTGCTCGACGAGGCGGCCGGGCTCATCGACCGCCCCCGGGGCTACGGCCACGTCGTCGTCGACGAGGCGCAGGACCTGTCGCCGATGCAGCTCCGTGCGGTCGGGCGCCGCTACCAGCGCAGCGTGACCTTGCTCGGCGACCTCGCCCAGGCAACGACCTCGTGGTCCTCGTCCACGTGGGACGAGGCACTGTCCAACCTCGGCGTCGGCACGGCATCGGTCGAGACGCTCCAGAAGGCCTTCCGGGTACCGGGCTCCGTGCTCGCCGTGGCGAATCGGCTCCTCCCGGACATCGCACCCGGCCTGCCGCCGGCGCTTGCCGTCCGGGACACGCCGGACGCGCTGAGCAGCGTCGTCGTGACGCCGGAGGCCGTCCCGGCCGAGGTCGCTGCCAGGGTCGGCACCGCGCTCGAGCGGCCGGGCTCGGTGGGCGTGATCGTGCCGGCCGACCGGACGGCGGCAGTGGTCGCCGCGCTGGACGCTCGAAGGATCGCCTGGGCCGGCGTGGACGATGCGGCAGCGCCCGCGAGGGTCACCGTCCTGCGCGCCGAGCAGGCGAAGGGCCTGGAGTTCGATGTCGTCGTGCTGGCGGAGCCGGAGCGCCTGGCGGCAGGCGAGCTCCGGGACCTGCGCCTGCTCTACATCGCGATCACCCGGGCGGTCCTCCGTCTCGTGCTCGTGCAGTCGGCGCCCCTGCCAGCAAGGCTGGGCGTCGGGGCCTAGCGGCTACGGCGTCAGCAGCAGCGTGGAGCCGATGAAGATGAACAACGTCGCCATCAGGGCTGCCGACACGCCGAGCAGGACGGAGAACGCCGGCCCCTTCACCGGGCGCACCACGGCGACCAGCAGGGGGAAGGCGGTCAAGGCGAAGCGCGCCATCGACACA
>DASXNO010000097.1:0-12351 GCA_036495025.1 Actinomycetota bacterium | reverse complement strand
TGAAGTTTGGGCCACTTCGCAATTCCCATTGTATGCCTGATCGGCGTGAGCGAGAACTCCTCCGAACCGGGAACACGGTATAGGATCTGGATGCTCGTACCAAGGGACAGGCAGGTCCAGCTACCGTGCCGACCGAGATCGTCATCGAAGCCGAGGACCGCCCGGGGATGATGGCTTCCCTGGGTGAACTGCTGGGCGAGGCCGGCGTCAACATCACGGCCGCCGCCGCCTTCACGCACGACGGCCGGGGTTTCCTCCACTTCGTCGTTCAAGAGGCTGACCGAGCCGTGTCGGCCCTGCGGGACGCCTGCTGGGAGATTGTGGGAGTGCAGGAGGTGCTGACGATCTCCCTGGACGACCGCCCGGGCGAGCTGGGCCGCTTCGCGCGGCAGCTGGCAAATGCTGGCATCAACATCACGAGCCTCTACATCTCCGGGGGGAGGGCCGGGGACAAGGAGATGGTGGTCGCCGTCGACGACCTCCACAGGGCGCGCCGGGGCCTGTAGGCGTCAGTCCTCGGGGCGGAGGGCCGGGAACAGGATGACGTCGCGGATCGAGGGCGAGTCCGTCAGCAGCATCACCAGGCGGTCGATGCCGAGGCCCAGGCCCCCGGCGGGCGGCATCCCGTACTCCAGGGCGGTGAGGAAGTCCTCGTCGATGCGGTGGGCCTCGCCCTCGGGGCCGGCGGCGCCCCCGGCCTGCGCCTGGAACCTGGCCAGCTGTTCGACCGGATCGTTGAGCTCGGAGTAGGCCGGGGCGATCTCCATGCCGCCGATGATCAGCTCGAGGTGCTCGGTGAAGCGGGGGTCGGAGCGATGGGTGCGGGCGAGGGGCGAGACGTCGCGGGGAAAGTCCAGCACGAACGTCGGCTGGATCAGGGTGTGCTCGACCTTCTTCTCGTAGATCTCGACCAGGAGCTTGCCCCAGGGCCACCTCGGGTCGAAGGGGATGCCGAGCCGCTCGCATTCGGCGGCGAGGTCGCCGTCGGGGTCCGCACCCGCCTCCCGGACGAGGTCCACGAGCCGGGCGCGCCGGAACGTCCCGACGTCGATGTCGCCGTCGTGCCAGGGCACGACGAGGCCCCCGGTGACCGACTGGGCGACGTCGCGGATCAGGCTCTCCAGCAGGTCCGCCATGTCCGTGTAGTCGCCATAGGCCTGGTAGGCCTCGAGCATCGTGAACTCGGGGTTGTGCTGGGTGGAGACTCCCTCGTTGCGGAAGTTCCGGTTGAGCTCGAACACGCGTTCCAGTCCACCGACCAGCAGCCGCTTGAGGTACAGCTCGGGGGCGATGCGCAGGTAGAGGTCGACGCCGAGGGTCTCGTGGTGGGTGACGAACGGCCGCGCAAGTGCCCCGCCGGGGATGGGGTGCAGCATCGGCGTCTCGACCTCGATGTAGCCACGGTCCGTCAGCCACCGCCGGATCTCGGCCACGGTCTTCGAGCGAGCCGCCAGCACCTCCCGCGCACGGGGGTTCGTGGCGAGGTCGAGGTACCGCTGGCGGTGCCGGCGCTCGATGTCCTGGAGCCCCGAGCGCTTGTCCGGCCACGGCCGGCGGGACTTGGCGAGCAACTCGAAGCCGTCGACGAGGATCGACAGCTCGCCGGTGCGCGTCGTCACCACCTCGCCCCAGGCCCCCACCCAGTCGCCGACGCCCAGGCCGAGGAAGTCCTCGAAGCGGTCGCCGAGGCGCGCCGCCTGGCCGAAGAGCTGGATCTTGCCGCCCCAGTCGCCGAGATCGGCGAATGCCACCTTGCCGTGGCCGCGGGTCGTCTGGATCCGCCCGGCGACGCGGTGGATCTCACCCGTCGTGGCTCCGGGCTCGAGCGATCCGTACTTGGCGACCAGTTCCCCTGGCGTCGAGGTCCGGTCGAAGCGCAGCGGGGCGCCGTCAGACGGGGCCGGCATTGCGCTCGTAGATGAGGCGGAGGCCCATGAGGGTGAGGTCGGGCTCATGGCGGATGGTGGTGTTGCACGCGGGGAGCACCTTGGGCGCAAGCCCACCGGTGGCGAGCACGCAGACCTGGCCCCCGAGGGCCTTGGACATCCGCTCGATCATCCCGTCCACCATGGCCGCCGCGCCGAGGAGCACTCCGGAGCGGACCGCCTCCACCGTGGACCGTCCGATGACCTCCTCCGGTGGAATCAGCTCCACCTTCTGGATCTGGGCGGCCACGCGGAAGAGGGCGTCGGCGGAGATCTCCAGGCCGGGGGCGATGGCACCGCCCAGGTACTCGGCGCGCTCCCCGACGGCGTCGAAGGTCGTGGCCGTGCCGAAGTCGATGACGATCAGCGGCGGCGCAACGAGGTCGAGGGCTGCGACGGCGTTGACGATGCGATCGGCGCCCACCTCCCTCGGGTGGTCGGTCTTCACGGGCAGCCCCGTCCGGATGCCCGCCGCCACCACCACGGGCTCGAAATGGAAGTACCTGGCAACCATCTCCCGGAGGGCCGTCGTCTGCGCCGGGACCACGCTGCCGAGCACGACCCCCGTCACCTCGCGGGAGAAGGAGAGGCCGACGAGGGCGAGGAACTGCTGGAAGATCAGGGCGAGCTCGTCCGCAGTCCGGCCCGGCTCCGTCGAGGTGCGCCACTGCGCGACCAGGCTCTCCTTACGGAAGATGCCGATATGGGTCTGCGTGTTGCCGGTGTCGACGGCGAGCAACATGGGTCGCCTCGGTCTCCTGCGGAGCCAGGGTCTCGGGTGAGGCCCTCCCCCGAGAAATCTCTATGGGCTGGGTCTCGGGGCGGCCGGTCCCCGAAAAACTACGGACGACCCTTATCGTACGCTGCCGGGCGGCCCGCGCCCGCCCCGCTGGAGCCGGCGGTGTCCGGGGGCTGCGTGATCGGCCGGTTGGCCCCGTCGACGAGGACCACCCTGGGCGTGTGGGAACGGGCCTCCTCGTCCTCCATCTCGGCGTAGGCGACGACGATCACCTTGTCGCCCGGCGCCACGAGCCGGGCGGCGGCACCGTTGATGCAGACCTGGCCAGTCGAACGCTCCCCCTCGATGAGATACGTGGTGAGGCGGGCCCCGTTGTCGATGTCGAGGACCTGCACCTGCTCGTAGGGCAGCATCCCGGCGGCCTCCATCAGGTCCGGGTCCAGCGTCAGGCTGCCCTCGTAGTTGAGGTTGGCGTCGGTCACCGTCGCACGGTGGACCTTGCCCAGCAACATCATCCGTCTCATGCCGCCCCCCGTTTCATCCCGGCTGCCCGGTTCATCCCGGCCCCCACCTCCGTTGCCAATCCAGCGGCCCGTTCGGGCTGCAGCGCTGGGGAAACCAACTCCACGTTGTCGATCAGGCGGGTGCCGGCCACGTAGGCCGCCGCCGCCAGGACCCCCCGCCCGTCCAGCCGCTCCAGGGCCGAGAACGTAGCAGGATCGAACAGATCGACGTACTGCAGGTGGATGCCCGGCTCGGCCTCCAGGCAGGTCTCCACGATCCATCGCAGCTCGGCCGCCGACTCCTCCCCGCCCGCCGCCGCATCCCGGGCGGCCATCAGGGCCGCCGCGAGAGCCGGAGCCGCCCGGCGAGCCTCCGGGTCGAGGTAGGCGTTGCGGCTCGAGAGGGCGAGACCGTCGTGCTCCCGGACCGTCGGGCACCCCACGATCTCCAGGGGCAGATCGAGGTCGGCCACCAGTTGCCGGATGACGGCGAGCTGCTGGGCGTCCTTCTGCCCGAAGTAGGCCCGATCGGGGCCGACGATGTGGAAGAGCTTGCAGCACACGGTGGCAACCCCGGCGAAGAAGCCCGGACGCCACGCCCCCTCCCCGATGTCGCCGATCGGACCCACGTCCACGCGGGTGGCGATGGAGCCCTGCGGATACATCTCGGCGACGTCCGGAGCGAACAGGTGATCGACTCCCGCCCCGGCGGCGAGCGCTGCGTCGGCCTCCAGGTCGCGTGGATAGCGGGCGAGGTCGTCGCTGGGGCCGAACTGGAGGGGGTTCACGAAGACGGATGCCACAACGACGTCGTTGTCGGCTCTCGCCCGCTGCAGAAGGGAAAGGTGGCCCGCATGGAGCGCCCCCATCGTCGGGACGAACCCGACGGTCCTGCCCTCCCGGCGCTCGCCTGCCAGGGCGACGGCCAGTGCTTGCTTCGTGCTGTGCGTCTTCACGTTGGATCCAGTTCCTTGGAAGGGATACCGGTCACCACCATTATATGGATGTCCGGTCGTTTGTCACGCAGAGTGGTCGAACAGCGCGTTCGTCCGATTCAGATACCACTCTCCGTGAAACGATACGTCAACCAGCGCGCAGCGGTCCGACCCTGCGGATGCCGGCAGGATCCCGCTCCAGGAAGGCCGCGGCGGGTTCCCCGGACGGCAGGTCCAGGTCGGGAGCGATCTCCAGCAGGGGCACGAGCACGAACGAGCGCCTGGTCATCTCGGGGTGCGGGACGGTGAGGCCATCGTCCTCCAGCATGTCGTCGCCGTAGAGCAGCAGGTCGAGGTCGATCTCCCGTGGCCCCCACCGCTGTCCCTGCCGGCGGCCGAGCTCGGCCTCGATGGCCTTCAGCGCCTCCAGCAGCTCCCGGGCGCTCAACGACGTGGACACGGACACGACGGCGTTGAGGTAGTCGGGCTGCGGCGGGCCGAGGGCGTCGCTCTCGTAGACCGAGGAAACGCCGGCGGGCTCGAGGCCTCGTGCGGACAGGGCTGCGACGGCGGCCTGCAGGTACCCGAGGCGGTCGCCCAGGTTGGATCCCAGCCCGATGTACGCAACCGTCACCGCTCGCGCTCGATCTCGACGAGGACCGTGTCGACGCTGCGGCCCGCCAGGGCCGCCGGCTTGGCCACCCGGACCACGGTCCGGGCGACCCTCGGGTCCGCCAGCACCTCGGCGGCAAGGCGCTCCGCGAGGGCCTCGATCAGGTTGAAACGCTCGCTTGCCACGATGGCGGTCGCCCGCCGGCACAGGTCGGAGTAGTCGAGGGTCTCGTCGAGGTCGTCGCCGCGCCCCGCCGGGCGCAGGTCGAGGTGGGCCTCGAGGTCGATGACGAAGTCCTGGCCCCGCTCCTGCTCGTGTGGGTGGACCCCGTGGTAGCCGAAGACCCTGAGGCCCCGGATGATCACCTTGTCCCTGCCGGGCGGGGGCTCGAAGTCGTCCTCGAACGACGCCCCGGCGTCGCGGATCGCCTCCGTCATCCGCACGACCCGGACCATCTCCGTGACGTCGTGGACCCGGACCAGGTGCGCTCCCTGGGCCACCGACCACGCAACCGCGCCGGCCGTCGCCTCGAGGCGCTCGCCGAGCGGGAGGCCGAGAGCCGCGTGGATGAAGGACTTGCGGGAGGGCCCGACGAGCACGGGGTAGCCGAGCACCGTCAGCGACGCGAGGTTGCGCAGCAGCAGCAGGTTGTGCTCGAGGGTCTTGCCGAAGCCGATGCCCGGGTCGATGACGATGCGTTCGTGTTCGATGCCCGACGCCTCCGCCCCCTTGGCCCACGCCAGCAGCGCGGCGCTGACGTCGGCGACGACGTCGCCGTACCGGGGTTCCTTCTGCATGGTCCGGGGCTCCCCCAGCATGTGCATGAGCACCAGCCCCGCCTGCCAGCTCGCAACCACCTCCGGCATGTGACGGTCGCCGCGCAGGGCGGTCACGTCGTTGACGATGACCGCCCCCGCCTCGAGGGCGGCCTCCGCGACCGCCGCCTTCGTGGTGTCGATCGAGATCGGCACGGAGACCTCCCCCACGAGCGCCTCGATCACCGGGACCACGCGCCGCAGCTCCTCGGCCTCGTCGACGGGCTGGGCGCCCGGGCGGGTGGACTCTCCGCCGACGTCGATGATGTCGGCCCCTCCCGCCGCCATCTCGGCCGCCCGGGACACGGCGGCGTCGAGGTTCGCATAGCGGCCACCGTCGGAGAACGAGTCGGGCGTGACGTTGAGGATGCCCACCACGTGCGTGCGCTCCGAGACCCGGAACGTCAGATCCCGGCAGCGCCAGACCTCCGGGAGCGGCCTCATGCCTTGTCCACGAGTCCCCCGGAGCTGCCTACCTGTCCTCCAAGACCACGCGGTTGAGCCTGCGGATCTTGTAGGAGGTCCAGACCTTGTTCTTCCAGTAGACGTCGGTCTCGACGATCGCAGCCACGGCCTCCTCGCTCTCCACCGCCAACACCAGCAGCGACGCGCTCAGGTCGTCGAAGGCACCCGCGAGCAGCAGCGCGCCCTCGTCGGAGAGCATCCCCAGGCGGGTCAGGTGCGCCTCCCGGAACGGGCCGCGCCGGGCGCCAGCGTCCCTGGCGTAGGTGCACTCGGCGACGTAGGCGGGTTCGGTGACTGTCATGCCGCGTGGATTCTTGCACTAGTCACGCATTGATGGATGGGATTGAATGGCTTGCCCGGCGACGCAGCGCCGGCGGTCGGCAAAGGAGGCCAGGTATGGGCAGCGCCGTCGTGCACTTCGACATCAGCGGTCCCACCCCCGAGGAGCTGCACAGGTTCTACGGCGAGTTGTTCGGCTGGAAGATCACCCCAGTACCCGAGATGAACTACGCGTTCGTCGACACCGAGGGTGGATCCGGCATCAGCGGGGGCATCGGCGGCGCCCAGCAGGGGCCAGGCCAGGTTGCGTTCTACGTGGCAAGCGACGACCTGCAGGCGACGCTGGACCGGGCCGAGGCCCTCGGTGGCAAAACGACCCAGCCGGTGATGGTCGTCCCCGAGACGGTCTCCCTCGCAATGTTCGCCGATCCCCAGGGCCACGAGGTGGGCCTGGTCGGCCCGGCGCCCGGAGGACCCGAGGGCGCCCGCGTCCCCGCTGCGGGCAACGGCGCACCGGTGATCTGGTTCGAGGTCATGGGCCCGGACGGGGGGGCCCTCGTGACCTTCTACTCCGAGCTGTTCGGATGGACGGCCAGAAAGTACGACATCCCTGGCTTCGACTACTGGGAGATGGACTCCGGAGCAGGCACCGGCATCCAGGGTGGCATCGGGACGGGACCTCATGGCCAGTCCTACACCACCGTGTACGCCCAGACCCCCGACCTCGAGGCCACGGTGGAGAAGGCCGGACAACTCGGCGCCACCATTGTCATGCCCCCGACCTCGATGTCCGAGGGCCTCAGGGTCGTTATGTTCACGGACCCGCAAGGCCACCTCTTCGGAGCCCTCGACCGCCACTGAGCGAAGCGGCGCTACGCCCTGGCTAGCTCCCCGATGGCCGCCGCCACCGCGTCGATCTCGTCCTCGGTGTTGTAGAAGCCCGTCGAGATCCGGTTCGCCGCCGGGAACTCGACGTTGCGGATGAAGAAGCCCTTGTCCTCCAGGGCCTGGGTGAGGTGCTCCGGCTCCATCCCGGCGACGGTGAAGGCGACAAGGCCCGCGATCTCATCCGCCGGGGCGAGGGTGGTCACACCCGGCAGGGCGCTGAGGGCCTCGTGGCAGCGGCGGCCGAGGGCGGCGATGCGGTCGTGCGCCCACGGCAGGCCCACCTCGTCGCCCTCCAGCCATTCCAGGCTCGCCCGCAGCGCATCGAGGGACGGGCCGTGGAGCGTGATCGCCTCGAATCGCACGGCATCTGGCGTGATGTCGAACGTCGAGCAGTCCCGGGCTGCCTTGCCCGCCCCGTACCCGGCGAAGGTCAGCTGGAAGTCATCCATGCGGTCGGGCCGGATGTAGAGGGCGCCGGTCCCCGAGGGGCCGCACAGCCACTTCTGGCCCGAGCAGGCGTAAGCGTCGACCTCGGCGGCCTTGACGTCGACCGGCACCTCGCCGGCCCCCTGGGCGGAGTCGATGATCAGCACGGCACCGGCGCGGTGAGCGGCGTCGGCCAGTTCCCGGACCGGCATGACCAGCCCGGTGGTCCAGCACACGTGCGAGAGCAGGACCGCCCGGGCACCGCCCTCATCGAGCGCGGCGGCCAGCGCTGCCACCGGGTCGACGCCCGGGAGGCCGATGTCCGTCGCCACGACCTCGACCCCGCGGCGCTGCTTCAGGACTGCCGCGGGGTTCAGCTCGGCGGGATGTTCCGCCTTGGCGGTGACCAGCCGGTCGCCCGGCTGCCAGTCCAGACCCATGACGGCGATATTGATCCCCGCGGTGGTGCTGTGGGTCAGGGCGAGCTCAGCGGGGTCGCAGCCGACGATCCCGGCAAAGACCCCCCGGGTGAGCGCCCGGCTCTCCAGCATCCGCTCGAACACCTTGTGGCCCATCCGGCCCTGCGTGACGTCGGCGAGGTCCGAGGCGACGAGGGCCTCGTGCGCCCGGCGAGGCTGGGGGCCGAAGCTGCCGGTGTTGAGGAAGGCGCCCCGCTGGACCGCCGGCAGCTCGTCACGGATGGCGGCGAGCTTGGGGCCGAGCCCGGAGCCGGGCCGGTCGTCAATCGTGGGGTCGGACAAACCGAATGGAACGGGCGGAACCTACGCGCCTATGCGGGCGACGGATCGGTGCCCGCACGGGGCCGGGGCCGTACGACCGGCCGGCTGACCTCCATCGTGTCCGGCGCGTCGCCGTTCTTGGCCACCGCAGCCGCGGCAGCGGCGTCGACAGGGGCCTTGATCCGCCGGGGCCGGGAGATCAGCTCGCCGCGGGCGCTGCGCTTCGGGACGCCGCTCAGGATCTCCTCGACCTCGTGGCGCTCGATGGTCTCCTTTTCCAGCAGCACCTCGACCATGCGGTCGAGCTGCTCCCGGTAGGTGGTCAGGATCTCCCAGGCCTCGTCGTGGGCCTCGTCCACGAGGCGGCGGATCTCGGAGTCGATCTCGGCGGCAACGTGGTCCGAGTAGTCGGGATGCGCCGAGAAGTCGCGGCCGAGGAAGGGCTGGTCCACCTTGTCGCCGAGGGTGATCGGGCCGAGGGTCTCGCTCATCCCCCACTCGCAGACCATCTTGCGGGCGGTCTTGGTGGCGCGCTCGAGGTCGTCGGAGGCGCCGGTCGTCGGGTCCCCGAACACGAGCTCCTCGGCGACCCGCCCGCCCAGGAACATGGCGAGCTGGTCGATCAGCTCGGAGCGGGAGACGAGGAAGCGGTCCTCGACCGGCAGGGAAAGCGTCCAGCCGAGCGCCCGGCCCCGGCTGATGATCGAGACCTTGTGGACGGGGTCGGCGTTCGGCAGCGCCCAGCCCACGAGGGCGTGGCCCGACTCGTGGTAGGCGATGATCAGCTTCTCCTTCTCGGAGATCACCCGCGACTTGCGCTGCGGGCCGGCGATCACCCGGTCGATCGCCTCCTCCATCTCGTCCATCGTGATGTCCTGGCGGCCACGGCGGGCGGCCAGGAGGGCCGCCTCGTTGACGACGTTGGCCAGGTCCGCACCCGTGAACCCCGGGGTGCGCCGGGCGACGGTGTCGAGGACGACGTCAGCGGTGAGCGGCTTGCCGCGGGCGTGCACCTTGAGGATCGCCTCGCGGCCCTTCAGGTCGGGGCGGTCGACGGTCACCTGGCGGTCGAAGCGGCCGGGGCGCAGCAGGGCGGGGTCGAGGATGTCCGGTCGGTTGGTGGCGGCCATGAGGATGACGCCGGTGCGGACGTCGAAGCCGTCCATCTCGACCAGGAGCTGGTTGAGGGTCTGCTCCCGCTCGTCGTGGCCTCCGCCGAGCCCGGCGCCACGGTGGCGGCCGACGGCGTCGATCTCGTCGACGAAGACGATGGCCGGGGCGCTCGCCTTGGCCTGCTCGAACAGGTCCCGGACCCGGGCGGCGCCGACGCCGACGAACATCTCGACGAAGTCCGAGCCCGAGATCGAGAAGAAGGGCACGCCCGCCTCACCGGCGACCGCTCGGGCGAGCAGGGTCTTGCCGGTGCCGGGGGGCCCGAACAGGAGCACGCCCTTGGGGATCTTGGCCCCCATCTGCTGGAATTTCGACGGGCTCTCGAGGAACTCCTTGATCTCTTCCAGCTCCTCGACGGCCTCGTCGACACCCGCGACGTCGGCGAAGGTGATTTTCGGCTGGTCCTTGGTCACCATCTTCGCCTTGGCCTTGCCGAAGGACATGACGCGGTTGCCTCCCCCCTGCATCTGCTGCATGAGGAAGAAGAAGATCCCGATGATGATCAGGAAGGGCAGGAAGCTCGTCAGGATGCCGACCCACACCGACTGGTTCTGCGGGTTGACGTCCTGGGGGACCTCGGGGTGCTGGGAGAGCAGGTCGTCCAGGCGGGAGGTCGACAGGAAGGAGCTCTGGAACTTGCTGCCGTCGGACAGCGTGCCGGTGATCGTCTCGCTCTTATGCTCGACGACGAGCTTGGAGATCTCGCCACGGCTCAGCTTGGCCTTGAAGTCGCCGTAGGTGAGCTTCTTCACCCCGACGCCGCGGGTCACGAAGGATGCGACCACCCAAATGACCGCGATGAGTATGAGGAAATAGAAAATAGGGCTGCGAAGGAGCTTTTTCACGGCAACGCCAATCTAGCACGGTGTCAGGACAGCCACATCTTGAGAATCATCCCCGGGGGGAGGTAGAGTTCCGTCCCCCTCCCCGCGGGTCCGGCTACCCGGAGTGCGGCGGATCCTCCCGCATGACCGCGACGTAGGGCAGGTTGCGGTACTTCTGCCGGTAGTCCAGGCCGTAGCCCACCACGAACCTTGGCGGGATCTCGAAACCTTCGTACCGGACGTCGAGGGCCACCTTCTGGATGCCCTTCTTGCGCATGAGGGCGCAGACCTCGAGGCTCGCGGGGGTACGGGTCTGCAGGTACTTGAGCAGGTACAGCAGGGTCAGGCCGGAGTCGATGATGTCCTCGACCAGGAGGACGTGGCGTCCCGAGATCTCGAAGTCGAGGTCCTTCAAGATCCGCACGACGCCGGATGTCCGGGTGGCGGAGCCGTAGCTGGAGACCGCCATGAAGTCGAACTCGAGCGGCAGCGGGATCTGCCGTGCGAGGTCGCTCATCAGGATGAAGGCGCCCTTCAGCACACCGACGAGGAGCAGGTCCCGGTCCCGGTAGTCGTCGGTGATCCGCTTCGCCAGTTCCCGGATCTTGTCCTGGATCATCTCCTCGGTGAGCAGGACCTCGGCGACGTCAGGTGGCAACTGCATCGGTGCGGACCTCCCTCCGCCTCCCAGTGAGCCGCCCATGCTATGGAGCGTGCCTGTCCGTTGACAAGTTGCCGGCTGAACCGGAGATCTCCGGGGTCGGGGCTGCCGGCAGGGCCATGTCCGGGGCCAGCGGGAGGATCCGCACTCGAAGCGCCGACGCCGACGACGCGGTGATCCGGACGTCGTGGGCAATCCGGTGGCCGGCCACCCAGACGAGGCGTCCGCCGGCGGTGAGCAGCGGCACCCGGTCCCGGATCGCCCGGGGGACCTTGCCGTCGACCAGCACGTCCTGCAGCTTTCGCTCACCGGGGGCGCCCAGGGGCCGGTAGCGGTCGCCCGGCCGGCGGGACCGTAGGGCCAGGGCCGCGGCGGCGGTACGGCCGTCGAGCAGGGCCTCCCATGCCCCGGTGCGTGGCGACGCCGGCGGGGCGACGACCTCGGTGACGACTTCGATGCCCCAGTCCGGGAGGCGAGTGGTCCCCGGGGCAACGATCGCTGCCTCCGGCGGGGGCGGCAGGGGCCGGCCGGCCAGGAGCTCCTCCCCCTCGGTCCAGGCCATGAGCCCACCGGGCAGGTCGAGGCGGGCGCCGGGCACGGGCACCAGCTTGACGGACAGGTCGCGGACGAGGCGCCCTGAGGGGTCGATCCCCACCGATTGCAGCACCCGCCGCAGGACACCCTCCCGGAGCCCCTCCCCCAGCGCGGCGAGGGAGGGGCGGTCGAGGCACAGGACCGTCCCCGGCACCGGGCGACGGACGAGCGCCGCGGCGAGGCGGTCGACCGCGGCGTCACGGCGGGCCTTGGCGGCGCGCGTCGCCTCCGCCAACCGGGCCAGCTCGAGCACACCGTCGTCGCCGAGGAGCGGGAGGACCCGGTGGCGAATGCGGTTGCGGGCCAAGCGTTCGTCGAGGTTGGAGGGATCGGAGAGCACCGGGACCCCCTGCGTGGCGCACATCCGGGCGGTCTCGCACCGCCGCATCGACAGCAGGGGGCGCACGATCCTGCCCCGCCGGGGCGGGATGCCGAGCGGGAAGCCGCCCCGGCACAGGCGCAGCAGAACGGTCTCCGCATCGTCGTCGAGGGTGTGGCCGGTGGCGATGACCGAGGCCTCGACCCGGTCGGCCATGCGCTCGAGGGCCTCGTAGCGGGCCGTCCGGGCCGCGGCCTCGTTCGCCGGAGCCTCCTGCAACCGGACGACCTCGATGGGGAGACGGAGGCTGGCGGCGACCTCCCGGCAGTGCCGGGCATCGTCGGACGAGCTCGCCCTCATCGCGTGGTCGACGTGGCCGAGCACGACGTCGCAACCCCAGGAGACTGCCAGCAGCGCCAGAGCGGTCGAGTCCGGCCCCCCGCTGAACGCGA
>DASXNO010000096.1:0-19918 GCA_036495025.1 Actinomycetota bacterium | reverse complement strand
CAGGGCCAGCAGGGCCTTCGGGGGAGCGTTCGAGGCCCCGCCCCCCACGGTCTGCGTGACCCCGCTGCCGGACAGGCCCTGGCAGGTCACGAGCGTTCCGGTGACCGCCCCGCCGACGGTGTTCGTGACCGGGTTGACGGCTGGCAGCACGAAGCCGCAGGAGGACCCGGGATACTGGGCCGGATCGAGGCCCAGGGAACGGTTCGACCGCACGTAGTTGATGGCTCCGTCTGCGGCCCCGTCCGAGTTGTAGACGGTTCCGCGCTGGTCGCGCGTGGACAGCGTCGCTCGGAGGCTGGCGTCGGCAAACGTGAGCACGGCGGCCACGAGGAGGCCGAAGAGAGAGAGGAACACGAGTGCCATCACGAGGACGGACCCCTCGTCACGTCCGAGAAGTTTATCCGGCGCCTTGAGGGCCGCCTCGGGGCGACGCATCCGGAAACGACCGGGCATCAGCTTGCCCTCCTCGACCCGGAGAGGGTGTAGGGGTAGCCGTCCGCCTCGGTGATGCTGACGGACGCCGACGCCGGGGTGCCCGAGCAGCTCGTCGGACAGACCGGAGTCCCGACGGTGCCGAGCGCGTGCACCACGATCACGTCGGCAGCGGTCCCGGCGGCGCAGAGATGGCGGACCAGTTGCTTCCCGCCCGTGATGGTCTGGGCCACATAGCTCACCACGACGTTGCCCGCGGCCGGGTCGGTCCACGCAAGCGTCAGGACCACCGATCCACTGACCGGACAGGACGGGTCGGTCGTCACCGAGACCGTCTTGGCGCTCGCCACGTCCGGCGCGAAGTAGGAAGCGGCAAGCTGCAGATCGTGGGACTCGCTCAGGCGTTGGCTGGTCGAGCCAAAGGTCTTCAGACCGAAGATCAGGGCTCCGCCGATGACGACCACGATCACGCTCATGATCAGGATCGACATGGTCAGCTCCACCAGGGTGAAGCCAGCGTCGTCGAGCCGCGTCATGGCTTGCGCTTCACCACCTGCATCGTCTCGGCGTCCCGTCCGTCCGTCGAGACGGCACGCAGCGTCACGGCCTGAAGGTTGTTGTCCGCCCCCGGGCAGCTGCCCAGGGAGCCGGTGAACGAACCGGTCGAGCCGCCAGGCTGCCAGTACCGCACGGCGGTCACGGAGACGGCATAGGTTGGGCGCAGGCCGGCGGGCACGCTGTAGCCGACCGCCGAGGCTGCATACGCCGCGGTGCCGGCGCAGACGGTATACGACGCCGCCTTCACGGCTTCGGCGTAGCTGCGGATGATCGTCTCGGCGGTCGCCTGCTTGCGGTGGAGGTCGGAGACGACCATCCCCGTCGCCATGCCGCCCAGGATGGCGACGAAGACGACGCCAAGGATCACCACGGTGACGAGGAGCTCCACAAGGGTGACCCCGGCATCCCCGCGGAGGCGGGCACGGCACTGACGAGCCCAACGGCCGAGGTCGGTCACTTGACGTTGACTTGCCGGAAGATGCCGTACATGGCCGAGACCAGGGCGATGGCGACGAAGCCGACCAGCAGCCCCATGAAGATGATCATGGCCGGCTCGAACAGAGCGGTGAGCTTCTTGATCTTGTAGTCGAGCTCCTGCTCGTAGAACGCTGCGGCAGTCTCGAGCTGGGTGTCGAGGGTGCCGGTGGCCTCGCCCACGCGGACCATCTGGGTGACGGCGCGAGGAAAGAGGTTGCTCCGTTGGATCGGCCCGGCGATTCCCTCGCCTGCGAGCATCGCCTCGCGCACCTTGACGAGGGCTCGCTCGTACACCTTGTTGCGGGCGCTCTCGGCGACGACCACCATCGCATCGGGAAGGGGGACGCCGGCCGTCACCATCGACGCCAGGACGCGGCAGACCCGCTCGACGATCGCATGGCGGACCACATCGGCCGCGACCGGGAGCTTCAGCAGGATCCGGTCGAGCCCCGCTCGACCCGCCGCCGACTTGAACATCACGAGCAGTCCCAGGGCGGCCGTCGCGGCGACGGCGGCGATGGCCCACCACCACTGCCCGACGAAGTTCCCGGCCGCGAGCACGATGCGGGTGGCCAGTGGCAACGTCGCGTGGAAGGATGCGAAGAAGGTCTTGAAGCGGGGCAGGACAAAGACAGAGAGGATCCCGACCGTCACGAGCGACATGGCGCCGATCAGTGCCGGGTACGTCATGGCCGACCGGATCTTGCGCCTGGCCTCGAGGTCCCGCTCGATGTAGCGGGAGAGCTGGTCGAGCACCGAGTCCAGGCGCCCGGTGAGCTCGGCCGCCTTCAGCATGTCCACGTAGAAGCGCGGGAAGATCCTCCCGTGGGCGCCGACCGCCGCCGAGAAGGTCTCCCCCCGGCGCAGGGCCGTGCCGATGCCGGAGAGCGCCTCCCGGAAGACCTTGTTGCCTGCCTCCTCGGCGAACGTGTCGATGGCCTCGAGAATCGGGATGCCCGCGCGGATGAAGGCTGCGAGCTGGCGCGAGAAGTTCATGAGGTCGGCGCGAGGGACTCGCTTCTTGGTGATCTCGAGCTGCCAGATGCTCTGCTTCGCCCCCGAGCGCAGACCCGCCGGACCCGCCGGACCCACCGGTTCCTCCGCCGCCGGCAGGGCGACGGGGCCAGCGACCGCCCCCGTGGGCTCGGTGAACAGTGCGGTGTTGAGGTCGTCCAAGTCCATGTCTCCCTCGCTCGCACGCGCTCGGTCCAGCTCCGAGGGTCTCCCTTGTTCTCGGGGTCTCCCTTGCTCAGAGGGTGTAGATGCTGCGCATGACTTCGGCGATGGTCGTGACGTCGTGGGTCACGAGCCGGGTCGCCTGCTCGCGCAGCGGGTGCATCCCCTGGCTCACCGCCATCGCCCGGAGCTCTTCGTGCGTGGCGCCCCTGACGATGAGGTTCTTGATCTCGTCGGTCACAACCAGGAGTTCATAAGCGCCGATCCGCTCCTGGTATCCGGTGTTCGAGCAGAGGTTGCATCCCTCGCCGTGCCAGAACTGCTCCTTCCACGTACCCCCGGACTCGCGATAGAAGGCGAGCTCGTCGGGCCTCGGCTCGTAGGCGACCTTGCAGGCCCGGCAAATCCGGCGCAAGAGCCGCTGGCCCACGACGCCGACCACCGACGAGGAGATGAGGAACGACTCGATGCCCATGTCGAGGAACCGGTGGAGGGCCGCCGCTGCGTCGGTGGCGTGCAGCGACGACATGACGAAGTGGCCCGTGAGCGCCGACTGCACCGCGATCCGGGCCGTCTCGACGTCGCGGATCTCGCCGACGAGGATGACGTCGGGGTCCTGGCGCAGGACGGCCTTGAGCCCTCCGGCGAACGTGACCCCCGCCTGCTCCCGGATCTGGATCTGGTTGATGGACGGGAGGATGTACTCGACCGGGTCCTCGATCGTCATGACGTTGCGCTGGGAGTCGTTGACCTCGTTGAGGGTGGCGTAGAGCGTGGTGGTCTTGCCGCTGCCCGTGGGGCCGGCGCAGATCACCATCCCGAAGGGCATCTGGATGAGCCCGGAGTAGGCGTCGTGCACCTCGGGCGACATCCCGAGGTCCTCCATCCGGTAGAGCCGCTTCGACTTGTCGAGGAGCCGCAGCACCGCCTTCTCGCCCCAGATCGTCGCCGTCGTCGCCACCCGGATGTCGACCTGGCGTCCGTCGATGGTCATGGAGATCTGGCCGTCCTGCGAGCGCTGGCGCTCCACGATGTTCATCTCGGCGAGGATCTTCAACCGGCTGATCACCGCCGGAGCGATCGAGGACGGGAGGGCAATGACGTCGTGGAGGGCCCCGTCGATGCGGTACCGGATCCGCAGCCGGTCGTCCTGCGGCTCGATGTGGATGTCCGAGGCCCGATCCCGCAGGCCCTGCGTGATGATGCGGTCGAGGACCTTGACGACAGGGGCCTCGGCCGTGATGGTCTGCCGGACGGTCGGCTCGGCCTGGCGGGAGCTCTCCACGAGCTGGAAGGCCTCGACCTCGGATTCGATGCCGGTCAGGGCCCGGTAGAAGCTGTCGATGGCCCGCTCGACGTCGGAGGCGGGGGCGACGAGGAGGATGACCTCACGCCCGGCCGCCCTTGCAAGGTCCTCCCTGATCTTCGGACCCGGATCCGCCAGGGCGATCTCGAGCCCTGCGGCGGTGACCCGCAACGGCATCGCCCGCAGCCTGCGCGCGACGGCCTCCGGCAGCAGCTTGAGGGCCTCGGGCTCGGGCGTCTGCCGGCTCAGGTCCGCCAGGGGCAGCCCCAGTTGATCGGCGACCGTTGCCGCCAGATTGCGCTCGTCCAGGACCCCGAGCTCGACCAGCAGCGTGCCGAGCCGCTTCCCTGATGCCGGCTGCTGCACGAGGGCCTCGGCGACCTGGGCGTGGGTGACCAGGTGCTTCTGCACGAGCAACTCCCCGAACCTCGGCGACCCGGGCAGCGGGGGCCAGAGGTCCACCTGGGGGAGCCCAGCGGGCGCGCCGGAGGGCGGCATCCCGGCCTCGAGCGCACCCACGTCGAGCACGCGAACGTCGTCTGTCTGTTCGAGAACGTCTTCAATGAGCCGAGCCTTCCGAAACATGGTGCTCCCCCCGTTCCTGCCCCCGACACCCCAATACGCACCACCCCACCCCTGCCGATCTGCTTATGAATGTCGACCGTTAGGAGGAAAAAGGAGATAGCCCATTAGGCGCAGTACGGGTCCCCCTTTTGGGGACTCGGGTGGGTGAAAAAGTCATCGGTATGCGAGGAAAATCGCACCCACCCTCGAGTCAACCTCCGCAAATCCCCTACGCCCATGCTTGTCCCCACCAGCAGCTGGGGCCACGGTCGCGGTCACGCCTCCGCTGCCGCCACGAGCCGGTCGCCGACGAAGTGGCGCCAACCCCTGCGGTGGTCGGGGGCATGCTCGACGGGCAGGTCGAAATGGCGGAGGACGAGCACGGTCCCGTCCCGGTCCGGCGTCAAGGTGACCTCGACCCGCGTCGATCCCGGCGGGAGCGGCCCTGCCGGGGCGGCGCTCTCCCACCCGAACGTGAACACGAGCCGGTGCGGCGGCTCCAGTTCGAGGAAGGTGCCTCGCATGACCGGGCCGCCGTCGAGGACGACCCGGAAGAGACCACCCGGCTCGGCGACGACCTCCGCGTCAGTTGCCCACCATTGGACAAGACCCTGTGGCTCCGTCCACAGGCTCCAGACGGTCTCGGGCGGCGCCGCGATCCGCACGGTCTGTTCGATGGTGGCGGTCTCGCCGGTCGTCCCGGTCACGAGGAGGTCTCGTGCGCCGCCCGTTCGGCGGCCTGCTTGAGCCTGGCGAGCCGGTCGGTCCACATCTCGTCGATGAACTGCCACACCTCGGTCAATCCCTCCGTCCGCGCCCGGTAGAGCCGCTGGTTCCCGTCGGGCCGAATCGTAACCAGACCCGCCGCTCGCAGCACCCGCAGGTGCTGCGAAACCGCCGGCCGGCTCATCTCCGGGAACGCCGCCGCCAGATCACCCGCCGCCCGCTCGCCGTCGCGGACGAGGCGGAGAAGGCCCCGCCGTGTGCCATCGGCAAGGGCGTGGGCGACCGCATCGATGTGATCGTGCCCTTGTGTCGCCGCGGCAGCCATGTAAGAATTCTCTTACATAGATGGGGCCGGCGCAAGCTGGTCCCCGAAGGGAGGACCCATGGACCTGATGACCGAGCCCACCGTCGCCACGCGCGAGGAATGGCTCCGTGCGCGCCTTGACCTTCTCCAGGCGGAAAAGGAGCTCACGCGCCAGCGCGACGAGTTGAGCCGCCGGCGGCGGGCGCTCCCCTGGGTGCGCGTCGACAAGGACTACCGGTTCGACACCGCCGAGGGACCCCGTTCGCTGCCCGAGCTGTTCGAGGGGCGGAGCCAGTTGCTCGTCTACCACTTCATGTTCGGGCCGGAGTGGTCCGAGGGATGCCCGAGTTGCTCGTTCTGGGCCGACAACTTCGATGGCGTCGGCGTGCACCTCGCCCACCGCGACGTCACGTTCCTGGCCGCCTCCCGGGCACCGCTCGACCGGCTGCTCGCCTACCGCAGCCGCATGGGCTGGACCTTCCCCTGGGTGTCGTCATCCGGCAGTGACTTCAACCTGGATTTCGGCGTCTCCGACAGCCCGGTCTACAACTACGCCCCCTCGGAATCCCCTCAGGAGGAGCTCCCGGGGCTCAGCGCCTTCGCCCGGCGCGACGGGGAGGTGTTCCACACCTACTCGTGCTACGCCCGCGGGCTCGACGCCTTCAACGGCGCCTACCAGCTCCTGGACCTGACGCCGAAGGGGCGCGACGAGAACGGCCTGGAAGGGCCAATGGCATGGCTCCACCGCCACGACGCCTATCCCGAGGCTACCTGAACCGCGGTCGGTCAGCGCTCCGGCGGGCAACAGGCGGCAGGCCGCATTGACAGCCGCGTCCCGAAGGCTCAGTGTCGTTGACGTAACGGACGCTCTGCCCGGTTCTCGGTCCCGATCCCACGGCGCTCGGCGCCGTCCTCCCGGCCCCGGACTTCGCCGAGTCTCCCCGAGTCGGGAGGGGTCAGGATGTGCTCGTTGCGCACCAATGCCAGCCGTGCGTCCGGCAACGTCGGCAACCTGCTGGTCGATGCCCTCCCCGCGCCGGAGCGGGATCGGTTGCTCGACGGAGCCCAGCATGAGGTGCTCCCGCTCCGCCGGGTGCTCTTCGAGCCTGACCAACAAGTGAGGAAGGCGTACTTCCCGCTGGGCGGGGTCGTCTCCCTGGTCACCCCCATGCTCGACGGCAGTGCGGTCGAGATGGCCACGATCGGTCGGGAGGGTGTGGTAGGGGTGCCGGCGCTGCTCGAGGGCGGCCTCCCTGCCGGGAGCCGAGCCGTGTCCCAGGTTCAGGGCGAAGCCCTCTCCATCTCCGCAGAGGCCTTCCGGCGCGAGGTCGCGGCCGGGGGCAGGCTGGCCTCGCTGGTGTATGGCTTCATGCAGGCACTCTTCACGCTGGTGGGGCGGAACGCGGCGTGCAACCGTCTGCACTACATGGAGCAGCGCTGCGCGCGCTGGCTGCTCATGACCCACGATCGCGTGGCGTCAGATGAGTTCAAGCTGACGCAGGAGTTTCTGGCGCAGATGCTGGGGTCTCGGAGAGCGTCGGTCACCGAGGCCGCAGCGGAATTGCAACGCAGCGGCGCGATCAGTTACCAGCGCGGCACCATCACCGTCATCAACCGCGAGGCGCTCGAGGCCTCCGCCTGCGAGTGCTACGCCGTCATCCGCCGGGTCTTCGACTCGCTCTATCCCCCGGACTGAGCGGCGTCACCGCCCTGCTGCGACGTGGCGGCATGCAGGCGGACCGAGTAGACGGGATGACCGTCCGCCGTATACGTCACGTCCGTGACGACGCCGGCGTAGACCCTGGCGAGCGTTGCAACCAGGGAGAGCCCCAGCTCGAAGCTCGAGATTCCCTCGGGTACCGGGACGTCCACTGAACGCGGCGACATGCGACGTACCGTATCCAATCTCCTCCTCCGGTCAAATCGTCTCGCTAGAATGCCGAAGGTTATGGAGACTGTCAGTACGGTTGGGTACCGAACTGGGTTTCCTCTTTGTGTGCACCATGGTGCGGTTCCCGGTGACCAAGACGGGGGGATTGACTGAACATCGGCCGCTGATAAGATACTTGGTAGGAGCAAGCAACTTCTAGGTGCCGAGGTCCGCCTGCCGTCGGAGGCGCCTCTTCGAGTTGAGCAAGGAGCGGTGCATGGACGACAGCAACGGCAGGGCGTCCGGGACCACTGGGCTGGTTCCCAAGGACCGGCGTGGGGGCGGGGCACACACCGCAACCGACGACCGCTACAAGTGGGTCGCCCTCTCCAACACCACGTTGGGGATCTTCATGGCAACCCTCGACTCCTCGATCGTCATCATCTCGCTCCCTGCGATCTTCCGGGGCATCAAGCTGGACCCGCTGGTCCCCGCCAACATCGGCTACCTGTTGTGGATGCTGATGGGCTACCTCGTGGTGACCGCCGTGCTCGTCGTGACCCTGGGGCGCATCGGGGACATCTTCGGCCGGGTCAAGATGTACAACCTCGGCTTTGCCATCTTCACCGTGGCATCGGCTGCCCTGTCGCTGACACCCTGGCACGGCCCTGCGGGGGCGATGTGGCTGATTATCGGACGGGTGATCCAGGGGATCGGGGGCGCCCTCCTCATGGCGAACTCGACGGCAATCCTCACCGATGCCTTCCCCGTGCAGGAGCGAGGGATGGCCATGGGCATCAACATGATCGCGGCCATTCTGGGCTCCTTCATCGGCCTGATCGTCGGGGGTCTCCTCGCCGACATCAACTGGCGTGCGGTGTTCTGGATCAACGTCCCCTTCGGTATCTTCGGCACCATCTGGGCGTACCGGCGGCTCCGGGACATGGGCGAACGGAATCCCTCCAGGATCGACTGGTGGGGCAACCTGACCTTTGGCGTGGGCCTTGTGGCCGTGCTGATCGGGATGACCTACGGCCTGCTGCCCTACGGCGGCCACACCATGGGGTGGACGAGCCCCATGGTCCTGTCGTTCATCATCGGGGGCCTGGTGGTGCTCGCCATCTTCGGATGGGTCGAGCGCCACGTCGACAACCCGATGTTCGATCTGCGCCTCTTCAAGATCCGGGCGTTCACGGCCGGGAACATCGCGGGCCTCCTCTCGTCGATCGGGCGGGGCGGCCTGATGTTCATGGTGGTGATCTGGCTGCAGGGGATCTGGCTGCCGCTGCACGGCTACAGCTTCGAGCGAACGCCGCTCTGGGCGGGGATCTACATGCTCCCCACGACTGCCGGCTTCCTCGTGGCCGGACCGGTCTCCGGCTGGCTCTCTGACCGCTATGGGGCCCGGCCGTTCGCGACCGGCGGCATGATCGTGGCAGCGGTGACCTTCGCCCTGCTCACGTTCCTGCCCGCCAACTTCTCCTACGCGCCGTTCGGGCTGCTGCTGTTCCTGAACGGCGTCGGCTTCGGCCTGTTCGCCGCTCCCAACACGACGGGGATCATGAACGCCGTGCCCGCCCGCCAGCGTGGCGCGGCCTCCGGGATGCGGGCGACCTTCCAGAACAGCGGCATGCTGCTGTCGATCGCGCTCTTCTTCTCCTTGATGATCGCGGGGCTTGCCTCGGCGCTGCCGAAGACGATGAGCGCCGGTCTCATCGCGCAGGGAGTGCCGGCCAGCGTGGCGAACCACATCGCGCATCTCCCCCCGGTCGGCAGTCTGTTTGCTGCCTTCCTCGGCTACAACCCGATGAAGAACCTCCTCGGGCCGGTTCTGAACACGCTTCCGCCGGCCAGGGCCAGCTTCGTCACGGGCAAGACCTTCTTCCCCCAGCTGATCTCGGACCCCTTCATGCATGGCCTGCGCATCGTCTTCAGCACGGCGGTGGCCATGTCGCTGATCGCGGCAGCGGCCTCGTGGCTGCGGGGCGAGAAGTACGTCCACACCGAGGAGGAAGCGGTCGCCGAGATCCCGGCTGCGGCAGCGGCCATGGTGGCGACCGGCGGCGTCACGGCGCTCGATGCAGCCCCTGCCGGGAGCGAGGCAGCAATTGCCGCGATCAAGGCTACGAACCAGGTCCGCTCCGAGACGTCCGCACCGGCACCTCGGGCCCGGACGGGAGCCCGGGCGGGAGCGGCGGCGGGAAATGACCGTCGCGCCCGCGCGGGAGCGGCGCCTGCGGGTAGCGAGGTCTCGCAGGTCCCCCAGGAGCTCGAAGGCAAGCTGAGCGAGGCTCGCCTGGCCTTCTCCGAAGCTCAACCGGCGCTTGCCACGGTGCAGTCGGCACTTGCCGCTGGCCGGGCACCGCGCCCCGACGACCTTGCGACGCTCGATAAGGCTGCGGCCACGCTCGCCGACGTCGCTCGCCCGCTGGGAATCGAGCCCACCCGGGCAACCCTGGGTGAGCTCGAGGCTCGTCTTGCCGCCTGGGAGGGGTCTCGCGGGGTGCGCGGCGCCCTTCGCCGCCTCGCCGGCGCCACCGGCCCGGCGGTTGCGGTCGGCGGCCTCAGCGGCCTGTCCGCAGAGGCCGACCGCCTCGCCGCGGAGGCCTCCTGGTCACCGGATCAGGAAACCCGCGCGGTTCTCCTCGTCCGGCTCGTGGAGCTGGCCGACATGGCCTCCAACGGGGGGGACGACGAGCGGATCCTCGCCCTTGACGCCGAGCTTCGCACGGCGCTGGGTCCGGGGGCATCCTCTGTCGTGCTTGCTGCAGGCCGAGGCCGGCTTGTCCTTCCCGCCGACCCGTTCGTCGACGCCCCCGGACCGGGTGGCGCCGGGCGGCGCGAAACTGGCGACATGTACGCCCATTCGACGGGTCCGGTTCGCAGCGTTGAGCGCGGGCCGAGGTCGCGCCCGTGAGTTCCCCGCTTGAGGAGCAGGAGGGGATAGCGCCCCGGACCGCACGCGACCTCCTCCCTCGCGTGGTCGTCGTGTCGATGGTGGTGCTGATCGTCGTTGGCCTCGCCCTTGCGGTCGTGCTGGTCGTGAGGGACCGGTCGCCCGGCTCCAAGCCCGCGGCCCAGAGCTCCGTGTCGACGACGGAGACGACGCCGCCAGCCCAGACGAGCTCGACGCCCACGCCCGCAAACACTGCCGCTGCCGGTGGTGGCCTGGACCCTGCCAAGGTTGCTGCGGCGGTCGATCCGTGGCTGGTGGAGCTGACCATCAAACGCCCCAACGGTGCAACGGACACGGGGAACGGCATCGTGCTCACGCCCGACGGCCAGTTCGTTGCCAACGACCACCTGGTCGACGGAGCCGTCAGCATCATGGGCACGGTCGGTCCCCCCGGCAACGCCCACACCTACCCGGTCACCGTGATCGGCCATGACAGCCCTCGGGACGTCGGCCTCCTTCAGCTCCAGGGTGCGTCCGGCCTGCCGACACCGGCCTTCGGCGTCAGTGCCACCGTCGTGCCGGGACAGCCCGTGATCGCCGTCGCCCATGCCCCCGCCCCCGGAGCGGCGCCGGCGATGATCCCCGGCATCGTGCTCGGCGTCGATCAGCGGGTGCCGGCGACGGACCCGGACAGCGAGTTGAAGTCGCTCCCGAACGTGATCCAGATCTACGCCCTGGTCCAACCGGAGGACAACGGCGGTCCCGTCGTCAACAGTGACGGACAGATCATCGGCGTCCTTGTCGCCGAGGCGGCGAGTTTGCAGACGCAGTCGGCGGTGCCGGTTGCCTATGCGATTCCGATCAAGACCGTGCTGGACTCGGCGCAGGTGATCCGGGAGGGCAACGGGCACGCGTGAGTCCTTCCGGCAGCGACACCATCGACGACCGCGTGGGTGACGACGCAGGCGAGCGGGTGAAGGAGAGCCTGCAGGCGGTTTCGGCTGCCCGGTCGGCGCTCCCCAACATCCAGGCTGCCCTTGCCGCCGGCCGGGCGCCCGCGGCCGCCGATCTCGCCACGCTGGCGAAGGCCGCCTCCGCCCTCACCGGGGCCGCCAGGGGTCTCGGCCTCGAACCGGGACGAGCCACCGTGGCCGACCTCGAGGCGGAGCTGGCGGCTCGGGAGAGCTCCGTTGCCCAACGGCCCGTCCTGCGGCGTCTCGCCCACGCCGCCGCCCCGGCCGCGGCGGCCCCCAGCCTCGCCACCCTGGCGGGCGAGGCCGCCGCCCTTGCGGGGAAGGCCTCCTGGTCCCCGGCCGACGAGGCGAGGGCATTGGTGCTCGCCCGCCTCGTCGAGCTCGCCGACGCTGCAGCCGCTGAGCCCGATGACGACGAGCACATCGTCTCCCTCGACGCGGAGCTCCGTCGCGTGCTCGGCCCGCCGGCTGCCCCCGTCGTCCTGGCCGCGGCACGAGGACGGCTCGTCCTGCCCCCCGCCGTCTCTCCCGGACGGCCCGCGAACGTGGTGAACCTGGCGCCGCGTGCCGCACCATCGCCGCAGGCCGGCACCGACGGCGGCCACGCGCCGAAGCGCCCCGTGGCCGTGGCGGTGCCGGCGCAGCGGGCGCAGGTGGGCAACGCCGCACCGAGGCCGCTGGCCCGGGAGAGCCAGTCGCCGGCCGCCGTCCCGGACAGCGCCGAGGTGATCCGCACGCAGAACCTGACGAAGGTCTATCCCGGCATGGACGTCCCCGCCGTCGACCGGCTCAACCTCACGGTGCATGCGGGCGAGATCTTCGGTCTGCTGGGCCCGAACGGGGCCGGGAAGACCACGACCGCCGGCATGCTGACGACCCGGGTGATGCCGACCTCGGGGAAGGCGATCGTGGGTGGCATCGACGTCGTCGCCCACCCGGCGCTTGCCAAGCAGGCCATCGGCGTGGTGACCCAGCAGAACACCCTCGACCGCTCGCTGAACGTGTGGGAGAACCTCTACTACCACGGCCGCTATTTCGGGATGTCCTCGAGGGCCTCCCGAGCCGCGGCCGGCAACCTCCTCGCCAAGTTCCACCTTGCGAAATGGTCGAAGGCGCCGGTGTCCGCGCTCTCCGGCGGGATGGCCCAGCGGTTGATGGTCGCACGGGCGATCCTGCACCGTCCCCGTATCCTCTTCATGGATGAGCCGACGGCCGGCCTCGATCCCCAGAGTCGCCTCGCCCTCTGGGAGATCCTGTCGGAGCTCCATGCCGAGGGCCAGACGATCCTGCTGACCACGCACTACATGGAGGAGGCGGACCAGCTCTGTGACCGGGTTGCGATCATGGACCACGGCAAGGTGCTCGCCCTCGACACGCCGGCGAGGCTCAAGTCCTCGCTGGGCGCGGAGACCATTGTCACCGTCAGCGCCGAAGGCGACCTCGACACCCTCGCCGGGATTCTCCGTCGAGAGGTCGAGGGCGTGACCCAGACCCAGCGGGTGGACTCGACCGTCCTGCTGCACGTCAGGGGAGCCTCGGGCGTCCTGCCGCAGGTGGTGACCTCCGCCGAGCGGGGCGGCTTCGCCGTCAGCGACCTGTCCGTCGCCGAGCCGACCCTCGAGACCGTGTTCATCCACCTGACCGGCAAGGAGCTGCGCGACTGATGGCAACCGTCACCGCCCCTCCTCCGGCCCGACTGCCGGTCCACCGGCCCGCCGGATCAGAGCTCGGATCGGAGATGGGCCGCACCGCCGCCAGGGCCAGCCGCTCGGCGTTCGCCGCGCTGCTGCTGCGCGACCTCAGGGTCCTCATCAAGAACCTGAAGGAATTCATCCCTCGCACGCTGATCCAGCCGCTTCTCCTGGTGTTCGTGTTTCTCTACGTCTTCCCGAAGATCGGTCAGGGCATCGGGGGAGGACGAGCCGGCGGCGAGTCGGGATTCGCCACGATCCTGGTGGCGGGCGTCGTCGGCCTGTCGATCATGTTCCAGGGCATCCAGGCGGTCGCGCTGCCGATGGTCCAGGAGTTCGGCTACACCAAGGAGATCGAGGACCGGGTGCTGGCGCCGCTGCCCGTGAGCCTGGTCGCGCTGGGCAAGGTGACGGCCGGGGCGCTCCAGGGCCTCATCGCGGCGTGTGTGGTCTTCCCCATTGCGGCCGTCGTCCACGCCTCGGGGGTTGTCCCGCACCTGACCGTGCACTGGCTGATCCTCCTCACGCTGATCCCGCTTGCGTGCGTCGCCTGCGCGTCCCTCGGCCTGGCGCTGGGAACACGCTTCGACCCGAGGACGGTCCCCCTGCTCTTCGGCTTCATCGTGCTGCCCATGGTGTTCCTCGGCGGCACCTACTACGCCTGGACGGCGCTGCACCTGGTAAAGATCGGCGGCGTATCGTGGTTGCAGACGCTGGTGCTCGTCAACCCCCTCGTCTACATCACGGAGGGGTTCCGGGCCGCCCTGACCCCGTCCCCCCACATGCACCTCTACGTCATCTATCCCGTCCTGCTCGCCTTCGTCATCCTCTTCCTGCAGCTCGGCATCGGCGGCTTCCGCAAGCGCGTCCTGAGCTAGATCGCTTCCCAGGCAGCAAAACTGTGCTTCTGGGTCCGTGTTGATCTTCTTTGTGTGATAACCAATGTATATCAATGGTATTCACACAAAGAACGTTGTAGCCACGCGGGAGCTTGCCTAACAGGCCGTCGGGTCGTAGGGCTCGGGCGCGAACACCGACGGGGTGATCGCCTGGCTCCCCGCCGCCGGCGGCGGAGGTGTCACGGGAGACGAGCGGGGTGACGGGGCCGCCGCAGCCGGGCCCGGAGCGGCGGGGACGGTGACGGTCAGCGACGATCCCGACTGGAGGAGGATGTGGCCGGCGGCCACGGCGGCGTCGGGATAGAGGACCGCCGAGCCGCCGAGGGCAGCGAGCACGCCCTGTGCCTGGCCGAGCTCCCCGGCGTGGTACCGCACGACGGTCTCGGCCGGCTGAGCGGGCGCAGCCCTCTGCGTCCGGGAGGTGACCGTGAAGCCGAGCTGCTCGAGTTGGCGGCCCACCTTCTGGGCGTTGCCGCCGACGCCTGAGATGTCCTGGACGTCGATGCTCGGCCCCGAGGCGCCCCCCAGGGCGCCGGATGGTTGAGGGGGGTTGGCGGTCCGGGCGGGCACCCCGAGGAACTGGGCGATCACCTGCGCATCTTGTGGCTGCGAGGGGAAGTCGACGTCGCCGTAGGTCCCACCGGCAAATTTGTAGTTGCTGACCACCGTGACCGGCAGGGTGAGCGTCGGCACCTTGGAGGGGTCGATGTTGCGGTACTCGGTGCCCAGGCCGAGCATGTCGCTCTCGGAGAAGCCGGAGTCGATCGTGATGTCATGGACCACGCGGCTCAGCACCGCCTCCGCCCGGAGGGGGTTGTTCAGGCCCTTGTTCTTGATCGTGCTCACGAGGACCCGGAGAAAGGTCTGGTCCCGGCGGATCCGGCTGAGGTCGGAGAGAGGGTCGTAGTTCCACTGGCCGTTGGTGTAGTACTCCAGGTGGCGCGCCCGGACGACGGCCAGCGCCTGGAATCCGTTCAGGAGCTGGCAGCCTGCCCTCGTGACGTTCAGGCCGGAGAGCGAGTCCTTGAGCGGCATCGGGAAGTTCATCGAGATCCCGCCGACGGCGTCGATGACGTTCTGGAACTGGTCGAAGTTGATCGACACGTAGTGGTCGATCGGGATCCCCAGGCTGCCGGTGATTGCCGCGACGAGGTTGTCCGGGCCGTCGTTCAGCGCCGCGTCGATCTTGCCGACCGCGCCCGACATGCTGTGCGGGGGCAGCGGGACGAACAGGTCGCGGGGAATGGACAGCAGGGAGGCAGCGCCGGTCGCCGGGTCGAGGTGCAGCACCATCGTGACGTCGCTGCGGGCGCCGCCCACCTCCTGGGGGCTGCCGAAGAGCTGGGCGTCCTGGGGGGCGAGCCCGGTGCGGGTGTTGTTCCCCACGATCAGGATGTTCACGGAGGGCCGCGACGTCGTAGCCGGCGCGCGGAGGTTCGCGAGGTGGACCTTGCGCACCTGGTCGAAGCGGAACCGGGCGTACCCGGCGCCGGTCGCCACCGCGAGCCCCACGAAGGCCACGAGCACGATGGCGGCCGCGACGATGCGACGGACGTAGTACCGCCAGCGGGGGAGCCTTCCCGTTCTCATGGTCGGTGCATGATACGGAAGCCCCGAGGGTGGCATCCCGACGTCCTCGCGCGACCCTCCGTGGAATAGGCTGAGCGTCTCGCCTCAATGAGCTTCCTCAAGGGGGAGGAATGGGAGGGGACGACGACATCCGCTGGGAGCACGATCCAGCGCTGCGCGACCAGGTCGTGGAACGAGCCGAAGCGGCCGGGCTGCGACTGGTCCGGTTCCTCTACTGTGACAACGACGGGCTGATCCGGGGCAAGGCCACGGGGATGTCGAGCCTGGCCCGGCGGCTCGAGACCGGGATCGGCCTGACCGTGGCGATGCAGGCCTTCAGCATGCTCGATCAACTGGCGCCCGTGGAGGGCATGGGCCCGGTGGGGGAGATGCGTCTGGTGCCCGACCCGGACACCTTCGTCGTCGCCCCGTACGCGGTCGGGACCGGGGTCGTGCTGGTGGACATGATGACCCTGGAGGGAGCCCCCCATGCTGCCGACGGCCGGGGGTTCCTCAGGCGGATGGTCGGCCGTGCCCGCGAGGCGGGCATCGAGATCGTGGCGGCCTTCGAACCCGAGTGGTCCCTGGCGAGGGCCGAGGAGGGTTCGTACGTGCCCCTCGACGAGAGCAACTGCTTCTCCACCCAGGGCATGGCCTCCGCTGCGGGCGTGATCGACGAGGTGGTCA
This sequence comes from Actinomycetota bacterium, assembly GCA_036495025.1. Classification (GTDB taxonomy): domain Bacteria; phylum Actinomycetota; class CADDZG01; order JAHWKV01; family JAOPZY01; genus JAOPZY01. The sequence goes on along the minus strand of DASXNO010000096.1, from coordinate 3,789 downwards.
CCGCCCTCGAGGCGCAGGGGATGCCCGTCGAGCAGTACTACCCCGAGCTGGGCTGGGGCCAGCAGGAGCTGTCGATCCGGCACGCCCCGGCGCTGCGGGCAGCCGACAACCACCTCCTCTACCGGGAGACGGTACGCGCGGTGGCGGCCCGGCACGGATTGGTGGCCTCGTTCGCCCCCAAGCCCTGGCCCGACCAGGCGGGGAACGGGTGTCATCTCCACTGGTCGGGCTGGGATCCCCTCGGGGGCCTGAACCGCTTCCACGACGCCGGCGGCCCCGATGGGCTCTCCGAGACCGCCCGCCAGTTCATGGCCGGCGTGCTCGAACACCTGCCCGCACTGGTCGCGCTGACGTGCGCCTCGGTCAACTCCTACCGCCGGCTCCAGCCGCAGATGTGGGCGTCGGCCTACCGCGCCTGGGGCTTCGACAACCGGGAGGCGGCGCTGCGGGTCCCGTCCCCGCTGCGGGGGCTGGAGGCGGAGTCGACGAACGTGGAGCTCAAGGCCTCGGACTCCAGCGCGAACCCGTACCTGGCGCTGGGCGGCGTGATCGCGGCCGGGCTCGACGGGATCGGGCGTGGCCTGAAGCTGCCGAGCCCCGTCGCCGTCGATCCGGCCTCGCTGAGCAACGAGGAGCGGGCGGCCCTCGGCGCCGACCGCCTGCCGGCGAGCCTTGGGGAGGCCATCGACAACCTCGAACGAGACGAGGCGCTCCTCGACGCCCTCGGCGAGGGCCTTGCCGTTCCGTATGTCGCAGTGAAGCGATCCGACATCGAAGCCTTCGCGGCGCAGAACGAGACGTTCGAGTTCCGCCAGCACTTCGCCAGGTTCTGATGGACCGCGGCCTGCTGGCGGCCCCGGACTTCCTGGCCGAGTGGGAGGGCATCCGAGCCGTCGACCACCACTGCCACCCCCTGCTGCGCTGGCCGCTGGACCTGACGCCACTCGGGTTGCGGGCCGTCTTCACCGAGGCGGCCGATCCGGCGATGGTCCGGGACCACGTCCCGAACACCGTCGCATACCGGGGCGCCGTCGCCTGCCTCGCCGCCGCGCTGGACTCCGAGGCGACCGAGGAGGCGATCCTCGCGGCGCGGGCCGCACAGGATCCTGGCGCCTACGCCAACCGCCTGCTCAGGCAAAGCGGCACGGGCGTCCTGCTCCTCGACCACGGGTTCGGCGGCGAGGCGGTCTTCACCGCCGCCGAGCACCGGCGGGAGATCTCGCTGCCACAGCACGAGATCGTGCGTCTCGAGACGCTGGCCGAGAACCTGTTCCTCGACGCCGGCGATCCCTCGGAATGGCGCCAGGCCGTCCAGGCCGGCCTGAGGGCGGCGGTCGAGGGGGGCGCCTGCGCCGTCAAGACGATCGCCGCCTACCGGTCGGGACTGCAGCTCCGCCGGCACTCGCCGGACGAGTTCGCCCGGGAGTTCTTCCGGTGGCGGGCCGAGATGCCGCCGGACGCCGGCCACCCCGGCGAGTCAACCCATGCGAGGCCGCGTCTCACCGGCAAGGCGCTCTGTGACACCCTCGTCTTCGACGCGGCGGCATGCTGCCACGCGCTGGACGTGCCGTTGCAGGTCCACTGCGGCTTCGGGGACCCCGACGAGGACCTGGCCCTGGCATCACCGCTCGGTCTGCGGCCCCTGTTCGAGGACTCCGCACTCGGGGGCCTGAGCGTCGTGCTGCTCCACTGCTACCCCTACCACCGGGAGGCAGCCTACCTCGCAGCGGTCTACCCGGGCGCCTTCATGGACCTGTCGTTGGCGATCCCGCTCGCCGCCGCCGACGGCGCCCGAGCCCTGAAGGAGGCGCTCGGCCTGTGTCCCTGGACCAAGCTGCTCTACGCGACGGACGCCAGCCGCCTGCCCGAGCTCTACCTCGTCGCGGCGACCCGCCAGCGCGAGGCCCTGGCGACGGCCCTGGCGGACCTCGTCGACGACGGCCTCCTCAGCGGGGACGAGGCCGTTGAGGCCGGGCGCCGGGTTCTGGCCGGCAACGCCACCGCCCTGTACCGGGTCCAGCCGGGATGAGGGTCTACCCTTGCTTCAGACCCGTCCCCGACGCCAGGCGGTCGATCTTGGCGGCCATGATGAAGTCGTTGCGGGTCAGGCCCCCCGACGAGTGGGTCGTGAGCGCGACGACGACCTTCCCCCAGCCGATCTCCAGGTCGGGATGGTGGCCCTCCTCCTCGGCCACCAGGGCAATGCGGGTGGCGAACCCGAAAGCATCCTTGAAGTCCTCGAAGTGCAGCCTGCGACGCAGCGTCGCTGTGTCCTCACGCTTCCACGCCGGGTCGAGCTCCGCCGTGAGCCCCGCCGCCTGCTGTTCGTCCAGCGGCGGCGTGCCCTCCTCGCACGCCTCGCAGTGGTGCGAAGCCAGTTGTGTGTCCGCCATGTACCTCCTCCTCCCAGGGGTCGTTTCGTTCCGGCCTTCGCGGGGCCCCGTGCCCTTTCCCAAACCCTACCCCCGCACCTATCCCCGATCGAAGTTGAGGGAGAACTCCAGGGTTCCGCTGCTCTCCGTCTGGGCGATGGGGTTGCTGGGGTTGGCGATCGCGTAGTCGGCGAAGGTGACCGGGATGGCGCCGGTCACGTTGACACGTGCGCCCGTGCGGGCGACGTTGACGGGAAACGTCACGAGCTTGGTCACGCCGTGAAGCTGGAGGTTCCCCGTCACGTTGACGGCCTGGTGGCCGGAGCCCGAAGCGAGGCGGCCGACGTCGACCGGCTGGGTCAGGTCGAACGCCGCCGCCGGATACGTCCCCACCTCCATGATGCGGATCTTGAACGAGTCATCCCGGGCACTGCGGTCGCTCCGCACCGACGCGACGTCGACGCTGAAGTTCCCGGCCGTGAGCTTCCCGCCGGCGACGGTCAGCGATCCGGTGATGGTGTTCGTGCGGCCGACGGCGATGTTGCTGGCGCCGAACAGCGTCTCCTTCACCCGGTACCCGGCCACCGAGCCGGCCCCGACGTGCCAGGTGCCGTCGTAGCTGGGCGGCGGCGTCGGGCTGGGCGGCGGCGTCGGGCTGGGCGAAGGCGCGGCGGCCGCAACCGGTGCCGGGCTGGGCGGCGGTGCGCTGGCCGCAGCCGCCGCAACCGTGGGGCCAGGCGAATGCGCGGCGCCCGCAACCGTGGTCGCCGGGGGACTCGGCGAGGAAATGGTGGCGGCCGCCGAGGGTGTCGGGCTCTCCGCTGAAACCGGGGCGGTGAGCGGTGGGGGCGAGTTGCCCTCGATGGCCTTGATGGCGAAGAACCCACCGGCGACGAGGACGGCCAACGCCACCCCGATCCCACCGAGCAGCATCGGGCTGAGCCTGAAAGCTCTTTTCATCGTTGCCTCACGTCCTTTCTGGAGTCAGTCGGTCACCGGGCTGCGGCGAGGCGGATCCGCCGCTCGCATCGGTGTCGATCGCAACGGGCGGCTGCTGGCATGGAGCGACTAGAGCGCGGTCGCGGTCAGGAGGGGCGCGATCACGATTCCAGTGCCAGGCCGTCGGTCCGATGGGTATGCCCCAGAGCCGGGAGAAGGCCCCCGTGAGCCACCATTCCCGCAGGTGTGACGGCATCGCTGCGGCATGGATCATTCCTGCCCCGACGAGGGCAAGGACCCCGGTCACCCGCCACGGTGACCGGGATGCCTGCTCCGCGGGCGCCCGGCCGGCGGTCAGCCGCTGACCACCACCGTTCCCATCATGTCGGGATGGACGGCGCAGTAGTACATGTAGGTCCCCGGCGTCGTGAACGTGTAGCTGTAGGTACCACCGGCGTCGATCGTGGCCGAGCCGAGC
>DASXNO010000095.1:0-5081 GCA_036495025.1 Actinomycetota bacterium | reverse complement strand
ACGCGGGCATCTCCTCGTTCTCAACCTGGCTGTCCCAGCACGGCTACCGGCTCGGAGTCAGCTACCAACCGGCAAGCCGGTTCTGGCACTTCCAGGGTGTCGAGACCGCGGCCTACGTGCTGCTGGCGCTGCTCTGCGCCGGCGCGACCGTCTGGTGGGTCCGCCGCCGCACGGCCTAGCCCTGGCCTAGTCCAGGAGGACCGCCGCTGCGATCCTGCCGACGCGTTCGGGGTCGGCGATCGCATCGATCTCGACGATCTTGCCCCCGGCGACGGTGAAGGCCATGACGGCGGAGGGCCGTCCGGCCACCGTAACGACGACGCCGGCGGCGCCGTTCACCCGTGCGGGATGCAGCCGTGCGGTCGGGTTGGCGAACATGAGCGCCTGCCGGGCTATGGCAGATGCCCCATGGATCACGCCGGCGGCCGCGGGGCGCCGGGCGCCCCAGTCGGCCCGCAGCACGGCGTCGGGGTCGAGCAACGCGACGAGGGCGTCGAAGTCACCGCCGCGTGCCGCCGTGAAGAAGGCATCGACCACGCCTCCTTGACGGGCGAGATCGGGGTCGGGGGCCGGTACCTCGGACCCTTTGACCCGTCGTCGTGCCCGGCTGGCCAGTTGCCTCGATGCCGCGGGAGATCGACCGAGCATGGGGGCGATCTCCTCGAAGGGCAGGTCGAACATGTCGTGGAGCACGAACGCGAGCCGCTCCGCCGGCGACAGGGTGTCGAGCACGACGAGGAGGGCAAGGCCCACGGAGTCCGCGAGCAACGCCTCGTCCTCCGGTTGGAGCTCCCCATCTGGACTGATGACGGGGTCGGGAAGGTGGACGCCGAGGGATTCCTCGCGTCGAGTGGTGCGCGAGCGCAACATGTTCAGGCAGATGCGGGCGACGATCGTGGTCAACCAACCGCCGAGGTTCTCGACCTCGCCTGCCCCCGCCCGGCTGACGCGCAGCCAGGTGTCCTGGACGGCGTCATCGGCCTCGGCGAGCGAGCCGAGCATCCGGTAGGCCACCGCCCGCAGATGGCCCCGGTGCTCCTCGAAGCGATCTGCCAGCCACTCGTTCTCATCCATTGGTCACATCTTCCCGTTGCCAGGTGTCAGAGAGATGACCCCCTCCACACGACGGATGTGACAAAGGAGCCACCCGATGAATGATCGAATCGGCAACGAGAAGGCATCGCCCATTCTGGTCACCGGCGGCACGGGCACGCTGGGGCGGCTCGTCGTCGCCCGGCTGCGGGACGCCGGCCGCGACGTGCGAGTGCTCAGCCGGCATGGCCACGAGGGGGAGGAGGGGGTCGAGTTCGTAATGGGTGACCTGGCCACGGGGAAGGGCATCGACGCCGCGGTGGAGGGAACCGAGATCATCGTGCACTGCGCCGGCACCGCCAAGGGCGATGACGACAAGGCACGCCACCTGGTACGGGCCGCGTTGGGGGCCGGCGTGCGCCACCTGGTCAACGTCTCGGTCGTGGGAGCCGACAGGGTCCCGGTCGAGCGCGCCATCGACCGCGCGATGTTCGGCTACTTCGCGTCCAAGCTTGCCGCAGAGCGGGTGGTGGCCGAGTCCGGCGTCCCGTGGACGACGCTGCGGGCCACCCAGTTCCATGACCTGATCCTGATGACCGCCCGGGCGATGGCCAAGCTGCCGGTCATTCCGGTCCCACCCGGGTTCCGGTTCCAGCCGGTCGACGCCGGGGAGGTGGCGGACCAACTCGTGGAGCTCGCATTCGGGACGCCTGCCGGGCTAGCCCCCGACATTGCCGGACCGCGGGTGTACGGGATGGCCGACCTGCTCCGCGGGTACCTGCGAGCCAGTGGCAAGCACCGCCCGATCGTGGCGCTGCCGCTCCCGGGCAAGGCTGCCCGGGCGTTCCGGGCCGGCGTGAACCTGGCCCCGGACCGGGCCGTGGGCCGCCGGACCTGGGAGGACTTCCTGGCGGGCCGGGTGAGCTCGCCGAGTGACAGCAGTTCCGCTCCGGCCTAGGCGGTGATGGCGCCAGCCCGCCGGGTCGACGGGGGAGGGGCGCCGCTTCTACGCGATGACGGGATGCAGGTGGTCCCCCCCGCACCGAGGATGGGCGGATGAGCGACACCGCAGGAGTGCTCGAGCCCGATGCCGACCCCGAGGCGGAGGTCCGGATACTCGACCAAGAAATCCAAGGACTGCGCGAGGAGCTCGCCGGGCTGATCGAGGACATGAGGGATCTGGAAGACGCCGGCACCGTCACCCAGCTCGTCGAGGAGCAGCAGGCCGTCATCGCAGCTCTGAAGCACCGACGCTCCGAGCTGCTGAAGCGTCTGAAGCGAACCAAATCGGAGCCCAGCACGGCGGGGCCGGTCTGAAAATTGCTCGCTCAGCGAGCAAGATCCCGCCCGCCTCCCGGGCCCGCCTCCCCGGCCCGCCTCCCCGGAAGGACGAGAACTCAGATCGCCGTGCGACCACCGTCGGCGGCGATGGTCGCCCCGGTGACGTAGCTGGCCCTGGGCGAGGCGAGGAAGCCGACGACTTCAGCGATCTCCTCGGGGTTCGCAGCGCGATGCAGGAGCGTGGTGGCTCCGAGCGTGTCGTAGAGCTCGCGTGCCTCGGGCCGCGTGTACACGGGGCCCGGCGCAACGGCGTTGACTCGCACACCGCTTGGGCTGAACTCCGCGGCCCAGGCGCGCGTCATCGCCGCCAGAGCGGCCTTCGTCGCCCCGTAGGCGGCGCCCCCTGCAAGCCCGATCTGGCCGGCCATGCTGCCGACGTTGATGATGCTGCCCTTGGCGTTGGCCGCCATCTTCGGCGCGAAGGCGGCGACGAGGAAATACGGGGCGCGGACATCGCTGGCGAACAGGGCGTCGAAGGTCGCCACGTCGAGGTCCGCGGTGGGGCCGAACCAGGAGAACCCGGCGTTGTTGACCAGCACGTCGAGGTCGCCGGCCTCCTCGACAAGGTGCTGCAGGTCGTCGGGGTCGGCCAGGTCGGCGGCGACAAACCGGGCGCGGCCACCCGCGGCGGTGATCGCGTCGACGGTCTCGGCGCCACGGCCGGCGTTGCGGCCGTGCACGATGACGTCCGCGCCCTGGCGCGCCAGTTGAAAGGCGATCGAGCGGCCCAGGCCAGAGGTCGCGCCCGTGACGAGGGCCGTCAGGTCCTGCAGGTCGAGCGTGTCTGAGTTTGCCATCACCGGCTCCTCCAAAGTGGACAGACAGGTCTGTCTGAGTAGTGCGCTGGACTATAGACAGACCTGTCTGTAAAGTCAAGGGCGATGTCCATCCCGACGAAGGGCCGGCTTCCGGCACGCGAGCGACTGCTCGCTGCCGCCGATGAGCTGTTCTACGAGGAGGGCGTGCACAGCGTCGGGATCGACCGCGTGATCGAGCGTGCGGGTGTCGCCAAGGCAACCCTGTACAGCGCCTTCGGCAGCAAGGACGACCTCGTCGGTGCTTACCTGGCAGCCCGTCATGCCGCTATCCGGGATCGCATGACCCGAGAACTCGCGGCGCGCTACCACACCCCTCGCGAGCGCCTCCTCGGCGTGTTCGACATCCAGGGGGAGGCCTTCACCGAGCCCGGGTTCCGAGGGTGCCCGTTCATCGGCGCCAGCGCCGAGGCCCGTCCCGGAAGCACGATCGAGGAAGCCGCCGAGGAGCACCGCGCCTGGGTCCGGTCACTGTTCCTCGACCTCGCCCTCGACCTCGCCAAGGAGGCAAACGTCAACGACCCCGAACGCCTGGCGCAACAACTCGTCCTGCTCTACGACGGCGCGGGAGTCGCCGCATGGATGGACCGGGAGCCCGGCGCAGCCGCCGCGGCCCGCGCCGTCGCGACGGCCCTCATCGACGCTGGCAGGAGCTCAACGTAAGGAGACGAGAGCCATGCGAGTAGCGCTTGCGGAGGAGCTGGCCGGGATCGACAGGCGACACACCCGCGGCAAGATCGTGCTGCAGGTCGGGCAGTAGCGCCGACGAGCCTGCGCGACGGGGCGGGGTTTTCTTTGCGAGCCACGACGCGCATTCCGCAACGACAGTCGCAGAGAACCCCAGCTACGGCGCGACGAAAAGGTCAGATCCAGAGCCTCGTTACGGGGAGCTGGGTCGTGAGGTGCCAGCCGTTGGTCTCGTCGCGGACGCCGATGGTCACGATGGTGGCTGGGTTGGTGTTGCCCGGTCCCGGCGTGACGTTCGTGTGGCGGGTGAAGGAGCCGGTTCCGTCTGCGACCTCCGTCTGGCGTGGGGGCACCTGGCGGCCGGGGACGTCGAGGTAGACGATGGTCACCTTGCCGTTGGGGGTGAAGCCCTTGCCTGCCACGGTGAGCACGCCGCCGGCTCCCGGCAACTTGAACGGCGAGGCCGTGATGCTGGCCGTCGAAGGGGCGACGGTCGGGGTCATCGCCTGGTCCGGAGGGACTGGCTGAGGAAAGGTGTTGTACCAGCCGAGGGCTGGCGTAGGCAGGGGCGCCGTGTCGACCCAGTTTCCGGACCCGGGGGGTTGCTCGCTCTTCTCGACCGCCGACCAGACAATCGAGGACGGGGCGAACTGCTCGCCCCAGATGAGACTGCCGCCCTCCTGCTTGAGGCCGTAGGTATGGCGGCGGTCGGCTGGCTCTGTGTCCCACACTGCCTCGACACGGTAGTGCACGACCTTGCCTTTCTGCTTTGCCTGCTTGACGGCCCGCTCGCCCTGGGTCTCCATGTTGGTGTTGCTCGTGTTGCTGAGCGGCACGAGGTTGTACGGCTCCCCAGGTCCGTGGAGGTTGTCGTTCAGAAGATGGCCCTGGACCCAGTAGAGGTGACTCGTGATCTGATTCTGGGGCTGGTGACGAGCCTGGAAGTAGGGCCACCATGCCGAGGTGCCCTTCGGCCCGCTCCCGACGTACCCGCCGGAATTGCTGGAAAGGGGATCGGCGTCCATGATGTGCCCGAGGGTGAAGCTCGTGGGTGGGTTGGAGCCGGCCAGGGCTGGGGGCACGGGCACGGTGTCCGTCTTGGTCGTCGTCATCCAGTTCACCTGGGTCGCAGGGACTCGCTGGACGACCAGCCTGTTTACGACCGGGATTGCCGGGTGCCGCACCGGTGCGGCAGGTGCTGGGTCG
>DASXNO010000094.1:0-5883 GCA_036495025.1 Actinomycetota bacterium | reverse complement strand
CCGCGAGCGGGGCCTGGCCAGCGTGCGGATGGTGGGGTCCCAGACAAGCAGCCAGCTCGTCGAGTGGTACCGCTGGGCCGACGCGTTCGTGCTGCCCTCCGACAAGGAGGGCATGCCGCTGGCCGTGCTCGAAGCCATGGCGTCCGGCCTGCCGGTCGTCGCCACGAGCGTGCCCGGCCTGCGCGAGACCGTCGGCGACGACGGGATCCTGGCGGCTCCCGACCCCGCGGCGCTGGCGGCGGCCGTCGACGCGTTGGCCGCCGACCCGGCGTTGTGGAGCGCGCTGTCCCGCCGCGGCTCGGAGCGGAGCCGCGAGTTCTCGTGGGCGACACTGGTCGACGGCCTGCGTGCGCTCTACGAGGGTCTGGTGCCGTGAACGCCAGGGGCGACACTGCGCTGCGCCGGGGTCAGCCCCACGCTGACCACACGCCGGTTCCCGTCGAACCTGCGGACCGCCCCGACCTGCCGACCGAGGCGCCTGCCGCGTCGCCCCAGGCTGAGTTCGGGCCCTCGGAGCCGGCGCCGGCCGGCCGGCCGGCCCGGCGGATCGGGCGGACGCTGGAGATCAACCGGAGGACGGGCCTGATCCTGGCCGGCTTCTTCCTGCTCGCCACCAAGGCCATGCTGTCGGCAGGCATCTCCATCCCCTGGGTCACCCCCCTGCTGGGCATGGGTGTCGTCGTCGGCATCCCGGCCTTCCTCCTCTTCATGGGCGACCCGCTGCGGCTGCGATCCCGCAGCGAGCGTTTCGCCGTCAGCGTCGTCCTGGCGCTCGGCCTCCTCATGGCCTCGGGCCTGCTGGTGAATACGCTGCTGCCCCACAAGCAGGTTCCCCGGCCCCTGAGCGGCGAGACGGTGATGCTCACCATCGAGGGGGTGATCGCGGCGCTCGGCGTCTGGGCGTGGCGGCGGCACCCGCCCGTCTACCGGCTGACCATCCCGCACGTGGAAATCCGTGACCTCACCCTCTGTGGGCTGGCAGGCCTCGTGGTCGCCATGGCGGTCATGGGGGCGATCCGCCTCAACAACGCCGCCGGTGGCGGCCTCACGCTCTGCATGCTCGTGGTTGCGCTCACGACGCTGGGCCTGCTGGTCGCCTGGCGGGAGCGCATCCATCCGGGGGTCGTCCCGGTGGTCCTCTTCCTCGTCTCGCTTGGATTGCTGCTGATGACGTCGCTGCGGGGGTGGTACACGACCGGGCACGACATCCAGACCGAGTACCAGGTGTTCGAGCTGACGAAGGTGCTGGCCAGGTGGAAGACCTCGACCTTCCCGGACGCCTACAACGCCTGCATCAGCATCACGATCCTCCCGACGATGATCTGGCAGTGGACGCGCGTCGCCGACCCCTACGTCTTCAAAGTCCTCTTCCAGGTGCTCTTCGCACTGTGTCCCGTCCTCGTCTACCGCCTCGCCACCCGAATGGCTCCGAAGGGTGTCGCCCTTCTGGCGGCGATCCTGTTCATGTCCTTCGTCACCTTCTTCCAGGACATGCCCATGCTGAACCGCCAGGAGATCGCCTTTCTCTTCCTCGTGTCGGGGCTTCTCGTGGCGGCCAACGACCGGCTGTCGGTTCGCACCCGCCGGCTCTGGTTTGGCGTCTTCGCGGTCGGCATGGTCCTCTCCCACTACTCCACGACCTACGTCGCCATCGGGGTGCTCGGGTTCGGGGTGGGCCTGCGGATCGCCATGGGGCCCGCCCGGCGCATCACCCGGCGTCTTGCTCCGGCCCTTGCCGGGCGCATTGCCCCGGTGACGCACCAACGGAAGCCGTATGTGATCGGGTCAGGCGTCGTGGTGTTCCTCGCCGCCGTTGCCTTCGCGTGGAGCGCCCCGCTCACCCACACCAGCCAGGGGCTCGTGAAGACACTCAAGGCCGCAGCGGCGAGCGTGCGGTGGGACGCCATTGTCGGCTCCAAGTCGGGCGACACTTCCTACAGCATCCTGGCGGCCAGCCAGAAGCCACCCTCGGTCATCCTTGCCGAGTACCGTGCGGCAATCCTGAAGGCGACCTCGAGCGACCGGGGCGGCAGCGGCTACTACGAGCTCGGCGCGGTGGAGCAGTACCCGGCGCCCGTGGCGACGACGGCACGGCTGCCGCTCACCCCGCTGGGCCGGCGGCTGAGCTCGCTCGGTCTGAATCTGCCAGCGATCAACTACGACGTGCGGCAGGCCTCAGCCAGGCTGCTCCAGGTGCTGATCCTCGTCGGCCTGGTGGCCGTCCTCCTCGCTCGGGGGAAGCGGATCTACCCCCCACCCGAGTTCTACTACCTGGGCGTGGCCAGCCTCCTCGTCGTGGTCCTGCAGGTGCTCTTGCCACCCCTCTCCCTGAACTACGGACTCCTTCGCTCGTTCGAGCAGGCGCTCGTCATTCTGGCCGTCTTCCTTGTGGCAGGCGCGATGGCCCTGGTCCCACGCTCCGCCCCGCGGTTGGGCTTCGCTGCCCCGGCGGTCGTCGTCCTCGCCTTCTTCGCCTCCTCCACCGGCATCCTCACCCAGGCAGTCGGCGGCTACGGTCCGCAGTTGCACCTGAACAACGCCGGCGAGTACTACGACCTCTACTACACCCACCCCGAGGAGGTCACCGCCATCGGCTGGCTCAACTCCGTTGCCACCGGGCCGGGAGGACAGCGGGCGATCGTCGAGATGGACGCCACCACCCAGAGCCGCCTGCAGACCCTGACGCATCTCAACATCGCGTCCGACATCTACCCGCTGCTGGTCAAACGGGATGCCTTCGTGTTCCTGAGCTACGCGAACATCCACTCGGGCACGGCTCCCGCGGCGACGAACGGTGGCGGCGTCGCCTACGACTACCCGATCCCCTTCCTGGACGCGAACAAGGATCTCCTGTACGCGAGCGGCGGGGCCCGTGTCTACAAATGACCCGGGGCCCGAGTCGCGTCCCGGTCGCGCCCCGCCCGCTGGCGGCGGCCCGCCTGCATCCAGGAGCGTTGTCGAAGCGGTGCTGTCGGTCGTGAAGGTGTACTCCTTCGCGGGGTGGGCGTACATCGCGCTCAACGCCGTCTTCCACCCCCAGACGCTGGGCCTCCGCCTCACCCACTTCGCTCCCTGGCCCCGCGAGGACACCTTCGGGGTCGCCTGCTTCATCGTCTCGGGCACCTCGGCGCTGGCCCTGGCCATCCTGCGGGCCCGGCGGTGATGACCGGCGAGCGCCAGGAGGCGCCGGCCCGGTCACGGCTGGGCAGGGCGGGGGCATGGCTGGGTCAGGTCCGCTCCGACCACCTGGTGCGCAACTCGTTCTTCATCATGCTCGCCACGGCAGCGATGGGTGCCTTCGGCTTCCTCTTCTGGCTGGTGGCGGCGCGCCTGTTCACCTCGGGCGAGATCGGCGTCGCGACGACGCTCATCTCGGCGACCATCCTGATCTCGTATCTGGGCCAGTTTGGATTCGACGCCACCTTCGTTCGGTATCTTCCGACCTCCAGCGACCGCAACGCCGAGATCAACACGGGGATCACGCTCGTTGCCGGCGGCTCCCTCCTGCTCGCCCTGGCCTACATCCTGGTCGTTCCGTCCTTCGTCCCGGCCCTGCGATTCGTCCGCAGCTCGCCGCTGTATGTCACGGGCTTCGCCGTCTTCACCGCCCTTGGCTCGATCAACCTGGTGACGGATGCGGTGTTCATCGCCTACCGGGCGGCGAAGTACAACTTCATCGTCGACGGGCTGATCCAGGGCGTGTCGAAGGTGGCCCTCCCCGCCCTGGTCGTCGGGTTGGGTGCCTTCGGCATCTTCACGGCGTCCACCGGTGCCGCGCTCATGGCGGTGATCGCCAGCATCGTCCTCCTGATGCGGCATTTCGGGTACCGCCCCCGCGTCCGGGTGTCGCGGGCGGTGATCCGCCACGTGCTGTCCTTCTCGGCCCTCAACTACGCCGCGAGCCTGCTGAACGTCGTGCCGGTGCTCTTCGTCCCGGCCATCGTGATCAACGCCCGCGGGGCGTCCGAGGCCGGCTACTACTACGTGGCCTTCCAGATGGCCAACCTTCTCTTCGCCGGCTCGTTCGCCATCTCGGCATCGCTGTTCTCCGAAGGTTCCTACGAGGACGCCGATCTCCACCGCCTGGCATGGCGAGCGGCGAAATATCTGGGCCTGCTGGCCGTCCCCGCAGTGGCGCTGCTCTCGTTGGGCGGGCACTGGCTGCTCCTCGCCTTCGGGCGTGAGTACAGCCAGCATGCCGGGTCGGCCCTGGCGGTCTTCGGGTTCGCCGTTCCCGCCGTCTCCCTCAACATGTGGAGCCACGTGATGCTTCGGCTCAGCCGCCAGCTCGGCGCGCTGGTCTGGTCCAATGTCGTCCTCGTCCTCGTGGTGTGCGGGCTGGCCCTCCTGTGGGTGCACCGCGGGCTGACGTGGGTGGCACTCGCCTACGTGCTGGGCAATCTGGCAGCGGGTGTCGCCGCCCTCGTTCCCTGGCTCGCGGGGCACCGGCGCTCGCTTCGGCCCGGAGGCGCCCCTCAAGGCGCCGGGCAAAGGGTGGCCGCGCCCCCGTCGACGCCACCTCCCGCCGAGGACGGCCGGTTCACGGTAATGATCGTCGCGCCGGGCGCCGCCGACGGGGCTTCCGGCGCAGACGCTTGCGACCTCGCCGTCGCGCTCGCCGGGCTGGAGCGCTGGCGGGTGGTGCTCGCCGTGCCGGGCGGCCGCGACGTCGGGCCCCGTGGGGACAGCGCCGACCTTGCGGTGTACCGGCTCCCCTCGTTCCCGAACGGGGCGGCGACGGCACCGGCCGGGGGACTGCTTCGGCGATCGACCTGGCGGCGGGAGCTTCGCCGCATCATCGAGAGAGAAGCTCCCGCGCTCGTGAACGTGCATGCGCCGTCGGAGGGCCTCGAGGCTCTCATACCGGGGCTCGTCGGGCGCATCCCCTTCGTCGTGTCCTGGCACGGCCGGTCTGCAGACGAGGGCGGCCGGCGGGGCGAGCGCCGGATGCTGGCGCGTGCGGCCTGGATCGTCTGCCCGGCCGAGCAGCTTCGAGACACCCAGCTCACCGGCATCCGCGCGAAGTGCTCGACCGTGCTCCCGGGGGAGCATCGAGCCGCCTCCACCGGCGACATCTTCGAAGCGGTCGCTGCCGGCCGGCCCGGTGACGGCCGGCGCCGGCTCGCGGTCGTGGCCCCGTTCTTCCACCCGAGGATGGGCGGCGTCGAGCAGTACGCATACCGCGTCGCACGGGGCCTCAATGACGCCGGCGACTACGACGTGGTCGTGCTGACCTCCAACCACGCCGGGCGGCGCACGGTGGTGGAGGTGATCGACGGTCTCACGGTCTTCCGGTTCCCCCGGTGGTTCAAGGTTTCGAACACGCCGATCAATCCCCTCTGGCCCCTCCGCCTGCGCAGGGCGATAGTCGCGAACCGCATCGACCTCGTGCATGCCCACGCCCCGGTACCGTTCATGGCCGAAGCGGCGGCGATCGCCTGCGGACGGCGTCCCTTCGTGCTGACCTACCACTGCTCCCTTGCCAAGGGCCGGCCCTTCGTTGACGTGGCGCTCGCTGCCTACGAGGCGAAGATCCTTCCGCGGCTGCTCCGGAGGGCCGACGCGGTGGTCTCGGTGTCGCCGCCGGTCGACCGCTGGCTCATGCCGCACACCGAGGGGAAGGCCTACCTGGTCCCGCCGGGTGTCGACCAGACGATCTTTGCTCCCGCAGGGTCGCCCCGGCTCGATGCCGGTGCAACCACCGCGTCCACGGTCCTGTACGTGGGCAGGATCGAACGCGCCTCCGCCGCCAAGGGGATCCGGTATCTCCTGGAGGCGTTCGCACTCGTGCATGCCGAGCTTCCCGAGGCAAGGCTCGTGCTGGTGGGGGGAGGCGATGCCGTTGCGGAGCATCGCCGGTTCGCCGCAGCCCTCGGGATCCCC
>DASXNO010000093.1:0-7141 GCA_036495025.1 Actinomycetota bacterium | reverse complement strand
TGAACGAGCAGGTCGTCGACGACTCGCCCGGGAGCACCGGCATCGTGGTCCGGGCGGTCGACCTGCAGGTCCTGCCGGACAACCAGGGCCGTGCGGCCCTCGAGCTCATCCTGGCCGAATCCCGGTGCGGGACCAAGGGCTCCACCGCCGCCACCATCCCAACCCGCCCGCCGGTCAGGCTGGGAACGGTGCCGCGTGGGCCGGCCCTGCCACCAGGCACGAAGCCGTTACCGCCCACGTTGCCGCCGTCGCCGGGCGTGGGGACGGCCCTGCCCGTGACGGGCGCGGTGACGCCGGCGATGCCGGCGGTGCCATCGGGTACGGCGAGCGCGACACCCTCGCCGGCCCCGCCCGGGCCCGGCGGGTCGGGCGGGCCGCCGGGCCAGGCGGGCGCCGGATCCGGGTCGGCGTTGCCGGCCACCTCGTTTGCGCCGGTGGTCACGCCACCGAACGGCCCGCCCGGAGCCCAGGTCAGGGTCGTCGCCTCGGGGTACGGGTCCTGCCAGGAGGTCGGCGTGTCCTTCAACGGCGTCCGTATCGGGTCGGCACGCCCCGATGCCGCCGGCGGCATCGACCAGGGGGGCCTGACCATCCCGGGCAACACCACGCCCGGCCGGCACAGCGTTGAGGTCGCGTGCCTGACCTCCGCCCGCGGTGGCAGGCAGTCGGCCGACTTCGAGGTCACGCAGGCCTCGGTGCACCGCAGCGCCTTCGCCACCTCCGTCCCCCTGCCCGGGCAGGTCTCGACCCGGCTCCGCACGGTGCTGACCAGCCTCATCATCACTGCCGGCACGGTGCTCCTGATCGCCTTCCCGGCGGATCTCTTCAACGCCACGCTCGACGCGAACTACGACGAGGTCCGGTCATGGTTCGGGCTGGGGCCGAAGAGCTCCGAAGGAGTCCGTCCGCTGCGACAGGCCCTGGCGCTCACGGGATTCATCGCCTTCGGCGGCGTGCTGTACGGCTTCCTCAGCCCGGACTTCGGCCTGAGCCTCTCGTCGCTCGCCCTGGCCCTTGGCCTCAGTGTCGCCCTGGCGCTGATCACCATCGTGTTCCGCCTGCCCTTCCTGCTCCATTCCAGGACGCGCCACGGTGAGTGGGCCCGGCTGAAGGTCCTGCCCGGGACCGCCGTGGTGGCGGTTGCGTGCGTCGGCCTCTCGCGCCTGCTCAACTTCCAGCCCGGCTATCTCTATGGGCTCATCGCCGGCCTGGAGTTCCAGCGGGAGTCCGATGACATGACCGGACGCCTCACCTCGCTCGCGGCGCTGACGATCCTGATCATCGGGCTCGTCACCTGGGCGGCCCGGGCGCCGGTGGCTGCCGCCGCCGCCCGCCAGGGAGCGGGCTTCTGGGTCGTGGCGGCCGACGCGTGCCTGGCCGCAATCTTCGTGGCGGGCCTCACCACCCTGGTGTTCTCGCTCGTCCCCCTGCGCTTCCTCGAGGGCACCAAGGTGACCAGGTGGAGCCGCGCGGCCTGGGTGGGGCTCTTCGCCTCGGGGCTGTTCGCCTTCGTCCACATCCTGCTGCAGCCCTCCAGCGGCTACGTCGGCCACACGCAGGCCGGGCAGAAGTGGGTCGTCATCTCCCTGTTCGTAGGGTTCGGCATCTTCTCGATCGCGTTCTGGGCCTACTTCCGCTTCCGTCCGGCCAGGACGTTCGAGCGAGCGGCGGTGGGGGGCGGGGGCACTTAGAGCAGCCGCACGTTGTGGGCTGCGGTGCGCAGGGCGTCGTCCAGCTTGCCGTGCACGGCCTGCTTGGCGAGGCTCAGGGCGAAGCCCTCGGCCATCCCGAACGTGACGTGCGGGGGAAGCGCCAGGGCATAGGGGTCGACGACGGCGTCGAGCACCGCCGGGCCTTTGCAGGAGAGAACGTGGCGCACGGCTTCGGCAACGTCGCCCGGGTCCTCCACCCGCACCCCGGTGGCGCCCATCGCCTCCGCCACCTTCGAGAAGTCGGGGTTGCGGAACTTCGTGCCGAAGGGCTCGATGCCGGCCTCCTCCATCTCGATGTTGACGAACTCGAGGCCCCCGTTGTTCAGAACGATCAGCTTTGCAGGGAGCTCGCGCTCGACGATGGTGAGGAGGTCGCCGAGCAGCATCGTGAAGCCACCGTCCCCGCAGAGGGCGATCACCTGGCGCCCCGGGAACGCGAGCGCGGCCCCCATGGCGTTGGGCATCGAGTTGGCCATCGACGCCCAGCTCAGGGACCCGAACAGATGCCGCCCTCTCCTCGCATCGACGTAGCGTGCCATCCATATGCAGGCCGTTCCTGTGTCGGCGAAGAAGGCGGCGTCGTCGCCCGCCACCTCGTTGATGACGGAGACCAGGTACTCGGGCCGGATCGGCCTGGTCTCCGGGCCGCGCTCGACGTAGTGCCCGATGAGCTTGCGCCACTCCCCCGTCTCGGCCAGCGCCCGGTCCAGGTGGCCGGTGCGGGTCTTGCGCTGGACCAGACCCAGCACCGCGGCGACCGTGTCGGCGACGTTTCCGACCAGGCCCAGGTCGACGTGGGTGCGGCGACCGAGGTGGGAAGCCCGCCGGTCGACCTGGACCTTCTTCGGCTTCTCGGGGAGGAAGTCGGTGAAGGGGAAGTCCGTGCCCAGCAGGAGGCACAGGTCACACTCGTGCATCGCCTTGTAGGCGCCTCCCCAGCCGAGCAGCCCGATCATGCCGACGGCGTAGGGGTTGCCCCACTCGAGCCACTGCTTGCCGCGGAAGGAATAGCCGACCGGAGCGGCGAGCTTCTCGGCGAGCGCCACGACCTCGTCGTGGGCATCCCGGCAACCGTCGCCGCCGAAGATGGTCACGGTCTCCGCGGCGTCGATCATCGAAGCGAGGGCCTGGAGGTCGGGGTCACCGGGACGGAGCACGGGAGGGTGGTGGGTCACCGTCTCGAACCTGTCCTCGGGAGCCTCGCTGCCGGCGACGTCGCCGGGCAGGGCGATCACCGTCGGCCCGCCGTCGCTCAGTGCGGTGCGGATCGCGGTCTGGACGACGGCCCGGGTCTGGGCGGGGTTGACGATCCGCCCGGTGTAGAGGGAGGGGACCTGGAAGAGGAGATGGGGATCGACCTCCTCGAGCGTGCCGGTGTCGATCCTGGCCGTGGGGGTGTCGCCGGCGATGGCGATGACGGGAGCACCCTCCTTGCGGGCGTCGATCAGGCCGTTGATGAGGTGCGTCACGCCCGGGCCGGCCGTGCCGCAGACGGCCACCGGGGACTGCGTGAGGCTCGCCTCGGCGACGGCCGCGAAGGTCCCGGCCTCCTCGTGGCGCACATGGACGAAGTCGACCTTTCCGTTGCGACGCAGGGCGTCGATGACGGGGTTGAGCGCATCCCCGACGATCCCGTAGCAGCGCTTCACCCCGGCTGCGGCGAGCATCTCCCACATCGCATCGGCAACAGTCTTGCGTTTGGCCATCGAGCGTGTCCCCCTCCGGGTGCCGAGAACAACCGGGCCGCATGCCCGGGGCTGGCACTCCTGGGCCGATCTTCGCGCCGGAGGCAGCACCGATCCGGTGGTTGCTACCGGATGAAGGGGGCGCACTCGTCCTTCAGGTAGTCGTCGATGCGGAGGCGGATCGACGGATGCGCGTTGAGGCGGTCGATGTCGGCGGGCGAAAAGAACCTGACGTCGGTGGACTCGTTGCTCGCCCGGATCTCGCCGCCGACGAGCCGGCAGGCGAAGCAGATCGAGAACTGCTGGCGCACCTCGCCGTCGTCGAATGCGAAGACGTGGCCCGGGTCGGTATAAATACCGACGACCCGCTCGGGCTCGACGTGAAGGCCGGTTTCCTCCCGCACCTCCCTGGCGACCGCGTGGGCGATGCTCTCGCCGATATCCATCACCCCGCCGGGGAGCGCCCAGCGGCCGTTGTCGCTGCGACGCAAGAGCACGATGCGACCCGCGCCGTCGGCGATGATTGCGGAGGCGCCGGGCACGAGGGAGTTGGCCTTGGGGGCGTCGGGTTGGTGGTAGTAGTCGGTACGGGTCATCGCCACGCCTCGCGCCGGGGGAAGAGGACATCCTGGGTGGCCGGCGCCCTGGCCTCTTCCCAGATCTGGTCGAACTGCTCGAGGAAGTTGGCGAAGAGCCCATACGGGCCGAGCCTGCGGATGTGGAGCGCCGGGTGCTGGAAGCCATGGGCCCGGTAGAGGTAGGGCGTCACGATCATCTGGTCGTCGAAGCGGTAGATGGCGTTGTAGAGGTGCACGTCGTGGTAACGGATCTCGACACCGGGCACCGCCTCGAGGGGCTTCAGGTGGCAGAGCGTCATGTGGATCCGGGCCGGCAGGGTGCCGTTGAGCTGTTCCAGGGCATCCCGGTCGAACACCTGGTCGCCGTCGGGGTCGGCCACGGCGATGCGCACCCTGCAGCCGCTCGCACAGTTCTTCTCGATGACCTTCGCGAGGTTGATGTGCTGCTCGGGGAAGAACAGGAACGAGTAGCCGAGGATGTCGACGTGGCGGCGGGATGTCGCAAGGAGCTCGGACCACTTCGTCTTCGGCACGTCGACCCGGTGAGCGTACGCGGAGACGATCTCCGGCGTCGCCTCCGCCCCGGAGGAGAGGTCCGGGCGGGCGGAGGGCCAGAGGTGACCCTCGTCCTCCTCCACGAGGCTGGCAATGACCCAGCGGTGCCTCGGGTGCGGAACCCTGCCCGCGAGCCAGCGCTGCACGGTCTTCGGGTCAACCGCGGTGGCATCGGCAAGGTTTGCAACGTCCTTGCCGGCCTTCGCCATAGCAGATCGCAACCGCTCGTTCGCCATTTGTCTGAGTCCTCGTCCGAATCGCGGGCTTGGAACGTTTTGAACGTAACACGGACGTGCGTAAACGTCCTGGTACGTAGTTCCAAGGTCCCCGTAGCTAGCCTGAAATGGGGAAGGTCGGGCGTGGGTCCCGATAGAAGGAGGCCGGCATGAAGAGGACAAGGAGGTCGCCGCTCGACGCCTACACCCTATCGGTCAGGGGCTTGCTGCCGCCGGTTGGGGGCCAGGGGATGCGGTCGAGGGGACTTGCAGATGGTGAAGTCCGGCGAGTGCCGGCGAGCGGCGATGACCCAGACCCACGCTCTCGCCCTCGCTCTCGCCGGATTCGTCGAGTATCCAGGGATGGCCGGACGCGGCGGGGCTAGCTCGATCCAGGGGGAACCGAGGTCGACGCCCGGGCCAGGGCAGAGGGGGTGGCCCGGGCGCCGCCGCGTAACGGGCCCGTAACGGGGCGGGTCTGGTGGGGCACGATCCCTCGGAAGTCTGAGCATTCTCTAATTCATGAAGCGAGTCGAACCGGTCGAGTTAGTACTCAAGGCTGCCGGGGGGGCAGCACCGCTTGAGGAGTACCTTCGACCATGGGGACGATCTATCGCTGCAAGGGCAGGTTCGACCGGGAAATCGTGGGCCGCGTGGATGAGGACGGCACCGTCTACCGCGGCAGGGCGATGCTCGGCATGGAAGTCGTGGGGCGCGTCGCCGAGGACGGCACGGTCTACCGCGGCAACCGGATGTTCAACCGGGAAGTGATCGGCCGCGTCGACGAGGACGGCATCGTCTATGTCGGCAGGGGAATGTTCAGCACGGAGGTCGTGGGCCACGTCGATGACGACGGAACGGTTTATACCGGCAAGGACACGTTCCGCAGGGAGATCGTCGGTCGGGTGGAGCTTCCCCATCCGCGATTCGGTGGGGCGGCGCTGTTAACCCTGCTTCGGTAGGGAGTTTCCGTCAGGTAAGGGAATCAAAAAGTCTGCTCGACGAGATGGGCGGCCGCCGGCAGGGCGGCTGCATCCCCTGTGGGCCACTGGCGGGGATCTGGGCCAAGCCCGGCGAGTTGTGGGACCTGCAGCGCGCACCACGGCGAGACGGTCAGCGCCCCACTGGCGACCTCCTCGCTGAACGCCGGCCAGGCGATCCATCGGGTCTCGGCGACCTCCGCCGGATCGGGGGCGGGCTCGGCAACGGTGTACGCCCGGAACACGGGGCACAACTCATGTTCCCGCACGCCATTGTCCATCCGCGCCGCGTACCGGAAGCCGGGAAGTATCAGCGTAATATCGGCGGTGCCAATGCCCAACTCCTGACCGAGGCGACGCTGCACGCTGCGCACGAGAGATTCGCCGGGATGCGGGTGACCGCAGCAGCTATTCGTCCATACGCCGGGCCAGGTCTTCTTGCCCAGAGCTCGCCGAGTGAGCAGCAGCTGATCCTCGTTGTTCAACACATAACAGGAGAACCCCAGGTGCAGCGGAGTGTTCGCATGATGCACGGCCGATTTCTCCATCACGCCCCTGGCATGGCCCTCCTCGTCCACCAGCACTACTTCCTCCATGCGTCCATCCCTTAGGTCGAGTGGATAGTCGTTGGGTTTGTGAGTAAAAAGTGCTGCTCTACGACAGAATTTACTCAAGATTCCGTAGGCTCGTAGGCTTCCGCCGGCTAGGCACTACTCCCGGTGGCGTACCACGGCCATGTGTCCTACTCCCCGGGGAGCAGGGCGGCGTCCGGCACGTTGCGTCCGTGGGGGGACGACACGGGTGCCCCGGCACACCACCATAAGGGCATGACCACGCCCGAACCCACACAGCCCCGCCAGGTCGACCGGAGGGTCGGCATGCTGATGGCCTTCGAGGCCGCCACGCTGGCGGTCGCCTCGGTTGTGCACCTCGCGGGCTACACCCCGGCGGGCTCGGCGCCTCCCTTCAACGCCAGCCATGCCGGCGTCGCCGAGGCCATCATCGGCGTCGTGCTCGTCTATGGCGCCGTCGAGGTTCTCCGCTCCAGCCGCCGGGCCTGGGCGGCCGCCGTCGCCACGACCAGCTTCGCGATCCTTGGCTTCCTCCTCGGCCTGACCATCACGACGCAGGGTGGCGACGTCCCCGACGTCGCCTACCACCTCATCATGTTGCCCGTCCTCATCGCCAGCCTGGTTATCCTTGCCCGGAGCGGAAGGAGCGAAGCCTCCCGAGCCCAGCGCGTCCCCTAGCGCAGGTCGGGGAACCGGAGCATCACGGGGCTCTCCCGGAAAGGAACCTCGATGAGCAAGGTCGTCGTGACCAACCATGTGACCCTCGACGGTGTCATGCAGGCACCCGGGCGCCCCGACGAGGACGTCCGTGGCGGCTTCGACCACGGCGGCTGGGCGATCCCCG
>DASXNO010000092.1:0-5748 GCA_036495025.1 Actinomycetota bacterium | reverse complement strand
CAGCAGCACGGCGGTTGCCGTCCCCATGGACAGCTGCCCGTGCAACCCGCCGGCGGGGATCGGCTGGAACTACCTCGACAACTACTTCTGGCACAGCGACTGCGATGCCGCCGGCAGGCGTGAGCTCAACACCGGCCGGTTCAGCGAGTACCAGTGCACCGGTGGCGGTGTCTTCAGCAATTACGAGCTCTGGGTGCGGTAGAGCGGGTCCCCGTCCCTGTCCATTTGGTGACCAGAGAAACCAGGATGCGTCCGGCCGAACCGGCCGCCTCACGAAAGGAAGAAACCATGATCCTCCGGAAGGCCCTTGTGTCACTCGCCCTCGGAACCACGCTCCTCGGCACGGCCGCCACGCTGGCCCCTGCCGCCCAGGCCGCTCCGGCGGCGCCCGCCAGCAGCACGGCGGTTGCCGTCCCAATGGACAGCTGCCCGTGCAACCCGCCGGCGGGGATCGGCTGGAACTACATCGACAACTACTTCTGGCACAGCGACTGCGATGCCGCGGGCAGGCGCAACCTCAACACCGGCCGGTGGACCGAGTACCAGTGCACGGGCGGCGGAACGTTCAGCAACTACGAGCTCTGGGTCCGTTAGATCCAGGCGCCGCAAGGACCGGCCCGGCCCCCAGATCTGGGGGCCGGGCCGCGCGCTGAAGCAGCCTCCTCGGGCTCCCTCGAGCGGCCACTCAGTCCCGGGCTTAGTGCTCGGCAGGCGCCGAGGGCGGCCGGGGTGCGCCGTCTTACCGTTAGGGAACCCGAGCAAGCTGCTTCGCGGAGGGTCAGGCTCCGATCGGCTCGGTTCTGAGCCCGCGGCCCTCACAGAGATCGCAAGCTTCCCCGAACTGGCCCCAGCCTCGAGCGGTGGGGTGCTGGAGTCCGATCTCCCTACGGTGGCGCAGGCAAAGGACGGCCCGCACCGTGACGGGGTTGCCTTCCTCGCCGGCTTCCTCCCAAGCGATCGCCACGAACTGCGGCTGTGTCTTCGTCTGGTTCACGGCAGTCCTCCAACCAACCGAAAGGTCTGCCCCTCGCCGACCCTTCGTCTTCCTGACTCAAGTTCCTGACTCAAGCTCTTGCCGAGCTGATGCGCCCATTGTTTCCCGGTCACCTGTCCCCTCGATGAACGAGGTGCATCCGTTCAGCGACGGTCGGGTGAACTTTTCCCAACCTTGGTTGACACGCCTCAGACCGGCGAACGACACTGCCGACATCGACGGACAATCCCCCGATTGAACTCGTCCTGAAGGGAGGTCCCGCATGGCAATGAGTCGGGTCGTACGGTCAACCGTGCTTGTCGCGCTGCTGACCGTCACCGCGCTGGGTATGACCATCACCGCTGCAGGCGCGCAGGAGCACATCCAGCCCAACCAGCACTTCATGGGGCTGGTGAACGGCAGTAATGCGCCGGTCGTCGTCTACACGGCCTGTCCCGGCCCGGCGGCCGGTCAAACGGGCCCCGTCGTAAGCGGGCAGACCCTATCCGTCGCGCATGTGGCCAGCGGGAACGGCTACACCGGGCTCTTCAGCCAGGTGTATGCCTGGTTCGATCAGGACTCGTCGGCCACGAAACCGGACATGGTGAAGTTCACCGAGTACGGTGTTGCACAGCCGATCCCCAGCGCCGTCCGGGTGCCCTGCAGCGGCACCGGTCAGGTGACGTTCAGCTCCTGCCCGTATCTGGCACCCTGCGCCGCAGGTTTCATCCCCGACGAGGTCACGGTCAAGTTCGTCGACATCGCCGCCTGAGCCGGATCCGGCCTCGGTCCTCCGAGGAGGGTCAGACGGCGTAGGGGAACGTCTCCGGGAACTCGCCCCGGTCCCAGGCCGCCGTGCGTTCGAGCGGCTCGACCGCCCGGGTCTCGTCGATGTGGATGACGGCGTCGAACTGGTCGGCGAGACGCGCCCGGAAGTAGTGGCTCTGCCGCTCGGTGTCCGGGCGGTAGATGACGCCGATGGCGCGTTCAAGGCGGGCGGAGCGCAGGGCCGCTGCGGCCTGCGGGGCGTCGGGGAACCGCACGACGAACTGCTTCGTGCCGACCTGGTGGAGCACCTCCTCGAGGCTGCCGGGCAGGCCCGGCCGCACCCGCTTGCGCTCCGCCCGCCCTCCCCAGTCGTCCGCCGCCGTCACCGTGCCCGTATAGGTGGTGAACCCGAGAAGGCGGCAGTGGCCGGCGTGGCGCTCACGCACGAGCTGCCCGACGTTGTACTCGCCGAGGCTCGCCATCTCCGTCGCCCGGGCGTCGCCGAGGTGCGAGTTGTGTGCCCAGACGACGATCCGCGCCTGCCTGCCGCGCTGGCGGCTGAGGTGGACGGAGAGCGCATCGAGGGTGTCGGTCATGTGCTGGTCCCGCAGGTTCCACGACGACACCCGGCCGCCGAACATCGTCCGGTAGTACTCCTCCGCCGCCCTGACGGTCCGGGCGTTCTGCTCGGCGTAGAACAGCTCGTCCTCGGCCAGCAGCCCGTCGCGCTGTGCGTACTCGAGGGCATGCCGCTGGAGGTCGACGAGCTGCTCGATGACCTCACGTTCGCACGACTCGCCGGCCCCGAATGCTGCGGCGCGATAGCCGTAGGCCTGCGGGTCCTCGCCGAAGTGGTCGAAGCAGGCGTAGCGAGCACGGGCACGCTCGGCAGCCTCGGGATCGACCCGCTGGAGATAGGAGATGACCTCGTGGATGGAGCGGAAGAGGCTGTAGAGATCGAGGCCGTAGAAGCCGGCCTTCCTGCGCTGCTCGCCGGCAACGTCATTGTGCTCCCGCAACCACCCGACGAAGTCGAGGACCACGGCGTTGCGCCACATCCATGTGGGGAAGCGCTGAAAGCCTCGCAGCGCCTCCTCGGCGGTGACATCGGTGCTCAGTCCCCGCACGAAGCGATTCACCTGGTAGGCGTCGGGCCAGTCCGCCTCGACCGCCACCGCGTCGAATCCCTTCTCCTCGATCAGGCGCTGCGTGATCCTGGCGCGCTCCGCATAGAACTCGTGCGTTCCGTGGGAGGCCTCCCCGAGCAGGACGAACTCGGCCCGGCCGAGGAAATCGACCAGGGCGTCGTCTGCCTCGCCGCCCAGGCCCGTGAGCTCGGAGCGGATGGCCACGACCTCGCTCGGCCCTTGCCACGCTGCCCTGCGGGGCCGTGCCACCGAGGCGGCCCGAAGAAGCTCCCGCACCTCGTCGTCGGTTGTCTGGGTGAAGTCGTAGTAGGACGTCCCCACCGCGAAGAACGGCGACGGGGTGGTCGCGCAGACCACCTCGTCCACCTCGGCCTCCAGCTCCCGGCAGGTGGACTCCGGGGCGGCGGGGACAGCGACGACGATGCGGGCGGGGCCGAGCGTCCGGAGAGCCTGGATCGCGGCGCGCATACTGGAGCCGGTGGCAAGCCCATCGTCGACCAGGATCACCACCTTGCCGGCGACCTCTGGCATGGGGCGGTCGCCCCGGTAGGCCCGCTCGCGTCGCTGAAGCTCCTGCGCCTCCTTTTCCGCGACGCTTCGGAGCATCTCCGGCGTGATGCCCATGCCCCGGACGACGTCGTCGTTGAGCACGACCACGCCCCCACTGGCAATTGCTCCCATTGCCAGCTCCTCATGCCCGGGGACGCCGAGCTTGCGCACCAGGAAGACATCGAGCGGTGCGCCGAGGGCCGTGGCGACCTCGTACGCCACCGGGACGCCTCCACGGGGGACCGCCAGCACGATCACATCGTCCCGGTCCCGATAGTGCTCCAGCAGGCCAGCGAGGGTCCGACCGGCCTCACGCCGGTCTGCGAACAGGACATTCGACGACACTGCCACCCGGTGAGCGTCCCACCACCCGGGGGCAACCGCATCCCCCGATCGCGTGGTGTTTTGAGAGCAGTCCGGTTCGTGTGCTCTCGAGCCGTTGCCCCCGAAGGTGTCTGGATCTTGCTCGCTGAGCGAACAATTTTCGACCAGCCCCTCTGGGGAATGCTCTCCCTGTCGGTCGAGCGCTTGCGTACCTGCCGGATGGATAGGAGATCGGATGCCCCTCGAGCTGGGACGGGTCGGGTTCTGGGTCTCCTCCAGGCTCTTCGGCGACCACGGCGGCGAGGCGGCCAGGGTCGCGGGCGAGCTCGAGGAGCTCGGCATCCCGGCGCTCTGGCTGGGGAGCGCCAACCCCGACCTCGAGCTCGTCTCCCAACTGCTGCAAGCCAGCCAACGCCTCGTCGTGGCGACCGGCATCGTCAGTATCTGGGCCGCGCCCGCAGCCGTCCTCGCATCCAACGTCGCCCGGGTGACGACCCGGCATCCCGACCGCTTCCTCCTCGGCCTCGGCGTCAGCCACGCCCCCGGGGTGGAGCAGTCGGGGCAACGCTACGTCCGTCCCTACCAGAAAATGGTCGCCTACCTGGACGAGCTGGACGCGGCGTCTCCGCCCGTGCCGAAGGATCTTCGCGTCCTGGCCGCACTGGGGCCCCGGATGCTCCGCCTCGCCGCCGAGCGTTCGGCGGGCGCCCACCCCTACCTGGTGACGCCCGAGCACACGCGCCGTGCCCGGGAGATCCTCGGTCCAGAGCCGTTGCTCGCTCCCGAACAGATGGTGGTGGTCGAGACCGACCCCCGGCGTGCCCGGGAGATCGCCCGGGCCACGCTCGCCCGCTACCTGCAGCTCCCGAACTACACCAACAATTTTCGCCGTCTTGGCTTCACCGAGGAGGATCTCGCGGGCCGAGGCAGCGACGCCCTCGTCGATGGCATGGTTGCCTGGGGCACGCCCGAGCAGATCGAGGCCCGCGTCCGGGAGCACCACGAGGCCGGAGCCGACCACGTAGCGGTCCAGGTGTTGACCGCCCCGGACGCCACCGGGCCGCCCCGCGAGCAGTGGCGGCTGCTCGCGCCGGCGCTGACCCGCTGACAGGGACGGAGATCAGGAGGGACGGGCGTACCGCTCGTACTGCATCCGGAACAGCTCGATCACCCCAGCCGCATCCTCGGGGCCGTCCATCCAGCAGCTCACCCAGCCGCTCTGGGGCAGGACGTGGTGGGGCCGGGCCCGACCAGCGGTGATGACGTCGTCGTGCAGCTTGCGCGGCAGGGGCAGGTCGGCAAGGCGGTCGCCGTGCACGTGGCCCATCTCCCTGCGCCCATAGCGGTACTCGATGCCACCGAAACGGTGCGGAACGGCGTCCACTCCCGGCCAGGCACTGACCGCGTCCCTGATCAGCTCGCCGGCCCGCTGGATCTTCACGCCCAAAAGCTACAGGTTCAAGTGAACTTGAAGTCAAGAGGCCATGGGGACGTCATCACGACCCGCTCTGGGGGCGTACGGAGGCGAGGAGGTAGAGGTTGGCCCCGTATGCCAGCAGCGCCACCCCGGTGAGCACCGCCATCGCAATCGAAGCGGAGGGGAGGCCCTTCTCGACGAACTGGGTGCCCGACAGCGTTGCAGCAATGAGGGCCAGCAAGCCGACGGCCGAGCCTGCTCTTAACGACCTTCGCTCAAATGAGTGATGGCCAGCGGTGCAGGCTGTTCCGCACAGGTCCCCTTGAACTCGCCCGTGTATACCACGGACATCCTTGCGGACCTCCTCGCGGCCTCCCGGTCGCAAGCCGGGAGAAGCGAGGAACGCAATCCGTGTCGGCCACGGTTTTCGTTCCTAATGGGGGCGGATCAGGCTCGCTTTCCGCGAAGCTGATCTCCGAGCCACCAGCAGATGAGCACTCTTCGTTCCCGAGCTCGAGCTCTAAAGCGAGAGCGTGCCCTGCTGGCCGGTGAGGGGTCTGACGGCTGGT
>DASXNO010000091.1:0-6183 GCA_036495025.1 Actinomycetota bacterium | reverse complement strand
CGCAGCCTGGGTGACGTCACCCGACGACTGGTCGGCGGTGGCGCCGCTGCAGGGGTCATACCTCACGCTCACGACCTGTCACCCGAAGGGGAGCGCCGCGAAGCGCCTCATCGTGCGGGCACGGCTGACGAACGGATCGGCCTAGGTGTCCTCTATTGAGGGATTCTTTGCGAATCTGGTGACGAATAACGGGCTCAGATTCGCAAAGAATGGGGGCGGTGCGGCGGTGCCCTAGGGCTCGGCCGTGGCCGTCGCGGTTGCCGTAGACGTTGAGGCCGGGACCACCGAGCTCGTCGCCACGGAACCCGGCAACCCCGAACGCGGCACGGAGCGGAGCCCGTTCGAAAGACCGGTCCCCAGACCCTTGACGGTGTTTCCCAGGCCCTGGATCACGCCGTTGGCCAGCTCGCTGACCGGGGTGGTCAGGGTCTGGCCTCCCGGCCCGAGGGGGGCGGTGAGGTTGTCCAGCGTCGAGTTGGTGAGCTGGGCCACCTGGTTCAGCTGGTCGGCGAGGATGTTGCTCACCGAACCGACGTTGGTCAGCGCGCTCGCGAGGACGTCGCCACCCGGCGTCAGACCGAGCTGCGAGAGCACGTCCAGCGGCCCTGCGCCCGAGGGGCTCGCCCCGAGGAGCGAGGGCGTGGTCAACGCAGGCGTGGAGGACTGCGCCGACGTGGTTGCCGGGCCGGCGGTGACGGGGGAGGCGGGGGAGGCTCGGAACAGCAGCGAGGTCGCCGGCACGCTCTGGACCTGCGGCGGGGCAGCAGCCTCCGACGCCGTCGAGACGGTCGTGCCGAGCGGCTGCGCCGCCGTGGTGACCGTGGGGCTCATCGTCACGACGGTGGCGACGAGCACGCCCCCGGCGACCTCGGCCATGCGCACGATCGGAGCTGCCAGGGCGGACGACCCGCCTCCTGCGAGCGCCAGGGCGTCGCGCGCCCGGTCCGAGGCCCGCCGGATCGACGGTGCCAGGGCCGAGGGACGAAACAGGGCCGAGGGACGGAAGAGGCCGCCAACGCGGCCGAGGCCGAGCAGCGGCGGGAAGAACGCGAAGGCCCGGCTGGCGAACGAGGGCCTGCCGTCAACCCCGAGGCGGGCCTGGCGCCGGCAGTCTGCACAGTGCGCGAGGTGCGCCGCAGCCTCCTCGGAGCGGGATGCCTGCGGGTCGTCGCCGACGAGCCGGAGCACGCGGCGGCACGTGGCCCTGGCCACCTCGGCCGACTCGGCTCGGGAGACCTCCAAGCGGAACCTGGCCCGCCCCCGGCGCAGCGTGGCTTCGACGCCCCGCGGGTTGGTCCCGACGACCTGGGCGATGTCGGCGTAGGACATGCCCTCCATCTCCCGCATCACGAGGACGGCCCGCTGGCGGGAAGGGAGCGCCTGGAGGGCCCGGTGGACCACCGTGGCCACCATGTCCCGGGAGACCGACTCCCACACGTAGTCGGGGGCAGGGATGCCCTCGAGCTCCGGAAGCTCACGGGGGTCGGTCAGCGCGGGCTGCCGGACGTTGCGCCGGGCCTCGTCGATGCAGAGGTTCTTGGCGATGCGGAGCAGCCAGTGCTCGAAGCGGTACTGGCCGTTGAACCGGCCGAGGGCCTTGAGTGCCCGGACAAAGACCTCCTGGGTCAGGTCCTCGGCATTGGCTCGGCCATAGGTGAGGTGGGAGACGAACGAGTAGATCCGCGGGTAGTAGCGCTGGTACAGGACGGTGGCGGCTTCCTCACGCCCGTGCTGCGCCTCGTGGACGAGCGCACGATCGGGTCGGGTGTCGGTGTCGGGCTGAAGGTGAAGAATGCGCTCCGCTACCGCCACTGTGCACTCACCCCCCGACTCACACACTCGACCGGCTTCAACGGTCGGCTGGGCCGGAACACTCCCCACCGGCCGGGCAGGCTCGCTAGCCTAGCACTTCGTTCCGATTTGACGCTCGAATTCTGCGTGAAATATCCATAACCTTCCAGGTCAATCGCTTCCCAAAAGCGCAAGCGCGTTACGGCAAACGTACCGGTACTCCTGCACTGTGTCGGCAAGCAACCGTCAGGACTGGAGGCGAAGGTACTCGGTAGAACTGCCTAGTCAGCGGCGGCGAGGGCCGCACGGACGGCAGCTTCGGGCGAGAGGACTCGTTCGATGGCGACGTCGATCGTCTCCCCCCGTGGCGGGGCGACCTCCCAGGTGCCGAGCCCGATGACGGGCCTCCCCATCTTCAGGGCCAGTCCGATCTCCGAAAGGGTCCCGACGCCACCTCCAACGGCGATCACGGCGTCCGCGGTGCGCACGACCAGGGCATTGCGGGCCTCACCCATGCCGGTGGGGATGGCGATATCGACGAAGGGGTTGGCATCCCCCCGGGTTGGACCCGGAAGGATCCCCACCGTCGTCCCCCCGGCGCTGCGCGCCCCGCGGCACGCCGACTCCATCGCCCCGCCCCCGCCGCCGCACACCAGGATCGCCCCAGCGCGGGCGATCAGCACCCCGACCTCGAACGCTGCCGCTTCGACCCCGGGCGTGGCCCGGCTGGGCCCGATGACGGCGACGTAGCGCGCCGCGTGCCTGGCCGGGATGTCCACACGATGAAAATACTGCCAGAGGCCGGTGTGTTGCCGACTGCTGGGTATGCTGTTGCCACCCTGCCCACCACGAGGGGGAACGGACATGGACCTGTCGATCGAAACTGAAAAAGTTGGCAACGTCGTGGTGCTGCATGTCGCCGGTGAAGTGGACGTGTTCACGGCCCCTCAACTCCGGGAGGCGCTCGTCGGCGCTATCGAGGAGGGCAGCCGCAATGTCGTCGTCGACCTCCAGGGCGTGGACTTCCTCGACTCCACCGGCCTCGGGGTGCTCGTCGCCGGCCTGAAGCGTGTCCGCCAGTACGGGGGTGACCTCTCGCTGGTCTGCACCCGCGAGCACATCCTCAAGATCCTCGACATCACCGGCCTCGTGAAGGTGCTGAAGGTCTACGACTCGGTCGAGGCCGCCACCGCCGCGGAGGGCAGCGACAGCAGCGACTGAGAGCTAGCCGGCCCTCCCGGAGGCGCGGACATGAGCCCGGCCAGGAGGCCCCGGCCTCGACAGAAGACTTCCTGCTACCCGACCATGGATGTCGTCTTGCGCTTTGAGAAGGCGACGGCGGCGGCGAGGAGCAGGAGGGCTGCGGCAGCGATGCCGAGGCGGGCCCCGGTGTTGTGCCGCAGGCTGATCACGGCCGGCAACAGCAGCAGCGACACCAGGTTCATCACCTTGATCAGCGGGTTCAGGGCGGGGCCGGCAGTGTCCTTGAAGGGGTCGCCGACCGTGTCGCCGATGACTGCCGCCCTGTGGGCCTCGGAGCCCTTGCCCCCGAGGTTGCCGTCCTCGATGTACTTCTTGGCGTTGTCCCAGGCGCCACCCGAGTTCGAGAGGAACACGGCCATGAGCTGCCCGGTGAGGATCACCGCCGCCAGGAAGGCGCCGAGGGCGAGGTAGCTGATCCCGAAGCCGATCACCACGGGCGTGAGGACGGCGAGCAGGGCCGGGGTGGTCAGCTCCCGCAGGGACGCCGCGGTGCAGATGTCGATGACGGGACCGTACTCGGGGCGCTCCGAGCCGTCCATGATGCCGGGGTGCTCCCGGAACTGGCGCCGGACCTCCTGCACGACCGTCCCCGCGGACCGCCCGACCGCCCGGATGGCGAGGGCCGAGAACAGGAACGGGATGGACCCGCCGATCAGCAGGCCGATGAAGGTCTTGGGGTCCGCCACGTTGACCTGGGTCCTGATGTCGCTGAACAGCGTCGACGCCGAGATGCCGAACTGGGAACCGATCGTCTCGATGAACGAGGCGAACAGGGCGACCGCGGCGATGACCGCGGAGCCGATGGCGAATCCCTTGGTGATGGCCTTGGTGGTGTTGCCGACGGCGTCGAGGCTGACCATGATCCTCTGGGCTTCGCCCTCGAACTCGCCGGACATCTCGGCGATGCCTGCCGCATTGTCGGAGACCGGGCCGAACGTGTCTTCGGACACGACGACGCCGGTGGTGGCCAGCATCCCCATGCCGCAGAGCGCAACAAGGTAGAGCGAGAACTGGATGTGGCCCTGGCCGAGGCCGATCGCCACGCCCAGGGTCACGGCGATCGCGACGACCGCCCACACGGTTGACTCCAGGCCCGAGGCGATGCCAGCGAGGATCGTCGTCGCCGGCCCGGTGCGGGTCGCTTCGGCGATCTCCTGGACGGGCGCCGTCTCGGTGGACGTGAAGTACTCGGTCAGGCGGCTGACGACCTGGGCGAGGACGAGTCCGGCGACCACCGCCCAGAAGATCCGCAGCTCGTGGACGTAGTACTGCGCCACCAGGAAGGTTCCGATGATCGTCAGGACGCCGGCGGTCAAAAAGCCACGGTTGATCGGCGCCATGGCGGAGCGGTCGCTGCCCTTGGCCCGCACCGCGTAGACGCCGACGATCGAGGCGAGGACCCCGATCGCCCGGGCGATGAGCGGGAAGATGACGCCGAGGACCGGCGGTAGGCCGATGGACTTGAAGGCGCCGTAGCCAAGGATCAACGAGGCGACGAGGGTGACCTCGTAGGACTCGAAGAGGTCGGCGGCCATGCCCGCGCAGTCGCCGACGTTGTCGCCCACGTTGTCGGCGATCGTCGCAGCGTTGCGGGGGTCGTCCTCGGGGATGCCGGCCTCGATCTTCCCGACGAGGTCGGCCCCCACGTCGGCGGCCTTGGTGAAGATGCCACCGCCCACCCGCATGAAGAGGGCGATCAGCGATCCGCCGAAGCCGAACCCCACGAGGATCGCAGTGGCGGTGTTCTGGAACAGCATGATGATCGTGGTGGCGCCGAGCAGGCCCAGGCCCACCGTGAACATGCCGGCGATGCCGCCGGTGCGGAAGGCGACCTTGAGCGCCGCGGGCAGCGATCCGGACTTGGCGGCGGCGGCGGTGCGGACGTTGCCCCGGACCGCCAGGCTCATCCCGATGAAGCCGGTGAGGCCCGACATCAAGCAGCCGGCGAGGAACGCCAGCGTCCGGAAGAGCCCGGACTGGCCGTAGGAGAGGGCCACCGCGCCGTTGGTACGCAACACCTTGGTCGAGGTGAGGAACACCAGGATCGCCAGGGGGACGAGGATGATGGCGATGGTCTTGAACTGGCGCTTCAGGTACGCCATCGCCCCCTCCTGGATGGCCTGGGCGATCTCACGCATCTTCGGCGTGCCCTGGTCGGCCTTCAGGACGCCCCGCGTCAGCCCGAACCCCACCAGGATGGCCAGGATGGCGGTTGCGACCGAGAACAACAGCCAGAACCACTCGGTCCGCCCCAGATGAAACGCCTGGTATCCACCCTCCGCAGCGAAGTTCATGTCGAATACTCCCTTTATGGTTTCCGGCTGTCTCCCCCGCACGCCACCGAGCAGTTCGGCGCGCGCCGAACCACAGAGATGGCGAGCCCCGGCGCCTGCACGGACCTGACGACCCCTCCGCCAACCGATTCAGCCCGCGGTCGCGATAGACGCTGCGGGATCATACCGGAGTCAGGCCGCGAAAATTAGGGTCGGCAAAGACGGACCCTGGATTACCCTTTTGCCTAATCTCTCATCGAAGAAAACCGAATCGAGACGTAAGGAGCCCGAGGCATGGACCGAGCCGAAGCCGTTGCCCTCGTCCGCTCGAAGGCGGAGAAGGAGACCACCGTCCGCCACCTCATCACCGTGGAAGGCGTGATGCGCCGCATGGCGGTCCACTTCGGCGAGGACCCCGACACCTGGGGCCTGGTGGGGTTGTTCCACGACATCGACCAGGACCAGACCCACGGTGACCCGCAGCGCCACGCCCGCGTGGGGGCCGAATGGCTCCGCGAGGCCGGCGTCGACGAGGGGATCGTCAACGCGGTGCTCGCCCACGCCCACGAGCAGTACCGGACCGACCTCGTCTCCCGGGCGATCGTCCCCGCCGACGCCGTCACCGGCTTCCTGGTCGCCTGCGCCCTTGTCCGCCCCGAGAAGGCGTCCGGCATGAAGGTCTCCTCCTGCCGGAAGAAGCTGAAGGAGCGTTCCTTCGCCCCCGGCGTCAACCGGGACGAGATCCGCGACTGCGAGGCGAGCATCGGCCTGGGCGTCGACGAGCTGTTCGCCCTCGGGATCGAGGGCCTGGAGTCGGTGGCGGAGGAGGTCGGCCTGACGGCCTGAAGCGAGTGCC
>DASXNO010000090.1:0-8358 GCA_036495025.1 Actinomycetota bacterium | reverse complement strand
AGCCACTTCCAGGGGCTGTTGCGCTCGACGACCTCACCCAGCAGCTCCGCCCTCGTCGCCCGGTCCTGGGGCGCCATCGTGAGGGCCGTGTGGAGGGCCTCCGCCATCTCGGTGACGTCGTAGGGATTGATGGTCAGGGCGGCATGGCCGAGCTCGTACCAGGAGCCGGCGTTCCGGGACAGCACCAGGACGCCGTCGGTGCGGTTGACGGCCGGTCCCTCCTTGGAGACCAGGTTCATCCCGTCGGCGATCGGGTTCACCAGCAGCACGTCGTAGCGAGTCAGGCTCGCCAGCGCCCGCGGGTAGTTGTCCTCGTTGACGACCACGATGGGCTGCCAGTCGTCGCTCCCCAGCTCGCTGTTGATGCGGTCACAGTTGTCGAGGACCTCGGCCTCGTAGGCCCGGTACTCCCAGAGCGCACGGCGGGACGGGTACAGCAGCGCCACATGCGTCACCTTCCCGCGCCACTCCGGGTGGTCCTTCAGCAGCTCCTCGAAGGCCCGGAGTCCCCGGACGATGTTCTTGGAGAGCTCCATGCGGTCGATGCGCAGGATCAGCTTGCGGCCCTCGAGGATCCCGTCGAGCCAGGCGATGTGCTTCGTGGCCTCCTCCGAGGCGACGATGGCCCGGAGGGACTCGACATCGATCGAGATGGGGTAGTGCCGGACCCTGATCTGGCGGTCCTGGTAGCGGATGAGGCCGGCGTCGAAGTCCACCTCGGCCCGCAACAGGTCCTGGCAGCACCACATGAAGTTGCGTGCCCAGCGGACGGCCTGGAAGCCCAGGAGGTCGTTGGCGAGCATGCCCTCGAGGGTCTCCGTCCCGATCCTGGCGGGCAGGACCCGCATCAGGTCGGGCTGGCACCAGGGGATGTGGGTGAAGTGGTAGATGAAGCCGTCCGGCACCAGCGCCCGCAGGTGGGGAGCCACGAGCATCAGGTGGTAGTCGTGCAGGACGACCGGGGTGGCTCCCCCCGCGTCCGCCGTCTCCTCGGCGAGGGCCTCGGCGAAGCGCCGGTTCACCTCCCGGTAGGCCTCCCACGAGATCCGGGTCTCGCGGTCGAAGCGGGGATGCTGGGGCAGGTTCCACATGCTGTGCTGCAGGAACCAGAACATCCAGTTCGAGATGCGGTTGTAGTAGCGGTCGTAGGTCTCCCGTGGGAAGGTCAGGTAGCGGAGCCGCAGCGATCCCTTCTCGACCGGGATCTCGACCGGTTTCCCACCCCGCCGCCAGACCATCTCCCGATCACCCGGCGTGATCGCCGCCGCCAGCCACAGCCCACCGGTCTCCGCCATCACATGGGAGAGCGCGGTGACGAGGCCGC
Organism: Actinomycetota bacterium; assembly: GCA_036495025.1. Lineage (GTDB taxonomy): Bacteria > Actinomycetota > CADDZG01 > JAHWKV01 > JAOPZY01 > JAOPZY01. The sequence goes on along the minus strand of DASXNO010000090.1, from coordinate 7,034 downwards.
CGGCCCCGCGCTTGGGCACCAACTCGCCGTCGGGACCCCGCTGGAATGTCACGGGCCCGCGATTGGAGGCAATGACGAGGCCCCCGGGAAGTGTGCCGCCGTCCAACGATTCGTTCATTCAATTGCCAAACTACCCGAGCACGAGCGAAGTGCAACCCCGCCGGTGGCTCACCGGCGACAAGATAGCATTGACCCCAGCCCGACAACACGGAAAGCCCCCGAGAGCTCAAGGTGGACATGGCCCAAGTACGGGAGTTGCGGTGCCGGGAGTGCGACCGAAGGTATGCGGTCGCGCCCATCCACGTGTGTGACTTCTGTTTCGGCCCCCTGGAGCCGGTCTACGACTACGACGAGATCGCGGCATCGGTTACCCGAGAGAGCATCGAGGCCGGCCCCCAGACGATCTGGCGCTACAGCCCGCTGCTGCCGATCGGCGAGGGGCTCGAGCGGGTGGATCTCGGGACCGGCTGCACCCCGCTCATCAAGGCGGACAACCTCGCCCGCGAACTCGGCATCAAGCGCCTCTACCTGAAGAACGACATGGCGAACCCCACCCACTCCTTCAAGGACCGGGTGGTCACGGTCGCCCTGACGGCGGCCCGAGCCATGGGGTTCACCACCGTTGCCTGCGCCTCGACGGGCAACCTGGCCAACTCGGTGGCCGCCCACGCGGCCCGGGTGGGGTTACGGGCCTTCGTGTTCATCCCGGCCGACCTCGAGGAGGCCAAGATCATCACGACCGCGGTCTACGGCGCCAACGTCGTGGCGGTCAAGGGCAACTACGACCACGTGAACCGGCTGTGCTCGGAGATTGCCCAGACGCTGCCCTGGGGCTTCGTCAACGTCAACCTCCGGCCGTTCTACTCCGAGGGATCCAAGACCCTGGCGTTCGAGGTCGCCGAGCAGCTGGGCTGGGAGGCTCCGGAGCACGTCGTGGTCCCGGCGGCCTCGGGGTCGCTGCTGACCAAGATCCACCGCGGTCTGTCCGAGCTGCACCGGGTCGGTCTCCTCGAGACCGAGCCCGCCACCAGCATCCACCTTGCGCAGGCGGAGGGCTGCAACCCCATCGTGGCCGCCTTCCACAGCGGGATCGACCACATCCGCCCGGTCAAACCCCGGGGCATCGCCAAGTCGCTCGCCATCGGCAACCCCGCCGACGGGTACTACGCCGCGAGGGTCGTGCGGAAGACCGAGGGGACGGCGGAGGCGGTCACCGACGAGGAGATCATCGCCGGGATCCGGCTGCTCGCCTCCACCGAGGGCCTCTTCACCGAGACCGCCGGGGGCGTCACGATCGCCGCCCTGCGGCGGATGGCCGCTGCCGGGGCCTTCCAGGACGACGGCCGCGTGGTCGCCCTGCTCACCGGCATGGGACTCAAGACGGCCGAGGCTCTCGCCGGCCGGCTGGGGCCCACCGTGGAGATCCAGCCCGACCTCGAGGCCTTCCAGGAGTCCCTGAGCTTTCTTGACGTCGAGGAGACCGCCCACACGTCGCCGACCACGGGAGAGTGATCCGATGAGTGTTCGATTGAAGGTTCCCACCCAGCTCCGGGAGCTCACCGGAGGGGCGCCCGAGCTGGACGTGGAGGCGTCGAGTATCAAGGAGCTGCTCGAGAAGGTGGGTGGCGACCACCCGGAGCTGCTCGAGCGGGTCCTTGACGACGACGGCGAGATCCGCCGCTTCGTCAACCTCTACGTGGGGGACGAGGACGTCCGGTTCCTGGAGGGCGTCGACACCCCGCTGAAGGACGGCGAGGTCGTGGTGCTCCTGCCGGCCGTCGCAGGAGGCTGAGACCTGCGAGACTTGGGGCTCGTTAGCCTGGCGCTCGTTAGACGCCCACGGCCGCCAGCGCCTCCTCGACGGCACCCTCGGGCGGTGTGCCGAGCCACCCCGCCTGCACCGTGCCGCCGGAGCCCACCACGAAGGTCGTCGGGGTGAGGCGCACGTCGTACTTGGCGGCGAGCTCGGGGCTCTGCTTGATGTCGATGACCCGGAGCGGCACCGCGTGGGCGGCCGATGCCGCCTGAAGCCGGGGCAGCACCTCCTGGCACTCCAGGCAGTAGGGACCGCTGAAGGTCACCAGCACGGCCGAAGCCGGCGCGCCGGCGTCCCCGTCGCTGGCATCGAAGCGCTCCGGGGTCCGGGCGTTGGCGACGTAGCGCCGCAGGGCTCTGGACACCGCCCAGACCGCCAGGGCGACGACGCCGAGGACGAGCAGCCGGATGAGCATGGCGTCAGGCCCTCCTCGGCGCCCGGGTGCGCATCCGGCGCAGCAGCACGTACATCTGGCATCCGACGCAGAGGCCGGCGAGCCAGTTGAGCGCCGCCAGGGCCGCCACGAGCAGTGACAATGCCCAGCCGAGCGTCGCGAGACCCAGCAGGAAGGCACCGGTCGCTGCCAGCAGGAAGATGGCACCGACCATCTCGGCGAACCGGTGCGGTGCCGCGGCCTCGATCGTCCCCGGACCGAGGTGCATGGCGGGCCGGACCACCTGCTGGAACAGGCGGCCGAACAGCGACCAGCGGGGACCCCCGACGACGCTGACCGCCATTGCGAGGGCGGTGAGGGCGACGATCACCTTGCCGGCGGGCGGAAACGGCTTGTCGACGAGGAAAGCGGCGACCGGGAGGAGGGCGTGGAAGGCAGCCTTTCCCCGAGGCACCTGAGCGTCCACCTGACCTGGCCGTGACATAACAACATAATTATAAGGGGGGAATAGGACTAACTCAAGGGCACATACCCCTCGAGACGGTCCCGGGAGCCCCCGCGGGGGTCCCGGATGTCGCCACTTGCCAAGCGGCGATTAGCACTCTAGATTAGGGAGTGCTAACACTCTCAGCCGTCGTCTGCGAGCGTCGAGGTGACGGCTACCCGGCGGGAAGTTCGAGGTTCAACAGGAGTTCAACAGGAGGAGGACTATGGCTGTCAAGCAACTGGCATTTCAGGAGGAGGCCCGGCGCTCAATGGAGCGAGGGATGGATATCTTGGCCAACGCCGTCAAGATCACCCTCGGCCCCAAAGGACGCAACGTCGTGCTCGAGAAGAAGTGGGGCGCTCCGACCATTACCAACGACGGCGTCTCCATTGCGAAGGAGATCGAGCTCGAGGACCCGTTCGAGCGCCTCGGGGCCGAGCTGGTCAAGGAGGTCGCCAAGAAGACCGACGACGTAGCCGGTGACGGCACGACCACCGCCACGGTCATGGCGCAGGCCATCACCAAGGAGGGCCTGCGGGTCGTGGCGGCCGGTGCCAACCCGATCGCTCTGAAGCGGGGCATCGAGAAGGCGGTCGACGCGGTCGTCGCCTACATCCTCGGCGAGTCCAAGGAGATCGAGTCCAAGGACGAGATCGCCTACGTCGGCGCCATCTCCGCCAACAACGACATGGAGATCGGCGAGATCATCGCCGAGGCGTTCGACAAGGTGGGCAAGGACGGCGTCATCACCGTCGAGGAGTCGCAGACCTTCGGCCTCGAGCTCGAGCTCGTCGAGGGCATGCGCTTCGACAAGGGCTACATCTCGCCGTACTTCGTGACGGACCCCGAGCGCATGGAGGCGGTCCTCGACGACCCCTACATCCTCATCGCCAACTCGAAGATCTCGGCGGTCAAGGACCTGCTCCCGATCCTCGAGAAGGTCATGCAGGCGGGCAAGCCGCTCCTGATCATCGCCGAGGACATCGAGGGCGAGGCCCTGGCCACCCTCATCGTCAACAAGATCCGCGGCACGTTCCGCAGCGTCGCCGTCAAGGCCCCCGGCTTCGGTGACCGCCGCAAGGCCATGCTCGAGGACATCGCGGTCCTCACCGGCGCCACCGTCATCTCGGAGGAGGTCGGCCTCAAGCTCGAGAACGCGACCCTCAACCTGCTCGGCCAGGCCCGCAAGGTCATCGTGACCAAGGACGACACCACGATCGTCGAGGGCCAGGGCGACCCGGACCGCGTCAAGGGCCGGGTCAACCAGATCCGTGCCGAGCTCGAGAAGAGCGACTCGGACTACGACCGTGAGAAGCTGCAGGAGCGCCTCGCCAAGCTGGCCGGTGGCGTGGCCATCATCAAGGTCGGCGCCGCCACCGAGGTGGAGCTGAAGGAGAAGAAGCACCGCATCGAGGACGCCGTCCAGGCGACCAAGGCCGCGGTCGAGGAGGGCATCGTCCCCGGCGGTGGGGCCACCCTGCTGCTCTCGGCCTCCGCACTGGAGAAGCTGGAGTCTGACCTCGAGGGCGACGAGCGCTCGGGCATCGTCATCGTGAGGCGCTCGCTCGAGGCGCCGCTGAAGCAGATCGCCACCAACGCCGGCCTCGAGGGCGGCGTCGTGGTCGAGAAGGTCCGCCAGCTGCCCAAGGGTCATGGCCTGAACGCCGCGACCGGCGAGTACGAGGACCTGATGAAGGCCGGCATCATCGACCCCGCCAAGGTGACCCGCTCGGCGCTGCAGAACGCATCGTCGATCGCGGCCCTGTTCCTCACCACCGAGGCGATCATCGTCGAGAAGCCGCAGAAGGAAGGCGCACCGGCCATGCCCGGTGGCCACGGCGACGGCGGGATGGACTTCTAAGTCCCGTACACTCGCAGTTCCAGGCGAGGGCCGGTCTCTCCCCCCGGAGGCCGGCCCTTGCCTTTTCCCCCGGCCCTTGCCTTTTCCCCGGTTCGGGCGCGTCGGCCTGCGCCTGCGTAGGCGTAGATCGCGCGTATATGCGCGATGTGCTCCTAACGTCGCCCGGCGCTCAGCGCAGGCGCCCGGCGAGGGCGGCGAGCAGGCGGCCGGGGATCCCGTCCGTGAGCGCCGCTGCGGCGAGGCTCTCCACCGCCTCGTCCACGAGTACGCCGATGGCGGTGGTGGCCGCCCCCAGGGCACCGGATGCCTCCACGATCTCCCGGATGACCCCGAGATCGGCGATGGTGGCCTCGGGATTGCCCCACAAGCCCTCGATGACCTGCCGCCGGGCGATCGGAGACCGGGCGATCGCATCGGCGATGAGGGTGGTGGGCTTGCCGCGCCGCAGGTCGGACTCGGCGTCCTTGCCGGTCTCCTCGGCGTCGGCGAAGAGTCCCAGCACCTCGTCCCGGAGGGAGAACGCCTCGCCCACCGCCCGGGCGTAGCGGGCCAGCGCCTCCGAGACGGCGGGCGGTGGGTCGGCCAGGGCCGTGCCCACGGCGACCGGCCCGACGACGCTGTAGCCCGCAGTCTTCAGCCTGGCGATGCGCGCCGCCTCCTCGGGGCCGGTCGAGGGGCCGCCCGCCTCGAGGATGTCGACGTACTGCCCGGCGACGGCCTGCACCCGCATCTCCTCGAGCGGCACCAGCGCCCGGGCCACCGTTTCCTTGCCGAAGCCCGAGCCGGCCATCATGGCGTCGGAGAGGACGAGGGCGAGGTCGCCGGCCAGGACCGCCACCGACACCCCGTAGGTGTCGGCGTCGTTGGGGTGGCCCGCCGCCCGCCGCTCGTCGGCAAGACGCCGGTGCAGGGCAGGGAGGCCGCGGCGCAGGACCGCCTGGTCCATGACGTCGTCGTGGAGGATGGCGAAGGTGTGGAGCAGCTCGAGGCTGCCCGCCGCCCTCAGGATCTCGGGTCCGTCGGGGGCGCCGCCCGCCCGGTAGGCGAGGTAGCAGAGCATCGGCCGGAGCCGCTTGCCCCCGCCCGCGATGCTGAGCTCGATCATGTCGACGAGCGCCGCCGATGCGGGCGCCAGCTCGCACATCCGGTGCCGCTGGGCAGCGAGGAAAGCGGCGATCGCCCCATCCACCGACTGGCGCAGGGCCCGCTGGAGAGCCTGGGGGTCGTCGTCGGGCGGCATGTGCCGCGAGGCTACCAGCCCTTCGGAGCGGCCCCCGGGCCCGGTGGGGACAGCGAGTGCTTCGATCCTTTCAGCCAGCAGGTGTGCCGTACGTGACGGTCCCTCGCCCGACGACCCGCCGGCTGAGAAAGTCAGGCAGGCGCCCACGAGTGGAAACCGGCCTGGCCGACGATGCCGGAAAGGGCAGGACGCGAACGGGCATACCGGCGTCGTCCCAGAACGTCACGTGACCGCCGGTGAGAGGAGCGGTCACCAACCAGACGCCATTGTCGACGAGGCCCGCCTGCACCTTGCCGTCTTCGTACCGGAGACTGGCCCTCGTTGCCGAGGGGGGAGCCGGGCCCCCAAGGACACGGTGGTTGGACACCAGCGTTTCCTGATAGTCGCCGTGAACCGGTACGGCGCCGGTCGACGCACCCTGAACATCGACCATCCAAAGACGATGCTCGCCCTGATCGAAGGACAACACCACCCTCGCATGACCGACCTCAAGGCTCAGCAGCGGCACCCCGAGCCCACACGCTTCGAAGCTTCGACCGAAATCAAGCATGGCTACCGTCTACCCCGCCGCGTCGGCCTGCTAGCACGTAAATCAATGGGGGCAAGGATGTTGATCGCTCAGCGAACACTTTTCCGACAAACCGCATCGAGGCCACTTGCAAACACGTGTTCGATCATCTACGATGAAGGCCGCTCCTTGAGAACTGAAAATAAGCGATTGGGCGGGGGAGTCCGTCCGTAAGATCTTCAGCGACGAAGGGGAGCGCCGCCCGGCGAGAGCCAAGCGGGGCGGGAACGGCAGGTCCGGCAGCGCCTCCTGGTAACGGGAGGCTGCCTGGAACGATTGCAGATGTTTCGGGCAACGGTAGCATCGCGGTGGTGAGCACCCCCGTCCCCGCCGTCCTCGTCGCCGGCGACGACCCGTACCTCGTCACCGAGGCGGTTGCGAAGGCCCTGGAGGGCATCGATCCGCTCTCGGTCGAGGAGCTGTCCCCGCAGGAGGACCGTGCGCGGGTGCTGCAGGCCGTGGATGCCACGTCGCTGTTCGGCGGCCGGCGTGCGGTCGTCGTGCGGGGCGTCGACGAGGCGCCCGCAGAGGTGCAGCGCACGTTCATCGCCTACCTGAAGGACCCCAACCCCGACTGCCTGCTCGTGCTGACCACCGCGAAGCCGCTCGCCGGCCTCGCCGAGGCGGTCCGCAAGGTGGGCCACGTGGTCGAGGCCGCCAGGGGCAGG
>DASXNO010000089.1:0-8636 GCA_036495025.1 Actinomycetota bacterium | reverse complement strand
GGCGACCTCCGCGAGCAGGGCACTGTCGACCCCCCCGGAGTAGGCAACGACGGCGCCGGGGAGGGCGCCGAGGATGTCCCGGAGGGCAGCGAGGGTGTCGGACCGGGTGTCGGGCATGGTCGGAATCATAAGGTTAGGGGGGCATCGCGCGTCTGCGCGCGATCTACACCTAACCTACGTCGAGGACCCTGTCCCGTGCCAGGCCCTTGCCCCGCCACCGGAGATCCTCGACAAGGATCGCCGCCTGGAAGGCGCAGAAGAGCACGGCGCCGGCGACGAAGGTGATGCGGTAGGCGACGTCGCTGCCGGACCCGCCGATGAGGCGGTCGGCCGCCATGGCGATGAACAGCAGGCTGAGATGCGCGATCGAGAAGCGGAAGAGGCGCATGGCCTCGACCGGGTGGAGGTTGCGCTGGAGGGCGAGCGCCCGGCGCACGAAGAGCACCCCGAGCACGACGGCCGAGACGAGATAGATCGGCCCCAGCGACGCCAGCGGGTAGAGCAGCAGGCTGACCCCCAGCAGGGAGAGCGTGTAGAGCAGGATGTGGCGGGCGGTCGCCTGGGCCCCCCGGACCACCGGCAGCATCGGCACCTTGGCGGCGGCGTAGTCCTCCGCGTAGCGCAACGACAGCGCCCAGAAATGTGGAGGGGTCCAGAAGAAGATGATGGCGAACATGACGAGGGCGGGGAGCCCCACCCGGCCGGTCACGGCCGCCCACCCCACGAGCACCGGGGCCGCCCCGGCGGCGCCGCCGATGACGATGTTGCTGGGCGTCGCCCGCTTCAGCCAGATCGTGTAGACGAAGACGTAGAAGATGGTGGCGCCCACGGCCAGCACGGCCGAGAGGAGATTCACCGTGGCGGCGAGGAAGGCGAAGGAGATGACCTCGAGGACGATGCCGAAGGCGAGCGCTCTCGGCGGCTCGATCTGCCCCGCCGGGACGGGACGCCCCGATGTCCGCTCCATGAGGTCGTCGATGTCCCGGTCGACGTAGCAGTTGATCGCGCCGGCCCCCCCGGCAGCGAACGAGCCGCCGAGCAGTGTGGCCCCGATCAGGGTGAGCGATGGCCAGCCATGAGCAGCGACGACCATGGCGGGCACGGTCGTGATGAGCAGCAGTTCGATGACGCGGGGCTTCGTGAGGAGGAAGTAGGCCCGCACCCGGTCACCCACCCCGGGGTGGGTGCCGGCATGGGTGCCGGGAGCCCCGCCGGAGGTGGCGACGTCCGAGGGGGTGAGCCGGTAGGCCAGCACGGCCATCGCCACCGAGGCACCCCAGAGCACGGCACCGCCCAGCACGTGGGCGATAACCGCCCAGGGAGCGGTCCTGGTCCAGATGTTGGCAGCGCCGGCCAGGGCCTGCAGCAGCCACATCGCCGCAGCCACCGCCGCGAGGATGTGGACCGGCCGGTAGCGCTCCTTCCCACGGGTGGCGACGTAGAGACGGGCGAGGCCGAGCCCCAGGATGAGGGCAGCGACCCGGTGCGCGAAGTGGATGAGCGCATTCGGTGAGGTGCTCGCCGGGATGACCCGCCCGTCGAACAGTGGCCAGTCGGCAAAGATCAGGGCGGCCCCCCACTGGGTGACGTAGGCCCCCAGCACGGCGACCACGAGGGTCATGGCGGAGATGCCGAGGGTCTCCCTGGCCAGCGGGCCGACGTTGCCGCCCCGAGGGTAGAAGGAGTTGACCGTGGTGGTGATGACGAGGGCCAACAGCGCCAGCGAGGTGGCGAAGTGGATGACCACCAGGTGCGAGTTGAGGCCGGAGTCCACGACGAGCTTGCCGAGGAAGGCCTGGATCGCAATGACCGCGACCGCGCCGAGCGCTGGCCAGAACAGCGAGGCGACCGAGCGGTACTTCACCCAGGCGAAGACCGCCACGGCCATCACCAGCACGATGACGATCGACGCCGAGGCCCGGTGCGAGTACTCGACGATGGCGTGGAAGGTGAGCGGCGGGTACCACTTGCCGTGGCAGCGCGGCCAGTCCGGGCAGCCGAGGCCCGACCCCGTCCCCCGGACCGTCCCGCCGACGCCGATCAGCACCAGCGTCATCGCAGTGGTCGCGAGCGACAGCTTCTGGAACCGGTTCACCAGGCGGGATCCTCCGAGCGCCCCCAATCGGCATTGGGGGCCGGGCGGGCACTATAGCGCGGGGGCAGCCTCAGTGGACCGTCAGGGTGCCCTTCATGGAGTTCGGGTGGATGTCGCACTGGAAGTTGTACTGGCCCGGCGGCAAGCCCGGGATGTCGTACGTGACCGAGGCACCGGGCTGGGCGATCGCCGGCTGCGGGTCCGGCTTCTTGTACGGGGGCGGGCCGCTGACGACGTCGAAGTTGTGGGGCACCGAGTCGCCGTTCTTGAGGACCACCTTCGTGGGCGTGTTGGCGGCGATGTCGAGCTGGCTCTTGGCGAACGCGGTGTTGGCAGCTCCGAGGATGATCGGCCCCGTCGAGATCGTGCCGCCCGCCGCGGAGGTGCCGGGGGCCGCGACCGTGGCCTTGCCGGTCATCTGGGTGGGATGGACGTCGCAGCGGAAGAAGTAGGTCTTGCCCGCGACGAGCCCCGTCACCTTGTACTGCGCGCTCCCACCCGGGGGCACGATCTGGCCGACGAACAGCGAGGGGGAGCTGGCGTCGGCACCGTCGAACAGGTGGACGTTGTGCGGCACCGTGTCCTGGTTCTTGAAGTCGATCGTGGCGTTGCCGGGCGGGAGGGTCAACGACGTGGTGCTGTAGGCGGTGTTCTGGGCCGAGAGCGCGACGGGAGGCGCCGGCGGGACGACCTTGGCAGGCACCTTGACCGTGAAGACCTTGGCGGCGGCCGCCCCACCGATGAGGATCGGCACGGAGATCACGAGCAGGAGGGCGAAGATCGTGGCTCCCTCCACCTTCCGCATGGCGATGATGCCGCAGGTGATCAGAATGTTGAGCGCGGTCGCGAGCCCTACCGCCACGGCGACCGGCTTGGGAACATTGAGGAGAATACGAGAGAAGAGAAAGACAACGAGGATCATGACGGCGAAGATCCCGAGGGGGACGCCGAGGGGCAGCGTGGTGCGTTCGCGGATGTCTTCGGCCATCAGGGTTTGTTGGACTCCGTGCGGTTGAGCTCTCGTTCCACGGCCTGCCACTCCAGCACGTCGGGCCGCTCCGGCCGCTCCTCCTTGCTGGACCAGCGGAAGAATAGCACCGCGATGATGCTCCACAGGGTGATGCCCATCCCCAGCTTCATGATCAGCCCGGAGATCCGCGTGTCGTCGAGCGCAGAGATGCCGAACGCCCGGGGGACCGTCGTGTAGAAGTGGTAGAGGGGGCTGGAGGCAAAGGTGAGGAACGAGGCCGGCACCGTCGGGATGATCGTCTGGACGAACAGGTAGACCATCTGGGCGGGATACGAGAGCCTGGGCAGTTCCGGCAGCGGCGACACCACGGGCCACCACATGATCGTCGCCGCGCCGAAGAGGGCGATGTGCGTGGCGATGTGGACGACCTGATGGTGGAGGGTGACATCGAGCAGTGCCGGCCAGTGGGTCGTGACGAGGACCACATTGAAGATGATCGTCGCGGGTACCGGCCTCGTCAGGCGTTTCATGAGGGGCCAGATCCCCGGACGGCGAACCAGGGTCCGGGCCAGCCAGTGGGGGGTTCCGAGCAACAGCAGCGGCGGCGCAGCGAGCGTGAAGAGCAGGTGCTGCACCATGTGGACGCTGTAGAGGTAGTTGTTGGCGATGTCCGACAGGGGCCAGCCCTCCGCGAGTGCGATGAAGAGAAGGCCGCCAGCGAAGCAGAGCTTCTGGCCGCGCGTCGCCGCCGGCTCGCCGGGCTCGACGAAGCGCGGCCCCAGCAGCCTGAGTGCCGCCCAGTAGGCGGCGGCAAGGGCGACGACCTCGAGGTAGACCTCCGGGTGGGGGTGGAACGCCCAGGGCGAAAGACCCGGCGGCATCAGTGGTAGTTGAGGAGGGTGACCAGCGCGACCGTGTAGACACTGATCGCCAGGATGATCCCCAGGATGAACACTCGCCGGAACAGGTGGGTGTCGAACTTCAGGTGCATGAAGTAGAGCCCCACCATGGTGAACTTCACGATCGCCAGCAGGATCAGTGCCGGGGCGAGGACGCTCCTCGCCCCCTTGAGGTAGTAGATCCCGACCTCGATACCGGTGACGACCGCCAGGAAGACGGCGACCTTGATGTACTCGAGGGGACCCGGATGGGCGTGCTCGGCGGGAGGCGGGGTGACGGCGTGGCTCATTTCCTCGCCGCCGGGATCAGGTAGACGACGGTGAAGATCACGATCCACACGACGTCGACGAAGTGCCAGTAGAGGCCGACCAGCTCCACCTTGAGTGAGTCCGACGGCGGGATCTTGCCCATGCGGGACAGTTGGAAGAGCGACAACAGCATGAGGATGCCGATGGTCACGTGCGCACCGTGGAAGCCCGTCAGCATGAAGAACGCCGAACCGAAGGGGCTCGTCTTGATCGTGAGCCCCTCCTTGAAGAACTCCGTGAACTCGTAGACCTGGCCCCCGATGAAGGTCATGCCCAGGAAGGCGGTGGCGAGCAGCCAGACGCGCAGTCCTCGTTCGTCACCCCGCTGGATGGCGGCGAGCGCCAGCACCATGGTCAGCGAACTCATCAGCAGCACGAAGGAGCTCACGGAGGTGTACGGGATGTTGTAGACGTCCCGGGGTCCGGGGCCGTTGTTCAGATGCGTGTGGAACAGCAGGTACGTGGCGATCAGCGCGCCGAAGAACATGCACTCGGAGCCGAGGAAGGCCCACATCGCCAGCTTGCGGTTGTCGAGTCCGAGGGAGGTTGCGTGCTCCTCGGCGTGGAGCTCCGTCTCTATGGCCACCTAGGTCCTCCTCATGACGCGAGCGGCTCGAACACCCAGCCGTAGAATCCACCGAGCAACACGAGGATGCCGAGCCCGATGAGCGGCAGGGCGCCGAAGACCAGCCCCCACGCGATGAGGGGCAGGCCCAGGGCGGCGACCAGCGGCCAGTAGGACGGCGACGGCAGGTGGATCTTGTGGCCGTGGCCCTCGTGGTCGTCGTGGACGCCCTCGGCGGTCGCCTCGGCGGCACCCACCGGGACCGGCACCGGGCGGCCTGCCGGGTCCTCCGCGTATTTCTTGTGCCAGAAGTCGTCACGGGCAGCCACGACCGGAATCTCGTCGAAGTTGTGCTCCGGGGGCGGGGACGACATCGTCCACTCCAGCGTCCGGGCGTCCCACGGGTCGGGGCCGGCGATCCTGCCGTTTCGTTTCGACTTCACCCAGTTGAAGATGAACACCAGCATCGAGAAGGCGATGAGGAAGGATCCGATCGTCTCGGTCAGGTTGTAGCCCCCCCACCCCATGTTCTGCGGGTAGATGTACGTCCGGCGTGGCTGGCCCATCAGGCCGAGCAGGTGCATGGGGAAGAACGTGACGTTGAACCCGATCAGCATCAGCCAGAAGTGCAGCTTGCCGATCTTCTCGTTCATCAGCCTGCCGGTGACCTTGGGGAACCAGTAGTAGAACCCGGCGAACAACCCGAACAGTGCCCCGCCGAACAGCACGTAGTGGAAGTGGGCGACGATGTAGTACGTGTCGTGCTGCTCGTAGTCCGACGGCACCAGGGAGTGCGTCACGCCCGAGAGGCCTCCGATCACGAACATCGCCACCATGCCGACGGCAAAGAGCAGGGGTGTTCGGAACCGGATCGCGCCACGCCACAGGGTGGCCGTCCAGTTGAAGATCTTCACGCCCGTGGGCACGGCGATGAACATCGTCGACACGGCGAAGGCCGAGTTGGCGTATGGGCCGAGGCCGACGGTGAACATGTGGTGGGCCCACACTCCCCAGCCCATGAAGCCGATGAAGATGCCGGAGAAGACGACCGCCGAGTAGCCGAAGAGGGGCTTGCGGCTGAACACCGGCAGGATCTCCGAGACGATGCCCATGGCGGGCAGGATGAGGATGTACACCTCCGGATGGCCGAACAACCAGAAGAGGTGTTGCCAGAGGAGGGGGTCGCCCCCGGCGGCGACGTTGTAGAAGTTCGAGTGCCACAGCCGGTCGAAGGTGAGCTGGAACAGGGCCACCGCGATCACCGGCATGGCGAACAGCAGCAGGAACGACGTCACCAGGGTCATCCACACGAAGACGGGCATGCGCATGAGGGTCATCCCCGGGGCGCGCAGGTTGAGGATCGTGGTGATGAAGTTGGCGGCGGAGGCGATCGAGGCGATACCGAGCATCTGGAGGCCGAGGGCGTAGAACGTGAGCCCGTGCCCCGGCGAGTACTGCAGCGTGGTGAGCGGGGCGTAGCCGAACCAGCCGCCGTTGGGCGGGCCGCCGAAGATGAAGCTCGAGTACAGGAACAGGCCACCGAAGAGGAACACCCAGTAGCTGAAGGCGTTCAGGCGGGGAAAGGCGACGTCCCGGGCACCGATCATGAGCGGCACGAAGTAGTTGAAGATGGCGGCCGACAGGGGCATGACGACCAGGAAGATCATCGTCAGGCCGTGCATCGTGAACAGCTGGTTGTACTGGTTGGCCGTCAGCACGTGGCCGTTGGGGCGGGCGAGCTGCATCCGGATGAGGAGAGCCTCGACGCCGCCGATCAGGAAGAAGAAGAAGGCGGTGTAGCCGTAGAGCATGCCGACGCGCTTGTGGTCGGCCGTCGTCAGCCAGCTCCCGATGCCGGTCTTGGCCGACGGGCGGCGCATGATGCTGCCCTCTGCCACTGCCGTCGCCATCAGCTCACCCTCTGATGTTGTCCCCACGCCTTCCGGGGCGCCTCGGGCCTGCTCTGCTGCATCCTCGCGTATCCTCTCTCTCTTTACCCAGGACCCTGAGGGGGCCCTCGGGCTTTACCCGAGGTCCTTGCGGGATCCCGGGCTCGTCCGTCCGTCAGCCGTCAGCGCAGCGTCTGCAGGTAGGCGACCAGCGCCGTGATCTCGTCGTTGGAGAGGCCGAGGTTGGGCATGATCGATCCCGGCTTCTCCTTTGGCGGGTTGGTGAGCCACAGGCGCAGGTTGTCGGGGTTCATGTCCAGCGTGTCGCCGGCGAACGCCTGGCGGGAGTAGACGTGGGTGAGGTTGGGGCCGGTGATGCCGACCGCCGAGGAGACGCCGCCGATCGTGTGGCACGTGGCGCAGGCCCCCCCGCCGGGGAACTTGCCGGAGTTGTTTCGGCCCTGGACGAACAGCTGGGCCCCCTGGGCGGCGAGCGTGCCCGGAGCGGGCGTGGCTGCGGGCTGCTCCTGGGCGGTCACCCAGGCGTCGTAGTCGCTCTGGGTCTCGGCGATCACCCGAAGGCGCATGTTGGCGTGGGACATGCCACAGAACTGCGAGCACTGGCCGTAGTAGGTCCCCGGGGTGTCGGCCTCGATGGTCATGTGGTTGGTGTGGCCGGGGACGACGTCCTGCTTTCCGTTGAGCTTCGGGGGCCAGAACGCGTGGATGACGTCGATCGAGTTGAGCGTGAGGTAGACGGGTTTGCCCACCGGGATGTGCAGTTCGTTGGCGGTGTTGACCGTGCCCGCCGGGCCGCTCGTGCCGGGAGGCGGGCACGTGGTGGCATAGACGTACTGCCACCACCACTGGTGACCCGAGACGCAGACGTCGATGCGGTTCGCGCGCGGGGGGGCCTTGGCGAAGTCGAAGATCAGCTTGACGGTGGGGATCGCGACCCCGGCGAGGATGACCGCCGGGATGATGGTCCAGATGGCCTCGGCCCTGGTATGGCCGTGGATCTGGACCGGGTCGGTCCTGCCGGGACGTTCCCGGTACTTGATGAGGAAGAACACGATCGCGCCCTCGACCAGGACGAAGACCACGACGACGATGATGAAGACCTTCCCGAACAGGTTGTCGGCCCGGCGGGCGTAGATCCCGCTCGGGGCGAGCCCGTCCTGCGGCCCACCGGAGCAGGCCGCCAGGAGAAGACAGAGGAGGGCGAACCCGGCTGCGACGAGAGCCGGCCGGCGGCCCCGGCGTACGAGGATTGCGCGCGGGGAACGGCCACGGCCAGGCTGCTCAGAGGGGGAAGTGAGCCTGCGCCTGGGATGCCCGATCACGAGGCGGCATGGTAGCAGACGCAATTCTCTCCTGCGGCGATGCGACACCGCTCAGCTTGGCTGACCGTTGCCCGAAACACCTGCAATCGTTCCAGGCAGCCTCCCGTTGCCAGGAGGCGCTGATGGACCTGCCGTTTCCCGCCCCGCTTGGCTCCCGCCGGGCGGCGCTCCCCTTCGTCGCTGAAGATCTTACGGACGGATTTCCCCGCCCAATCGCTTGTTTTAAGTTCTCAAGGAGCGGCCTTCCTCGTAGATGATCGAACCCGTGTTTGCAAGTGGCCTCGATGCGGTTGGTCGGAAAAGTGTTCGCTGGGCGATCAACATCCTTGCCACCATTGCTGCCGAATCGCCTGCCTACATACCATTGTCTAGATTGATCTGCACTCGCTGTCCCCACCGGGCCCGGGGGCCGCTCCGAAGGGCTGGTAGCCTCGCGGCACATGCGGCCCGACGACGACCCCCAGGCTCTCCAGCGGGCCCTGCGCCAGTCGGTGGATGGGGCGATCGCCGCGTTCCTCGCCGCCCAGCGGCACCGGATGTGCGAGCTGGCGCCCGCATCGGCGGCG
>DASXNO010000088.1:0-8204 GCA_036495025.1 Actinomycetota bacterium | reverse complement strand
TGGCTCCGAACGGTCCTGGGCCACCTGGTCGCTCGGGAGATGCCCGTCGGCCGGTTGGGTCCTACGCCGCTGCTGCGGCCGCCCTCTGGCCTCGGGGTCCCCGGGTTTCCTCTGATGGTCCTCGGGCAGGCCGGCGGTGCTGTCCGGTGAGGGCTGCACGGCGGAGTCGGTAGCTCTCTCTTGTCCATCCTCTGGTGGAGTCGAGTCACACCCTCCCCGTCGCCGTGCTCGCTGCCCGAGGCCACGTCGCCCGATGACCAGCGCGGCGCAGTGGTGCCCGCTGGCCTCGGCTGAAAATTGTCGAAGGCTGCCCAGCCAGTGCTCTGCTCCCCATCTCGAGGTGTAGGCAGGGTCGACGACGATCACGAAGATCCCCCGGTTGGCCGCCATCTGCACCAGGCGGTCCCGGAAGCGTGTTGTCGGGATTCCTGCCACGAGCCCCCGGAAGCGCCGTCCCCTCCTGCCCCGGCAGGGTCGGCGACCGGCGTGCTCCCGGCCCTCGGCCCTCGCGCGGGCGAAGTCGAGGTCCTCGATGGCGATGGCGCCACAGCCTGCCTCGGTGGCTTTCTGCAGGAGCTGCGAGATGGCTGCCCGCAGATGGCCGTCCCGGACGGTGGCGGGCAGACCGGACAGATCCAGGGGGATCGTGGACGGCCTGCCCACGGGGTTGCCTGAGCGGTCGACCACCACCGCAGCCAGGTGCCCGACGTTGAGATCCACGCCGAGCACGCCCCGGTCCCGGAGCTCCTCGACCGGCGGGGTCGGGGTACCGGGCAGCCTCCAGGAGGCATCCAGGTACCAGCGACGGCGTCCGGGGTCATAGGAGACGTCGTAGCGCAGCGCCCCCGAGGCTGCCTGGGCGGCCACCTCGTCGCCCCGGTGGGAGAACGCCACGGGGCAGAGGAGCCGGTAGCGGGCGTGGGGACGGTTGGCCAGGTGGGCGAGGGATGGCGGGAGCTTCAGCTCGAGCCAGTGCCCGTCGGGGTGCCAGCGGATGGTCTCGTTGCCCCACGCCTTGCCGGCCTCCCCGTCTGCGCAGATGAACAGGCGTGCGGCCTCCCAGCGCTTCCTCCACTCCCCAGGACTCAACCCCGTCTCCTCGAGATGGTGGCGGCTGCGGGCAAGGCTGCGTCCTCCCCGGCACAGCGACACCCTGCCCTCGGCCAGGTCGGCCTCAACCTTGCTCAGGCGTGCCTCGAGGATTCGCAGACGGCACTGCTTGTTGAAGCGCTCGGTGGCGCTCGCATAGCCCGGGGTCCTTCCTCGGCGCTCGCCGACCGCCACCGCGAGACGCCGTTTGATCGCGCCGACGCGTGCCCGCAGGCTGGTGGCCTGCGCCCCCAGGTTTCGCCGGCCGAGCTGGAAGGCGTCCTCAGAGGTTCGGGTGATCGTGCCGGCCCAGCGCGACGAGGATTCTTTGGTGGCCGCCCGCTTGCGGCGGGCACGGGAGGCTGCCCGATCCCTGGCGTCCAGGGCCCCCTCCCGGCAGCGCTGCGCCAGGTCTCTTCCCATGACCGAGCCGAGGTGTGCACCGAGGGCGAGGAGCACGGCCTCGTCGCCGGGGCCGACCGCCAGGCGGGTGCGGACCCGGGCACCACTGGAGCGGGCCACGACGAACGGCTCGGCGATCGGGCGGACTCTGGTGGTCATGGCGGTTCCCCTGGCCGGCGGCCGTCCGACCCTCGAAGTGCAGGAAGAAATACTCGGGGAAGCATAACAGAACATATGTTCGCCAGTCCAGGCGCTCTTTCACCCTGTAGTGCTCGCAATCTCTTGAGCAGTTGCGTACCCCTTTCCTCGCCCCCGCGACTCCTCGGTACGACGTTCCGGTGAAGGAGCCGTGGACGCTGTCGCGCTCGTTCAGGAACAATGGGGGCCATGGTTCCTTCCAGCCAGCTCCGCGTCTACGAACCGCTCGAGTCCTTCCCCGAGGCCGAGCGCGCTCGCTGGGGTGCCTACATCGAGTCCGACGTGGCCCTGCCGACCGCCTGGCCGTACCGGCAGACCTCCTTCCACAGCCCCGGTTCGGGCAACGGGGCCGTGGGGCTCATGTACCCGGTCGCGGGCGAGCATGCCTACGTACGGCGGGTCAACGGGAGCTGGTTCGTCTGCCCCTGGAGCATCCAGGTGAGCGTGCTCACGGGCATCCTGGCCTTCCGCACGACGGTGCCGGGCATCGGCGACGTCCTGGTCCCCGAGGACGAGGCGGATCGCGCGTCGTCCGAGCTGGAGCGGCTTCGCCGGGAGAACCCGGCCCTGCGGGACTACGTCGCCACCGCCGCCTGGCACGTCCCGTTCCGCTGGCTTGCGGCCTTCGACGACGCCGAGCGGATCCTCACTGCCGAGCGCGGCATCCCCAGGGTCGGCCCCGCCGGGCGCGCCGGGCAACGCGGCGCGGTCCGGGTGCGGTACGAGACCGAGCTCGCCCTGGCCGTCACCCGTCTGGAGCGAGCCACGGGCATCCTGGAGCAGGGGGGGATGGACGAGAGCATCGTCGCTCCCGTGGCGGAGTTGGCCGAGTGGATGGGCGGCTTCCATTCGGACTCCACCCTTGAGCTCGACTACTGGGGCCTGACCGGTCTCCTCGCGACCGAGGAGCTGGAGGCCGACCGCTCGGCCGGAGAGATCTGGGCCTGCCTGGAGGCGATGGAGCTGGGCGACGTCGACGAGAGCCGGCGGCGCTACTCGGAGCTCGCGGCCTGGTGGGAGCAGGTCCGCGCCGTCGAACGGGCGAACTGAGGCCTCGGCCCGCCGGCCATGTCCATCCCCGTGCCGCTGCCCGAGCTTGCCGGCACGATGTCACGCTTCGACTCCGTCCCGTACCTGCTCACGGTGGGCCCGGACGCCACCCCGCACGCCGCCTCGGTGAATGTGGAGTGGTCCCAGGGGACCCTGCTCGTCGGGGCCGGCCGCCGCACCGCCGCCAACATCCGGACCAACGAGTCGCTGGCCCTCCTGTGGCCGCCTTCGTCGCCGGGGGACTACAGCCTGATCGTCGACGGCACCGGCTCCGTCCGGGAGGAGGGGCCACACCTCGTGGTGGTGATCGAGCCGACGAGCGCCATCCTGCACGTGACGGCCAGGAGGCCGTGACGCACGCGGCCCCGGAACGATCTCGGGCTCGCCGTGTGCGGTTGGTTGTGGCCAGGGCTGGAATCGAACCAGCGACACCCCGGTTTTCAGCCGAGTGCTCTACCGCCTGAGCTACCTGGCCCTGCGACAAGAGGCCAGAGCATAACGCGCGCCCGCGCCCCAGACCGGACTTGAACCGGCGACCTGGTCCTTGACAGGGACCCGAGCACTCCAGACTGCTCCACTGGGGCGGATAGGAAGATGATAGCCGGGACGGCTATCCGTGGCTGAAGCGGTACCCCACGCCCCGGACGGTCTCGATGAAGCGGGCGTGGTCCTCGCCGAGCTTCGCCCGCAGCCGCCGGATGTGGACGTCGACCGTCCGGACGCCGCCGTAGTACTCGTAGCCCCAGACCCTGGAAAGCAGGGTCTCCCGGGTGAACACCCGCCCGGGATGCGACATGAGGAACTTCAGCAGCTCGAACTCCATGTAGGTCAACTCGATCGGGGTCCCCCGCAGGGTTGCCCGGTAGCTCTCTGGCTCGACGACCAGGTCCCGGACGCTCAGGGCATCGGGGGCGTCGCGCTGGAACCGCCACCGGACCAGGCGCAGGCGCGCCGCGAGCCCGCTCAGTGAGTAGGGATCCTCGATGAAGTCGTCGAAGACGCCGTCGGCAAGGCCGAGCTCGTGGAGACGGGCGGTCTCGACGACGGGCACCACCGGCACCGGGCCCAGCCAGCCCTCCTTGCGGCCGCGCTGGCACCAGGCGATCCCCTCGGTGGTCCAGGCCCGGAGGTCGACGACGACCGCCACCCAGCCTGCCCCGATCTCGAGGTCCTCGTGCACGACCTCCGTGAGGCACTCGTAGCCGAGCGCCTGCAGGTCGGCGGCCACCCCCGACAGGCGTGAGCGATCGCTGCCGGCAAGCAGCAGCCGCGCGCTGTGCCGCACGGCTGGCGGCTCTGCCTCAGCCCCGGTCAATACCGAGGAAGGTATCGTTCCAGCTCCCATTCGCTCACCGTGGACCGGTAGCCCTCCCACTCGGCCCGTTTGTTGGCCAGGTACCAGTCGAAGACGTGGTCGCCCAGGGCCTTGCGGACCAGGGCGCTCCCCTCCATCTGGTCGAGGGCCTCGTTGAGGTCGCCGGGAAGGGACTCGATGCCCAGCCTCCGGCGCTCCGCCCTCGGCATCTCGTTGATGTTGTCCGGAGCCTCGGGGCCGAGCTCGTAGCCCTCGGCGATCCCCTCCAGCCCCGCGGCGAGGATCACCGAGAAGGCGAGGTAGGGATTGGTGGAGGGGTCGAGGGCCCGGTACTCGATCCGGGCCGCATCCTCCTTCCAGGGCTTGGTCCCGGGGACCCGCACGAGCGCCGAGCGGTTCCGCACCCCCCAGCACACCGACACCGGAGCCTCGAAGCCGGGGACCAGCCGCTTGTAGGAGTTCACCAGCGGGTTGGTGATGGCCGTCATCTCCCGCGCATGGCGCAGCACGCCGGCGACGAAGGCCTGGCCGACCTTGGACAGGTGCGCCTCGCTGGTGGCGTCGTAGAAGGCGTTGCGGCTGCCCTGGAACAGGGAGAAGTGGGTATGCATGCCGCTGCCCCAGGTCGACTCGAGCGGCTTCGGCATGAACGTTGCGTAGTACCCCGATTCCTGGGCGACCTCCTTGACGGCAAGCCGGAAGGTGGTGATGGCGTCCGCGGTTGCCAGCCCATCGGCGTACTGAAGGTCGATCTCGTGCTGCGACCCGGCCACCTCGTGATGGGACTCCTTCACCGGGACGCCGACGGCCTCCAGGTAGGCGATGACACGGCGCCGGAACTCGCTGCCGCTGTCGAGGGGGGTCAGGTCGAAGTACGTGCCGGCGTCGAGCGGTTCGGGCCGCCTCGACGAGGAGAAGAGGAAGAACTCGATCTCCGGGCCGGCATAGAAGGAGTACCCGAGCTCGCTGGCCCGACCGAGCTGGCGCTTCAGGACCTGCCGCGGGTCACCGGGGAACGCGGCGCCGTCCGGCGTCAGGACGTCGCAGAAGACCCTGGCCTCGAGCGTCTCCGGCCGCCATGGCAGGATCTGGAACGTCTCGGGGTCGGGCTTGAGCAGCATGTCTGATTCCTGCACCCGGGCGAAGCCGTCGATGGCGGAGCCGTCGAACCCCACCCCCTCCAGGAAGGCCTGGGGCAGCTCGGCCGCCGGAAAGGCCAGCGACTTGAGCATGCCCAGGACGTCGACGAACCACAGTCGGATGAAATGGATGCCGCGTTCCTCGACGGTACGCAGGACGAAGGAGATCCTTGCCTCTGCCTCCGACGCCATGGCTGACCTCCCTCGCTCGCCGCCCGATGGCCAGCAGGCAACCTGACGTCCTCTCCGGGACCGGCGCATCCGAGGCTATCCGGCGGTTGTTACGGATAAGTTCCGGCTGTGTTACGGATCGTGTATCGCAGCCTCCATCGAAAGAGCCAGCCTACCCCTTGACCGTGCTGCGCTCCTCCCGGCACAAACGACTGGACTAAGTAAGGTGACTTAAGTAAATCGGACCATGAAAACTATCCAAGTGGGTCATTCCATCCGAACTTCTCAGCCTCTAGCGTTAAATTGGTAGCCGGGGACGGAAAAGCGCACTGGGTACCAGCCAGCTATCCGGGCTCAGATGGGGGCGAGGATGGGATCCGCAGGGGGTCGGGGGAAAGCTGCGCCGGTCGGGCGCCGGCATCGGTCGGGCCTGTTCCGGATGCTGGGCCTGGTTGTTCCCGTCGGTCTGGTCGCTGCGGGCGTCGCCATCTTCGTGGTGTCCGGCCACCACAACCCGACCGGGTCGCCGGTTGGCCTCCAGGCAGCGGACGACGTCAACTCCAACCACGCGTCCTTCACCTATGTGCCCGGCCGGCAGGGGGTTGCCATCTCCGGCCGCCAGTACCAGAAGGGGGCGCCCGGGATCCTGACGCTGAACGTCTACGGCATGCCACCCCCCGCCGGCGAATCCTCGGCGACGATCTCCGTCGACCTCTCCAACGACACCGGGCACACCGCTCTCTTCGCGAATGGCCCGCTCGTCGAGGTCACCGTCACGCGCGACGGCCAGCCCTACCGGCAGGTGACCCTGAGCCAGCCGGCCACCCGGCGCCTCGATCCCGGCAACCAACTCACGATGCAGGCCTCGGTTCCGCTGGCCGGGGCGGGTACCTACGGCCTCTCCGCCGCACTCGTGGGGCGGGGGAGGAACCCGGCCTTCACGCTCGAGGGGTCGCCCGGACGCCCCTGACCCGTCCCCGGCGGGCGGCGTCCCGGGCGTAGGATTGGGCCATGAGGCCCCTGCTCGCCTCCACCGCCCTCCGCCCTGTCGGACCGCTCGGCGCAGCCATCGTCGCCGGTGCGCTCGTCGTCATCTGTGCCTACCTGCTCGGCGCCCGGGAGCGCCGCCGCTGGGGAGGCCGGCCGCCGACGGCCCAGGAGTACCTCAACAGCAGGCACAAGATGGGCCGGTTGCAGTACAGCACGGCGCAGTGGGGCCCCAAGGTCCTGGTCGGTGCGTCGATCATCCTGGTCGTCGGGGGCGTGCTCTTCGCCTATGGAGCGTTGGGAACCTAGGGCGGTGTTGAAATCGAGTTTCTGTTTGACCGCGCATAGCGCGGTCAAACATCCAAAGGATTTTCCCAGCCTCGCAAGAACCTCGGCCCGGACGGGCTGTGCCCGACGGGTCTAGCTAGGTCACCGCTTCAAGGATCGAGTCCCTGAAGCGGTGGTACATGAGGGAGCACGCCAGCAGGAGGCAGCCGACGCCGATGAAGGCCAGGACCCGCTCGCCGGTGCTGAGCGTCCACAGGTCCAGGAGGAACAGCTTGGCGACCGTCACCGCGAACAGGCCGAGCGCCGCCAGGCGCGCCCAGCGCTGGCGGGTCACGACGCCCACCGTCAGAAGGACGCCTGCGTAGCAACCCCAGATTATCGACAGGGTGAACTGCAGCGGCTGCCATCCGGTCCCCCCGGCGACGGCGTGGTAGTGCGCGATGGCCTCGGCGCTCATCCATGCGAGGGCGAGCCCGTTCGCCGCGACCGCGGTCAACGGGAACCAGAGTCGGCGCGAGTCCGGGTCGTCGTCGCGGGAGAAGAGGAAGGCCTCCACGGCCAGGGCCCCCACGATGGCCAGGACCGCACCGGATGCCGGCGACACGACGATGTGCGCCGGGTGGTACCGGTCGAGGAGCAGGGCCAGCGCCTCGACGGCGCCACCGCCCAGGATCGCGGCACCCAGGGTCCGCACGGCCACCGAACGTGCCCGCATGCCCGCCCACGTCACCGCGAGGCCCTCGCCGGCCCAGGCGAGCGCACGGGGGAAGCGGTGGAACTGCAGCGGGATCGCCACCGTGGTGGCCGCGACGCAGAGCGTCCACAGGTAGCGGCGCATCGGCACGTCCCGGGGCGTGACGGCACGCGCCAGGCCGGCCAGGCCGGCGAAGGCAGCGGCGAGGCCGAAGGTGAAGACCCCGCGGAGGTCGGCATGGCCACTGCGCCCCAGCAGGAACATGCTGTAGGCGAAGTACGACGCTGCGCTGAGTGCGAGCATCGCCGCGTCCGCCTCGTCGCTCTCCGCGCCGCGCCGCGCCGGGGCCAGGGTGGCGAGCATGGGCACGGCGATGAAGAGCAGGAGGAACCCGGTGGCGAAGGTCTCGGCCACACCGAAGCCTAAGGTGGAAAGCCCGGCACCGAACAGCAGCCAGGTGCCCAACCGGGCCAGGCCGTCGAGTGGCCGCCAGGTCTTGAAGAACGCCAGGCCGAGCACGCCGGCGTCGAGGACGGCCAGGTAGGTCAAGAGCTCGATCCCCTGTGGCTTCCCGCCCTGTGCGGCCAGGAACGGGTTGAGGAACCCGCCGACCGTGGCGAGGATGGCCAGGGCCAGCGAATCGTAGACGTAGGCCAGCGTGGCACTCCCGACGGTGATCGCCAGCAGGGCGGCGAGCGTCACGGGCGCTGAGATCAGGTGGTACGCGTCGTTAGCGACGATCACCGCCAGGTAGCAGATGGCAATGCCCCCGGCCGTCACGGCCTGGGAAAACGTGTGCCACCCCCTGCGCCGCGCCCAGGAACCCCATGCGACGAACGCCAGGCCGGCCAGGAGCCCGATCAGCACCCGG
>DASXNO010000087.1:0-7282 GCA_036495025.1 Actinomycetota bacterium | reverse complement strand
CGCCGGGGACCCCAGCCTCGACCCGGCGGCCGAGCGGGCCTGGCGCCGCCGGCTGCTGGAGACCGCCCTCGTCGCGGTTTCGACCGAGGTCCACAAGCCGACGGTCTTCGACCCGGCCGTGGTGCCGGTGTCGCCGGCCTGAGGAGGAGGCGCTCGTGAGCCGTCCCGTCGTGAGCCATGCCGCCCAGGTGCTGGCGCATGTTCCCGGCCTTGCCCGCCACGGCTCGAAGCCCAGCCGGGAGCTGCCAAGGAGTGCCGAGATGCTGGACCAGTTCCTCGGATCGCTGCGCAGTTTCGACGAAGCGGTCGCCTACCTGCCCCATCAGGCCTACATCGGCGCCATCCATCCCCGGGAGCTGCCGGCTCGCCCCTGGGTGGGAGCGAGGGCTGGAGCGAGCCCGGCGGCGAGCCGGTACACCCCCGGCGGCGAGATCATGCCCGAGGAGGAGTTCCTCGGGCTGCTGGCCTGCCTCGACCAGTTCGGCCTCGTCACCCTCGACCACGAGGTGGCCGACCTCGCCGCTGCCGCCCTCGGCCGGCATCCCCTTGCCAAGCAACTCGACCTCGACCGGCTTGGCGCCGCCACCGGCGACGCCGAGGCCGTGGCCGCCGAGCACGGGTCGCTGCCCCTGCACATCGCCCGCGACCGGCTCGCCGCGGGCTTCCGGCGGGCACACGACGCCGATGACGCCCTCGCCGCTGCCGTGCTGCTCGAGAACCTCGCCTGCAAGGCCACCGGGACGCTCGCCCTCCTGCACCTCGTCGAGGACTACGGGATCGACCCCGACAGCATCGACTACGTCATCTCCTGCTCGGAGGACGCCATCGGCGACCGCTACCAGCGCGGCGGCGGCAACATGGCCAAGGCCATCGCCGAGGCGGCCGGGCTCGGCCAGGCATCCGGCGCCGACGTGAAGAACTTCTGCGCCGCCCCGGTGCCGGCGCTGGTGGTCGCCGGGGCGCTCGTCGCCTCCGGCGTGTTCCGCAACGTCGCCGTCGTCGGCGGAGGCTCACTGCCGAAGCTGGGCATGAAGTTCCAGGGCCACCTGAAGCATGGGTTGCCGGTCCTGGAGGACGTCGTGGGCGGCTCCGCCGCCCTGGTGACCACCGACGACGGCGTCTCGCCGGTCGTGCGCCTCGACGGCGTGGGCCGGCACCGGGTGCGGGCCGGTTCGTCCAACCCGCAGATCATGGAGGCCCTCGGCGTCGAGCCGCTGGAGCGACTGGGCCTCAGCATGCTCGACGTCGACGACTACGGCACCGAGCTGCACAACCCCGAGATCACCGAGCCCCAGGGCTCGGGCAACGTCCCGGAGCGCAACTACAAGACCCTCGCCGCCCTCGCCGCTCGCCGGGGGGACATCGCCCGGGAGGCAATCCCGCAGTTCATGGCCGAGCGGGGCATGCCCGGCTTCGCACCCACGCAGGGCCATCTCGCCTCGGCGCTGTGCTACCTTCCCCACGCGGTGGGCCGGCTGACCAGCGGCGACGCGAACCGGGTGCATATGATTGCTAAGGGAAGCCTGTTTCTGGGGAGGATGACGCAGGCATCCGACGGCATGAGCGTCCTGCTCGAACGGAATCAGGGATCGCCGGTCCTTTGAGGGACCGCCGGTCGCCTGGAACACGACGAGGCCGGGGCGTTCCAGACTCGTGTGAGGAGGTGATAGCTCCAGTGTTCGACGGCAAGTTCGTGATCGCCCTCGGTGAACGCGACGGCGTCGCAGGGCCCGCCATCGCTGCCTGTGCCAAGGCGGCCGGCGGCGAGGTAGTGTTCTCCGCCACCGAGTGCTTCGTCTGAACGGCATCGGGAGCCATGGACCTCGGAACCCAGGAGGCGATTCTGCGGCTGGCCAACCAGCACGGAAAGGAGAGTCTCCTGGTGTTGCTGGGAGCCCCAGACGCGGAGAGCGCGGAGATCTCGGCGGAGACCGTGATCATCGGGGACCCGACGTACGCAGGTCCGTTGGCAGAGGCCCAGT
The DNA here is from genome assembly GCA_036495025.1 of Actinomycetota bacterium. Taxonomy (GTDB): domain Bacteria; phylum Actinomycetota; class CADDZG01; order JAHWKV01; family JAOPZY01; genus JAOPZY01. The sequence goes on along the minus strand of DASXNO010000087.1, from coordinate 5,300 downwards.
TGGGTCTCGACGTTTACCACATTTTGGAAGAAGAGGTGAAGTCCTGGATACCGGCCGAAACCTGGGACGACCAGGTGGGCCTCATGGCCGACGTCCTGGACGCCGAAGAGATCGCAAGCGCAGTTCGGGGGATGCGTGACCGCAGGGAATCGTCCAACTGAAGTTCGCCGAACCGACGTTCTTCGAACTACAAAGCAGCCGGAGGCGCCCCTAAGGGCGCCAGGTAAGCGCCCGAGGCGCCCCTCAAGGCGCCGGGTAAGCGTGGGTAGCACATGACAATGCGCGCACGCATCCGGACAGCCCTGCTCCTCGTGGGCATGCTGGTCGCGGCCTCGTGCTCGAACGGGCCGACCGTTCAGGAGACCGTTCACAACTCCGACCGGCGTATCTCGGTGGTGTCGATCAACACGCTCCCCACCTCGATCGGGCCCGTGGTGGTCGGCGAGATCCGCAACGCCTCGGGGTCGCCCGTCGACGGCGTGCAGATCGCCGTCTCGCTGACCGACCGGGGCGGCCAGGCGATCGGGAACCAGTTCGGGTTCACCCTCCTCAAGGTCGTGCCTCCGGGGGCCAAGGCGCCCTTCTCCATCCCCTACACCGGGGGAACCCACGACGTCGGCAAGGTCAGCGCCACGGTCAAGGCCGACCCGACGGTGGCGATGCCGTACACGACGGTGCAGGTGGTGTCCAAGACCGCCCAGGCCCTCGGGAAGGACTACGAGGTCACCGGCACGGTGTCGAACTCGAGCTCGACGCCCGTCAACTTCGCCAACGTCGTGGGCACCTTCTACGACAAGAGCGGCAACGTGGTGGGGGCCGCTCACGACGTGTCGGACGCGACCGCGATCCCGCCCGGCGGCACCACGTCGTTCAACCTCATCGTGCAGGAGCAGGCATCGAAGGTCGCCACCTACTCGCTGACCGCAGAGGCACAGGTTGTCAATCAGGGCCACTGAGGGCGGCCCCCCCTGGGGATCGACCGGCCTCCCTGAGCCCGAGCCCAAGCAGCGCAACATCAAACTGATCCTGCTGGCGCTCCTCGTGGTCATCGCGCTCGCCGTCGGCGTCCTGGTTGCCACCGGCGCGGTCCACGTGCCCTTCGTCGGCAGTGACACCAAGACCGTGGGGGACCCCGTCTTCGGGTGGACGATCACCATCCCCGCCAAGTGGACGTCGAAGGCTCAGACCGTCACCGGCTCCACGGTGCGGTTCCAGGCCGAGGGCAGCGGCGTCGGCATCCGGGTGCAGGCGCAGCGATTCCCCCAGGAGATGCCGCCTGACCAGGTCCGCAGCGACGCCGTCGTCTCCCAGCTCACGAAACTCGTGAACGACCACGGACCCGACGTGACGATCAGGGAGGGCCCGACCTTCGGTACCATCCACGGCGTCCCCTACGTCCGGTACGTCTACACGTTCACGGACACCTCCAGCGGGGTGCCGGTCAGCCTCGAGGATGTCGACTACTACCTGTTCAACGGGGCCAAGCTCGAGGAGGTGACCTTCGAGACCACCGCTGCCCGCTACGCCACCGTGCTCCCCGACATCAACAAGGCCATCCAGACCTTCCGGAGCCAGCACCTGACGCCGGGGCCATCCCCGTCGGTGACCACCACCGCCACCAGCGCACCTCCCGCCTCGCCCCACCACTGAACCATCGACAAGCCCCCGTCGCATATCTGCCGCTCGTCGCATCTGGCCTTTGACTGGCCTGGGGAGGCGGTATATCGTACCCGCACCACGATCCGAAGCAGTTCTTAACGGATCTTGTCAGCGGGACACACGCATGAACCTGATCCTCATCCTTGGCCTCGGCCTGCTGGCGGTCTTCCTCACGATCCTCATGGTCCTGTTCCTGATCATCGCCCGGAACCTCAAGGCCATGGCAACGGCCGTCGAGCATGCGACGGAACTCGTCCAGACTGTCGAGAACCAGGGCGGCCTTCCCCTCGCGCCGCCCCCCCGCAAGCGCACGATGAAGGAGATCTTCTCCGTCCTGCCCAGCCTGCTCAAGCGGGCGGATAGTCTTGACAAAAACTGACAAAAGGTTAGAAAAGGAGCTGGAGCGTGCCGCACTGGCTAGCGATCCTTCTGAACCCCATGTTCCTTATCGCCGCGGTGGTGATCGTCGGCGGCTCTCTGGTGGCGCTACGAATGTCCAAGAAGCAGATGCAGCACAAACTGAGCACCTTCGCCCCCCAGAAGGTCCAGCTCACGTCCGACCAGCCGACCGTCACGTTCTCCGACGTCGCGGGGCTCGACGAGGTCGTCGCCGAGCTCAAGGAGGTCAAGGACTACCTCACCAATCCGGAACGGTTCAAAGCCCTGGGGGCCCAGCTCCCCCGCGGCATGCTGCTCTACGGCCCGCCCGGTAGCGGCAAGACGCTCCTCGCCCGGGCGCTCGCCGGCGAGACGGGCGTGCCCTTCTACTCGGTGTCGGCCTCCAGCTTCGTCGAGGTCTACGTGGGCATCGGCGCCGCCCGCGTGCGCCAGCTCTTCGAGGAGGCCAAGAAGAACACGCCGTCGATCGTCTTCATCGACGAGCTCGACGCCGTCGGCCGGCGCCGCAGCGCCGATATCGGCGGGGACCGCGAGTTCGACCACACGCTCAACCAGCTCCTCGTCGAGCTGGATGGCTTCGCGATGTCGGAGGGCGTGGTGCTCATCGGTGCGACGAACCGGCCGGAGCTCATCGACCCCGCCCTCATGCGTCCCGGACGGTTCGACCGCCGGATGCACGTCGACAAGCCCGATGTCAACGGACGGCTGGCCATCCTCCAGCTCCACGGCTCGAGGAGGCCCTTCTCGGGCAAGATCGACTGGATGTCGGTTGCCCACCGCACGCCCGGTCTCACCGGTGCGGAGCTGGCCAACATCGTCAACGAGGCCTCGTTCCTCGCAGCCCGACGCCAGCGCCCGACCATCAGCGAGGAGGAGGTCGAGGAGGCGGTGGACCGGGTCTCCAACGGCGCCAGGTCCAACCGCGTCATCAGCGACGACCAGAAGCGCCTGATCGCCTACCACGAGGCGGGCCACGCGATTCTGTCCCTGCTCCTGCGGGGCATCCGGCCGGTCGCCCGGGTGTCGATCATCGGCAGGATGGGCGGCCTCGGCCGGTCGAACTGGTCGGCCAACGACGACAGCGAGGTCATGACCCGCCGGGAGCTCATGAGCCAGCTCATGGTGCTGCTCGCCGGGCGGGCAGCCGAGAAGAACACCTTCGGCGAGCCCAGCACGCGGGCCGAGGACGACCTGGAGCAGGCCTGGGACCTCGCCAAGCGCATGGTGAACCGCTGGGGGATGTCGGAGGAGCGGGACGACCGGGACCAGGGCGGCCGGGAAGGCCGCGACGCCGCCCCGGAGCGGACGCCCGAGCGGGAGGCCAAGGCCCTCATCACCCGGGCCGAGCAGGCCGCGCGGAGCATCCTGGCGGACAACAAGGAGCGCCTGACCGCGGTCGCCGAGGGCCTCATCGAGCGGGAGACCCTGGTGCGGGGCGAGATCGCCCGCCTTGCGGGGCTCACCAGCCTGCTCCCCGAGGAGGAGCGGGGGTCGTGGCTGCCCGAGCACGAGGAGGAGGACGAACTCGCCTCCGTCCGGGAGTTGCCGCTCCGCTAGTGCCCTGACCACGAAGCCGGTATCCGGCCCGGGAGGTCCGGATGTTGTTCGCTGAGCGAGCAAGATCCATGCCACCCCGAATACAACGCTCGAAGCCTTTGGGTGGAGAGGACTGTTCGGGTCATCACCGGCCGGGAAGCCGTCTCAGCGCGTGACCGCCTCGTACACCTCGATCGTCCGGCGGGCCGCACCCTCCCAGTTGAACTGTTCGATCACCCTGCGCCGGCCGGCACGGCCCATCGCGGCGGCCCGGGCGGGGTCGGCGAGGAGGACGTTGACCCGCTCGGCGATGTCGCGGGCGAACCGCGCCGGGTCTGCGGGCCCCACCTCCCCGGCGATGCCCTGGTCGACGGGTTCGTAGGGGACCAGCAGCCCGGTGACGCCGTCCTCGACGACCTCGGGGATCCCGCCGGTTGCCGTCGCCACCACCGGAGCCTCGCAGGCCATCGCCTCCAGGTTGACGATCCCGAGCGGCTCGTAGATCGACGGGCAGCAGAACACGGTGGCGTGGCTCATGATCTGGACGACCTCGCGCCGGGGCAGCGGCTCGGGGATCCAGACGACGCCCGGCCGCCAGTCCTGCAGGCGGGCCACCTTCTCGGCGATCTCGGCGGCCAGGCCGGGGGTGTCGGGAGCACTTGCACAGAGGACGAGCTGGGCGCTCGGGTCGATCTCGTCGGCCGCGTCCAGCAGATGCGTCATCCCCTTCTGGCGGGTGATCCGCCCCACGAAGACGACGGAGGGCGTGGCCGGGTCGATGCCGTGGCGCTCGAGGATATCGATGTCGTGGTCCCGCCGGTACTGCTGTGGGTCCACACCGTTGTGGATGACGGCGACCCGGTCCGGGTCGACCGCCGGGTAGCACTCGAGCACGTCGAGGCGCATCTGGTCCGACACCGCGATCACGGCGTCGGCCGACTCGATGGCGGTGCGCTCACAGAAGCTCGACAGGGCGTGGCCCCCCGCCCCGAGCTGCTCGGCCTTCCAGAGGCGCTTCGGCTCGAGGCTGTGGCAGGTCATCACATGCGGCATGCCGTAGAGGAGCCCGGCGCTGTGCCCACCAAGGTTGGCGTACCAGGTGTGGGAGTGGACAACCGAGGCGCCGTCGAGGCCGGCCGCCATCGAAAGGTTGATCGAAAGGAGCTGCAGCGTCGCCAGATGGTGGGGGGCGCCCGGCCCGGCGGTCGGGTCACCGAACGCCTTGACCACCGGCTCCCCCGGCCCCGCCTCCGGGCGCTGGGCGCCGAAACAGCGGACCTCGACGGGCAACGACCGGGCAAGCTCAGCGGCCAGGTAGGCGACGTGGACGCCTGCGCCGCCGTACACCTCGGGGGGATACTCGCGGCTCATCAGGACAACCTTCACAAAGGCCCCATGCTTGATGGCGCGCCGGTCGTGGGTAAGAACCTCTGGGCGGCGAAGGGCGAGAGGTCGGCAGGCATCCTTTAGAGTGGACTCTATCCGGACCGGCCTGAGCAAGTCGTTGGAGACGTCGCGGGCACGTCGAAACGTTCACAAGGGTGCGAGGGCATGAAGTCGATCGACGGGAAGCGCCGCGTGGTCGTCGAGGGTGTAAAACCCGAGGTCGACTGCGGGCGGTTTGCGATCAAACGCATATCGGGGGACACCGTCAGCGTCGAAGCGGATGTGTTCGCCGACGGCCACGACGTGGTCACCGCCGTGCT
>DASXNO010000086.1:0-3665 GCA_036495025.1 Actinomycetota bacterium | reverse complement strand
GTCGCGGTCACGTACTGCTTCGGCGTGCCGAGGGCCCGGGCGTGCAGCGAGACCCGCGAGCAGGAGGGACATTTCATACCGACCGGGGTCTCCCGCATGCAGGCGGTGCAGATCGGCTCGCCGCACGCGGCGCAGGACACCCGGGTCTCACGCCGTGGGTGGTGGACACAATGCCGGACCATTTGCGCCATGCCGTTCAGCGTATCCCCAGGGGCCCTCCCTCCTCCCAGAGGCCCCGCCTCCCAAGGGTGATGGGCCAAACCTCGGACCGGACTCAGGACGTATGCTTCAGGGTCGGGAATTCCAAAGGCCTCGAAGGAGTTTTACGCGGATATGGCAGACAGCGGGCACCACAAGGTCATCATCATCGGGTCCGGCCCGTCAGGGTTGACGGCTGCTCTCTACTCGGCTCGGGCCAACCTGAACCCCCTGGTCATCGAGGGGTTCGACGCCGGCGGGCAACTGATGCTCACGAGCGACGTCGAGAATTATCCGGGCTTCCCCGACGGGGTGATCGGCCCCGACCTCATGGCGCTCTTCCGCAAGCAGGCCGAGCGCTTCGGCGCCACGTTCGTCACCGACGACGCCACGGGTGTCGACTTCTCGCAGCGCCCGTTCAAGGTCCAGGTCCGCAAGGAGGCCTTCACCGCCGAGGCCGTGATCGTCGCCACCGGCGCCAAGGCGAAGATGCTCGGCCTGGAGTCGGAGCAGCGCCTCCTCGGCCGCGGGGTCTCGACGTGCGCTACCTGCGACGGCGCCTTCTTCAAGAATCAGGACCTGCTGGTCGTCGGGGGTGGCGATTCCGCGCTGGAGGAGGCGCTGTTCCTGCAGCGTTTTGCCTCGAAGCTGTCGGTCATCCACCGGCGGGACCAGCTCAGGGCGTCGAAGATCATGCAGGACCGCGCGATGGCGAGCGACAAGATCTCCTTCGTGTGGAACTCCACCGTGGAGGAGGTCCTCGGCAACCAGAAGGTCGAAGGCGCTCGCCTGCGCAACCTTCAGACCGGGGAGCTCACCGACATCTCCGTCGGCGGCATGTTCGTCGCCATCGGGCACACGCCCAACACCGCCCTCTTTCGCGGCCACCTGGAACTGGACCCCGCCGGGTACGTTGTGGCGGGCAAGAACCTCAGCGCCGATTGGGACCCGGCATCGCCCTACGAGACCCGAACGAGCGTCGAGGGCGTCTTCGCCGCCGGTGACGTGGTGGACCACACCTACCGCCAGGCGATCACCGCCGCAGGGACGGGCTGCATGGCCTCGATCGACGCCGAGCGCTGGCTGGAGTCCAGGGGACACTGAGCGGGGGCCGCCCGGTCCAGGACCAGTCAACCAGCAGGCAGAGCCAACCGACGGAACACAGCGCTGAGACCAGACCACAAGGAGGTCACATGGGCGAGATCACCGAGATCACGGACAACGACTTCGAGACCGGCGTCCTGCAGTCGGCAACCCCGGTCCTCGTCGACTTCTGGGCCGAGTGGTGCGGGCCGTGCCGTTTCGTGCGTCCCGAGGTCGAGGCGGTGGCCGTTGAGCTCGGCGAACGCCTGAAGGTCGTCAGCCTCGACATCGACGCCAACCCCCAGGCGACTGCCCGCTACGGGGTCATGTCCATCCCCACCCTCCTCCTGTTCGCCGGTGGCGAGGAGAAGGCGCGCATCGTCGGCGCTCGTAGGCGCGACGCCATCTCGGCCCAGCTCGCCCCCCACCTGTAGCCGGCGGTCGTCCCGCTGCTGGTCGTCCTGCCGGCGGTCGTGCCGGCGCCCAACCTGCCAATCGGACCTCCGGAGGGCTCGCGGGACTAGTCTTCTGTCATGCGCCTCATCCGCCGGGGAGAACGTTCGCCTGCGGTCCAGGACCTCCAGGCACGTCTGGAGCGTTTGGGGATCGATGTTGCCCCCCAGGAACTGGGAGGCGACTTCGGCCCGACGACCGAGATGGCGGTCCGCGCCTTCCAGCAGTCCCGCGGCCTGGACGTCGACGGGATCGTGGGCGATGACACCTGGCGCGTGCTGGTGGAGAGCTCCTGGGGGCTCGGCGACCGGATCCTGCGCCTGGAGGAGCCCAACATGCGGGGCGACGACGTCCGTGACCTCCAGTCCCGCCTGAATGCCCTCGGTTTCGCAGCAGGCAAGCACGACGGCATCTATGGGCGGGGCACCGCCGCGGCACTGAGGGACTTCCAGCGAAACCTGGGCATCTCGGATGATGGGCTTGTCGGTCTTGAGACACTGAAGGCGTTTCAGCGCCTGCGGTTGGTGACCCGGACCGGGCTGGGGCCGCGCACCCGGGAGCGGGAAGCTCGCCGGGCAAGCCCGCCGGGCGTGGCCGGCAAACGTCTCGTCCTCGACCCGGGGCACGGGGGCGACGACCCGGGTGCCCGTGGCCCGTCCGGCGAGAGCGAGGCCGACCTCGTCTTCCCTCTGGCCGCCCAGCTGGCCGAGCGATTGGAAGCCGAGGGCGCCGAGGTCAGCCTGACGAGGGGGCCCCACGACGGCCCCACCGATTCCGAACGTGCCCGGAGAGCCAACGAGGCGGTCGCCGACCTCCTGATCTCCCTGCACCTCAACGCCCACCCCAACGAGCTGGCACAGGGCGTGGCCACGTACTACTGGGAGCACGGGGGGATCGCCTCGGAGCCCGGCGAGCACCTGGCGGACCTCCTGCAGGACCACCTGGTGCGCTGCGGCCTCGTGAACTGCCGCTCGCACGGCAAGGCCTACCCGATCCTGCGGGAGACGAGGATGCCTGCGGTGGTGGTGGAGCCCGGATTCATCACCAACCCCGACGAGGCAAAGATGCTCTCGGCCCCCGGGTCGGCCCAACCGGTCATCCGCGCAATGGTGCGGGCGGTCCGGGCCTACTTCCGCGTCGCCGAGCCGGGAGAACGCTAGCTCGATCTCCCGGGTCCGGTCTCCAGGGATGTTCGGAGCACATCGCGCGCATACGCGCGAACGGCGACTATCCTCTGCCTAGAGGTGCCTAGAGGTCCGACGAGAGGGCTTCCTCGGCGAAGGGATCCGCCAGGGCGGACATGTCCTCCGGGGGGATCGGCGGGAAGGCGTCAGGCTCGAGCCGCTCCGCACCGTCCGTGCGGCCTAGCAGGCCCTGGCAGACCCGCTGGAGGTCGTCGCGGGAGCCACACTCGATGACAACGTGACCCTTACGCTTGCCCATGGTGACGCGGACCCTGGTCTGGAGCGCCTCCGAGAGGGCTTCTCCCATGTCGTCGAGCGTCGCCGGCCGTGCCCTCGGCACGCTGGGGGCATCCTGCGGCAGGTTGAGGCGGTACCCGCGCACGACTTCTTCGGTCTTCCGGACGGACATACCCTCCGCGGCGACGCGCTGGGCGACGCGATCGAGGAGGGGATGGCCGGCAAGGCCGAGGAGCGCCCGGCCATGCCCGGCAGAAAGCTTCCGGTCCACGACCAGGCGCTGGACCGCCGGGGGGAGGTCGAGCAACCGCAGGGCGTTCGTGACCGTCGGACGCGAGAGTCCGAGGCGCTCCGCGAGGTCCTCGTGCGTCAAGCCGGCCTCGTCGATGAGCTGCTGGTAGGCAGCGGCCTCCTCGACGGCGTTGAGGTCCTGGCGGTGGACATTCTCGACGAGGGCCCGCTCGAGCGCGCCCTGCTCGTCGGTCTCGATGACGAGCGCAGGGATCATGG
>DASXNO010000085.1:0-9308 GCA_036495025.1 Actinomycetota bacterium | reverse complement strand
TCTTCCGAGAATCGCTCCCGCCACGCCTCTTGGGCGACACGCGAGCAACGGTTCAAAGCGCAGCATTCCGAACCCTTCGGTTGGAAGCCGTAGTGGCTTCCCCATCATCCCTGAGAAAGAGAGGTGTTCCATGGGTGTTCCATGGGTGTTCCCATCGCCGCGGCCTCATCGACTTGGCCGCGCTCCTCCGCTCCCTCGGCGTTCCTGTATGAAGAAACCGCTCATGAACCGAGGCTGAACGAGTCGCCCGGATTTGGGGGCACCGACGATGACGCCCTGCACAAGTTCGACGCGCCAAAGCTAGCTCCGGGGTGGTGGCAACTCCGAAGCCTTCAAGAGTAGGAGGGCTCTTAGGCCGCACAAATCCTGCACCATATTCTCGATGACGCAAGATCGGGGGGCACGCATGACATCTCTGGAACGGGCGATCTCTCAGCCCGGCTCTGCCTGGCATCAGCAACCGGATGCCAGCTTTGCGGTGCATTCGCGCTCGATCTGATCCGTCGGCTGCACGACGCGATGAGCAGGGTCCACAAACGCGTCTGAACCCATGTGACCATCGCACAAACGACGAAGGAGTACTCGATGCGAGTCCACGCAAAGCTGTGGAAATACCTGCCGGTAGTAGTCGCACCCGTGGTGCTTTCAGCGCTCGTGGTGCCGGCTGCGCACGCTGCCGCCACCAGCCCGCCACTCGGCACCGCGGCGAACTTCGCCGTGGTCGCGGCGACGACCGTCACCAATACCGGCCCCACCACGGTGACCGGCGATCTCGGCGTCTGGCCCGGGACGGCAGTCGTCGGTTTCCCGCCCGGCACGGTCAACGGGACCGTCCACGCGGGCGACGGTGCCGCCATGACGGCCGCGGGCGACGTGCTGACGGCGTACAACTTCGCTGCGGGCGAACCCTGCGACTTCACCCTGTCCAACCCGGACCTGGGCGGCGTCACCGCGCCCCCCGGCGTCTACTGCTTCACCAGCACCTCGGTGGGGCTGACCGGCACCTTGACCCTGGATGCTGGGGGAAATCCCAACGCCGCATGGGTGTTCAAGACCGGCAGCACGCTGATCACGGCGAGCAATTCGGCAGTCGTGCTCATCGGCGGGGCGACACCCTGCAACAACAACAACATCACCTGGCAGGTCGGCAGCAGTGCCACGCTGGGTTCCGGCACCAGCTTCGTGGGCAACATCCTGGCGGCCGCGTCCATCACGCTCAACTCGACCGCCAGCAGCACCGGCAGCCTGTATGCCCATACCGGGGCCGTGACGATGGACAGCAACATGGTGAGCACATGCGGCGGCGCCGGCGGCAAGGGCGGTCCCACCATCACGACCACTCCGTCGGGTTCTACTCCCGCAGGTGGCAACATCTCGGATTCGGCCACCGTGCTGGGCGGGGCCAAGCCGACGGGGAACGTGACCTTCACGCTGTTCGCCCCCGGCGACACCACCTGCTCGACGCCGATCGCCACCAGGACGGCAACGCTGAGCGGGGGCCACGCCGCCTCGGGCAACGTCCCGGCGGGGGCTGCCGGCACCTACCGGTGGGTGGCAGCCTACAGCGGTGACCCCAACAACCGCCCGGCTGCATCGCGGTGCGGGAGCGAAACGGTGGTCGTCACCCCTCAGACGCTGACGGGCCGGGCCTACGGCCTGGCGGTTGGCGTGGCCGTGGTCACGGTGCCCCCCACCCCCGACACGGGCAATATCTCGACGACGTCGTCGTCGACCACATCCACGCCATGCGTGGCGACGCTGACCGGACCCGTGGTCGCCACCGTGCTGTGTGCCAACGTCACGACCGTGGCCTTCCCCGGCAAGTCGACGGCCAGCGCCTCGGTCGCCAATGCCACGACGTTGATCGCCGGTCCCGTCATCACCCTCGTGGCCGCCAAGTCGACGTCGACCACCACCTGCGCAGGGTCCAGCGGCACCACGACAATCGACAAGCTGGTGGTGGGCAGCACCGTCGTGATCGCCGTGCCGACCCAGGTCGCCCCCAACACGACAGTCAACGTCGGCGCCGTGAAGCTGGTGCTGAACGAGCAGCTCCCCTTCAGCACCCCTGACAAGGGCCTGACCGTGAATGCCATCCACGTCTCCGTCAACGCCGGGGGCATCAAGCTGGACCTGGTCGTGTCCTCATCCAAGAGCGACATCGGAGGGTGTCCGTAAGACCAGATCTGCCCGAGGGCGGGCGGAGGGCTTTCCGGCCCTCCGCCCGCGCCCTAAGGCTGCAGCAGCAGCTTCAGGTGCTCCCCGATGGCACCTGGGATCGGCGCCGGGGCCATGCCGAGGACTCCCTCTGGGCCCGCTGGCCACCGGAGAGGCTTCCGGCCTTCCGGGCGAGGTCGATGCCCAGCCGCTCGAGGCGCTCGGCGGCTCCGGAGTGTGCAACAGGCGGGTGCCGAGGTTGGTAGCTTTTCCGGGTCGTGTCCGGGATTTCCTACTGACCTCGAAACAGCGCATGGATGTAGCGCAGCAGAGCTTGATCTAAAGGACTAAAAGGCTATTCTCCGCCTTTTTGCACGTATGACCTGACAAACTCTTCTGCGTTTTCTTCCAGAACTTCGTCAATCTCGTCAAGAAGCTTATCTACCGCTTCGGTGTCTTTGGACTCGGTCTTGGGAGGAGCCTCGACGGCGGCCTCCTCCTCGGCCGGCTTGCGCTTCGCTCGCTTCTGCTCGCCACCTGCTGTGGTCATCGGGGCATCACCTCATCGCAATTGTAAGGGAACGAGCGGGTCCCACCCGAGGGGCCCAGGCAACCTCAACCTTGGATCAGGTCCAGCAGGTCTTCGGCAGTCTCGCAGGCGGAGAACAGGGCCTCCGTCATCCTCTTGGTGCCTCGCAGCGGCTCGAGCATGGGGATCTTCTGCAGGGCGTGGCGCCCGACGTCGAACACGATCGCGTCCCAGGACGCGGTGGCGATCGACGCCGAGAAGCGGCGGAGGGCCTGGCCCCGGAACCACGCCCGGGTGTCCGCCGGGGGCTCCGACACGGCCCGGAGGATCTCCTCCTCCGGGACCAGGCGCTCCATCTGGCCCTGCTCCAGCAGCTTGTAGTAGAGGCTCTTGTCCATGCGGACGTCGTGGTACTGCAAGTCGACGAGTGCCAGCTTCGAGTCGTCCCAGCTCAGCCCCCGGCGGTCCCGGTACGCCTCGATCAGGCGCAGCTTCGCCACCCAGTCGAGCTGGCGGTCGGCGACCATCGGATCGGTCTCGATGGCGGCGAGCACCTGCTCCCAGCGGGACATCACCTCGGCCGTCACCGGGTCGATCTCCCGCTCGGCGAGGTACTTGCGGGCCCATTCCAGGAACTCCCACTGCAGGTCGACGGCCCGAACCGTCCTCCCGTCGGACAGGGCAACCGTCGCCCGGCACGTCGGGTCGGCCGAGATCGCCTTCAGCGCGGCGACCGGCTCGGCGAGCGAGAGGTCGGCGGAGATGAAGTCGTCCTCGATCATCTTGAGGATCAGGGCGGTGGTGCCGACCTTCAGGAAGGTCGCCACCTCGCTCATGTTGGCATCGCCGATGATCACGTGGAGGCGTCGGTATTTCTCCGGGTCGGCGTGAGGCTCGTCCCGGGTGTTGATGATGGGCCGCTTGAACGTCGTCTCGAGGCCGACCTCGACCTCGAAGAAATCTGCCCGCTGCGAGAGCTGGAAGGCGACGTTGTGGCGGGCGTTGATGCCCTCCGACCCCACCTTGCCCGACCCGGTGAAGATCTGCCGGGTCACGAGGAACGGCGTGAGGTAGCGCACGATCATCGGGAACGGCGTCGAACGGGACATGAGGTAGTTCTCGTGGCAGCCGTAGCTGTTGCCCTTGCCGTCGGAGTTGTTCTTGTAGACGACGATGCTCTGGTTGGGCTGCATGACCCGCCAGGAGGCGCGGATGCTCTCCGCGAGCACCCGCTCGCCCGCCTTGTCATGGATGACGAGGTCCCTGGCGTTGGTGCACTCGGGCGTCGAGTACTCGGGGTGGGCGTGGTCGACGTAGTAGCGGGCTCCGTTGTCGAGGATCACCGACACCAGGCCCCCCTCGTCCTCCAGGGGTTCGAGGCTGGGGCGTTCGAAGCCCCGGGCGTCCCGCAGCGGGCTTTCCTCCTCGTAGTCCCAGCGCACCTTGCGCAGGCGGGGCGACCCGAAGGAGTTGATGAGCACCGACGACGCCAGGATCGGGTTGTGGTCCTCGACCCCCCGGGTGATGATCCCGTATTCGGTTTCGATTCCCATCACCTTCGGGATGGCCACGCGTCCCCCCTCACTGGCGGCGTATCGCTCTAGAGGTGTCCCATGGGTTGATTGTCCAGCTGGCGTAAATCAGGACGTCCCGAGATAGTACCCCTAGAGGTACTGCCCGGTCTGCAGCCTTTCGATCGAGCGGCGCTCGGCCCTCTTGCTCTCCCCGACCAGGGTCCGCACGTACACGATGCGCTCTCCCTTCTTGCCGGAGATCTTCGCCCAGTCGTCGGGGTTGGTGGTGTTGGGAAGGTCCTCGTTCTCCCGGTACTCCTGGACGATCGATTCCAGCAGGTCCTCGGTCTTGAGGCCCCGCTGCCCGGTGGCGATGAGGCGCTTGATCGCGAGCTTCTTGGCCCGGCGCACGATGTTCTCCATCATGGCCCCCGAGGCGAAGTCCTTGAAGTACAGGACCTCCTTGTCGCCGTTGGCGTAGGTGACCTCGAGGAACTCGTTGGTGTCGGCGACGCTGTACATCTCGGCGACCGTGGCCCGGATCATCGAGCGGATCGCCGCCTCGATGTCCCCGTCCGCGGCCTCGATCTCCGAGGCGTGGATCGGGATCTCCGGCGTCAGGTACTTGGAGCAGATGGCCGAGGCGGCGCTCTCGTCCGGTCGCTCGATCTTGATCTTCACGTCGAGCCGGCCCGGGCGCAGGATGGCGGGGTCGATGAGGTCCTCCCGGTTGGAGGCACCGATGACGATGACGTTGCGCAGCGACTCGACGCCGTCGATCTCCGACAGGAGCTGCGGCACGATCGTCGTCTCGATGTCGCTCGAGATGCCCGACCCACGGGTGCGGAACAGCGACTCCATCTCGTCGAAGAACACGATGACGGGCACGCCCTCCTGCGACTTCTCCTTCGCCCGCTGGAAGATGAGGCGGATCTGGCGCTCGGTCTCGCCGACGTACTTGTTCAGCAGCTCCGGCCCCTTGACGTTCAGGAAGTAGGCCCGCACGTCCTTGCCGCTCGTCTCCTGGCTCCGCTTGGCGAGCGAGTTGGCCACCGCCTTGGCGATGAGGGTCTTGCCGCACCCCGGAGGTCCGTAGAGCAGGACGCCCTTCGGCGGCGTCAGCTTGTGGTCGGCGAACAGGTCGGCGTAGATGAAGGGCAGCTCGACCGCGTCGCGCAGGGCCTCGATCTGGGAGTCGAGCCCGCCGATGGCGTCGTAGGCAACGTCGGGCACCTCCTCCAGGATCAGCTCCTCGACCTCCGGCTTGGGCAGCTTCTCAAGGACGTAGCCGGACTTGACGTCGAGCAGCAGGGAGTCGCCGGCCCGCAGAAGGACGTCCCGCAGCGGCTCCGAGACCTGGACGACCCGCTCCTCGTCGGCATGGGAGATCACGATCGCCCGGCCGCCTTCGATCCGCTCCTTGAGCGACACGACCTCGCCCTGGATCTCGTAGCCGCAGGCGGCGACGACGTTGAGGGCCTCGTTCAGCAGCAGCTCCTGGCCCTTGGCGAGCTTGTCGGCGTCGATCTCCGGAGCGACGTTCACCCGGAGCTTGCGGCCGCCGGTGAACACGTCGATCGTGCCGTCCTCGTGGGTGTTCAGGAAGACCCCATACCCCGACGGGGGCGCGGTCAGCTTCTCGACCTCCTCCCGGAGGGTGACGATCTGTTCGCGGGCCTGCCGCAGCAGCTCGGTCATCCGCTCGGACTGCTCGCGGGACCGGGCGTACTCGGCCCGCGCTTCCAGCAGGTGGGCCTCGAGCTCACGGATCCGGATCGGGGCGTCAGCGAGTTTGGAGCGGAGGGCCCCGGATTCCTCTTCGAGGAGCTTGACCTGCATCTGCAGCTCCCCGACCTCGCGCTCGTACTCGGAAAGGCGACGGTCGAATTCAGGCTGGCGAGGCATCCCTCCCCTACCTCCTCTCCATCGAGCAACCACGCTGCCAACGGGTGGTCAGTGTCAAAGTATAGGGGGGTCTTCTTGCATTATCGGCCGATCGGGCGGACTCGGTAAGAACTTTGGGTCAAGGATCCTGCGTGCGGTCGTGATGAATCCAGTGTGAGCGACCATCCGGTGCTCCGGTCGCACCGACCTCCCCTCGACGTGCCAGGGCCGCACGAGCGTCTCGAAAGACGATACCAGGGTCCACGACGGATCCTCGTGCAGGGCCTCGACGAGGCTGTGGACCTGCAGGACCGTCGGCAGGTAGGCGACGAAAATCCCGCCGGGGCGCAGGGCCCGCCCCGCGCCGTCCAGGACCCGCCAGGGCTCCGGGACGTCGAGCACGATCCGGTCGATATCGGTCTCCTCCACCGGCTCGTACACGCTCCCGATCTTGATCTCCAGATGCTCGGCCTTGCCCAGGAACGCCTCGACGTTGCTCCTGGCGAGCGCCGCAAAGTCCTCCCGCAGTTCGTAGGTGACCACCCGGCCCTCGGGGCCCACCGCCCGCAGCAGCGCCATCGTGAGCGCCCCCGAGCCCGCCCCGGCCTCGAGGACGCTCGCCCCCGGGTAGACGTCGCCGTGGAGCAGGATCATCGCCAGGTCCTTGGGGTAGACGACCTGCGCCCCCCGCTTCATCTTCAGGACGAACTCGGCGAAGGTCGGCCGCAGGGCGATGACCGCGGCGCCGCTCGTCGTCCGCACCGTCACGCCCTCGGGCCGGCCGATCAGCAGGTCGTGGGCGACGATCCCGCGGTGGAAGTGGTACGACTGGCCCTGCTGCAGGGTGATCAGGTACCGCCGGCCACGGTCGTCAAGGAGGAGGACCCGCTCCCCCGGCTCGAAGCCCGTTACCGGCAGCTCAGCACCCCGACCAGCCGGCCACCGTCGAGGACCAGAAAGCGCCCGACCGGATTCGCTGCCACCCGGGCGACCACCCACTCGTAGGGCTCGGCGGCGCTCGCCACCATCTCCATGGCCATGGGCACCATGGCGTCGCCGGCCGTCAGCAGCGGCCAGCGTTGCCTGGGGATTGCCTCCAGGCCTTCGAGCGTGAGGACGCCCTCGATCCGCCCCGATGCCCCGACGACCGGGAACGCCCGGTCCCGGACCGCCCCGAGGCGCCGGTGGACGTCCTCGTCGAGTCGCAGCGACGTCGGGACCCACTCCGGCCGGGGCGTCATTACCTGGCCAACGGTCATGCCGACGTGGGCGGCCAGCCCGGCGGCCGGTGCCTGCCGGTAGGCGGCGTGGGCCGACTGGTAGAGGAATAACCCGATCAGCACCAGCCAGATGCCGTTGACGGGCAGGGCACCCAGCAGAGCGAGGCTCGCCCCGCCGGCGATCATCGCGATCGCGATCACCCGCCCGGCGGTCGCCGCGATCCTCGTGGCCTTGGCGAGGTCGTGGGTCCCGGCCCAGATCACGGCCCGCAGCACCCGTCCGCCGTCCATGGGAAAACCAGGAAGCATGTTGAACACTGCCAGCAGGAGGTTGATCGCCCCGAGGGTCCCGAACAGCGCCGCCCCCGCCAGAGCACCGACCTGGTCCGCCACCAACCCGAGCCCGAGCAGGAGCACCCCGAGCACCACCGACAGCGCCGGCCCGGCCAGGGCGATCTTCGCCTCGTCGCCCGCCGTGGAGGGCTCCCTCGTGATCTGGGCGGCTCCGCCCAGGAGGAAGAGCGTGATGCGGTGGACGGGGATCCCCTTGCGCTGCGCCACCACCGAGTGCGCCAGCTCGTGGGCGAGGAGGGAGGCGAAGAAGAGGACGGCTCCCATCAGGCCGAGCACCACCGCCCCGGCGCCCGAGAAGCTCGGCGACCCCGTCGAGAAGCCCTTGCCGAGAACGAAGGCGATCAGCCCAGCGAGGAGGAACCAGGACGGGTGGAGGAAGATGTCTACCCCCAGGATCCTGCCGAGCCGGACACCTCGCCGATTCATCGTCTCTCCTCCGCCCTGCCGGTCATCGGGCGGTCCTTCCGCCGTCTTCCAAGCATACGCGCCCTCCCTGCGAATCAACCGACCGCGCCGGCGTCGATGTTCGCGGGCGTTGCGAACCGTGCGACTTGCGGCTAGGATTTCGAGTGAAAAGGTGTCATGGGCCGTACTTCCCCTCGTGCCCACGGCGCCTTTTCTGTTCCGCGCTCTCCGCGAAGGTCAGCCCATCAGCCCCCTGGCCTCCGATTGCCAGCGCCTGAGCGCCCGGTTCTCGGCATGGAGCCGCTCCGAGATCCCGTTCGCCTCGTCGAGCGCCCGCTTCTGGGTGATCGCCCCGGGATTCGATGCCATCACGCCCGCCAGCGCCACCGCTTCCCCGAGGAGCTGGCCCTCGGCCACGAGGCGGTTCAGGAACCCCATCCGGTACGCCTCCTCCGCCCCGACGGTGCGGGCCGTCATGAGCAGGTCCCTGGCGTGCGAGAGCCCCACGAGGAGCGGGAGCCGGGCGGCCCCGGCCGGGACCCCGTAGGCGGCCCCGGGGAAGCGGATCGATGCGCTCGGCGCCCCGACCCGCAGGTCGCACGCCGAAGCCAGCTCGGCCCCACCGCCGATGCACCACCCCGAGATGGCAGCGACGGTCGGCAGGGGGTAGGTCGCCACGAGCTCGTAGAGAGTCCCAAACTTCCCCATCCGAGCCCGGGCGCCCGCCCGGTCGATGCCCTCCGAGACGTCCGCCCCGGACGAGAAGCAGCCATCCGACCCGGTGACGACGAGCGCATCGCTCTCGCCGGCCCGGGCCGCCCCGCGCAGGGCGGCGATCAGCTCGTCCAGCAGGTGCGTGTCCATGGCGTGGCGGACCTCGGGCCGGTGCAGCTCCACCACCGCCACCCGCTCCACCCGCCGGCTCCTCACGACCTCGGCCATGCCGGGAGCCTATCCCCGGCCGTCCGAGCGCGTCTGTAGCGCCCGCCCAACCTGTCGCGCCGCCTCGCCGGGCGTATGGACGACAAGGTCGTAGGTGATCGGAAGGATCGACCACCCGAGGGCCACGAGCTCGTTGTTGCGTGCCCGGTCACGCCGCCAGTCGGCGAGGGAGGCGTGCCAGAGGTAGCTGTCCGCCTCGATGGCGAGCATCACGTCCGGGTAGGCGAAGTCGAGGAAGACCTCGCTGCCATCAGCCATCAGCACCCGGTACTGCGCCACCGGCAGCGGCAGGCCGGCATCCCG
>DASXNO010000084.1:0-11299 GCA_036495025.1 Actinomycetota bacterium | reverse complement strand
CGTCCACGCTGACGTCCGTCCTCTCGGGTCACCGCCCGGGGGAGTCCGTGCGCGTGACCTGGATGGACGGCCTCGGCGGCCGGCACGTCGCCACGATCCAGCTCCAAGCGGCGCCAGCCTGAGCCGGGCCTGGAGGTTCGTCCCCTAGCGCGCGTATGTGCGCGATCGCGGCCTAACCTCGGCGCCCGGCGCCCCTCTTTCTCATAGCAGAATCCGTGGGGATGTTCCATCCGTATCTCATGGCGATGAAACCATTGATCTCCACGGTGGGGCCGGACGTACTATCAGGCGTGCGGGACCGCGGCCTGCCCTCCACCAGTCTCTCCGACGAAGCCCTCCTCGAGGGAATGGGGCTGGGTGAGCGCGCGGCGGCGTCTGCCTTCGTCAAGCGCTTCCAGGCCCGGGTCTACGGGCTGGCGCTGAGCATCGTCGGCGACCCCCTGTTGGCCGAGGATCTCGCCCAGGAGGCGCTGACGAAGGCCTGGCGCAACGCCGGTGCCTACGACGCCCGCCGAGGCGCCGTCGCCACCTGGCTGCTGACGATCACCCGCAACCTGGCGATCGACGCGCTGCGCCTCCACCGGGCACGGCCCTCCGAGCCGCACCCCATGCTCACGTTCGACATCCCGAGCCAGGACCCCGGGCCCGCCGAGTCGGCCGTCGTCGCCGATACCGCCCGGGGCGTCCGGGGGGCCGTGGCGCTGCTCCCGGTCGACCAGCGCAGGGCCCTGGTGCTCTCGGCGTTCTACGGGCGCACGGCCAAGGAGATCGCCGACATGGAGGGCATCCCGCTCGGCACCGCCAAGACCAGGATCCGTGCCGGGATGATCAAGCTGCGTGGCCTCCTCGACCAGGGCTCGGTGTCGCCGTGAACCCGCTGTCCTGTCCGGACGTGGAGGAGCTGGCACCGGAGCTGGCCCTGGGTACGTTGCCGGGGGACCAGCGCTCGGCGGTCCTGGCGCACCTCGATCGCTGCCCTGACTGCCGGCGCTACCTGAGCAAGCTGTCCGACACCGCCGACAGCCTGCTGCTCCTCGCCCCCGAGGTCGAGCCCCCGCCCGGTTTCACCCGCCGGGTGGTGGCCGGGCTGACGCCGTCGCGCCGCCGGTGGCGCCCCGTGGCGCTGGCCGCGGTCGCCGCCCTCATCTTCGGCCTGGCCGTCGGCTACGTGCCCGGCCATCTGCGGTCGGGGTCGGCGGATGTGGCCGTGGCGAGCTTCGTCAACACCGGCGCCGAGCCCGGCGAGACGGTGGGGGGCCGAGTCTTCGCCCGAGCCGACAACCCCTCCTGGGTGTTCATGACCGTCCACGGGAGCGGGAGTGACGAATCCTACACGTGCGACCTCGTGCTGAAGGACGGCCGGACCGTGCCCATTGGCAGCTTCACGATGCACGCCGGCGCGGGGAGTTGGGGGCGGGCGGTGAGCGTCATGCTCAGCCAGGTCCGGCAGGTCCAGCTCCGGGACGCAAAGGGCGACGTTGTCGCGAAGGCGGCGCTGTCGCCGGCCTGAACATCGGACAGATGATGGCTACGCTGCGTCCCGGGCCGCCGCCAGGGCGGCGCCGTAGTCCGGCTCCCGCATCTGGTCGGGCACGTA
Organism: Actinomycetota bacterium; assembly: GCA_036495025.1. Classification (GTDB taxonomy): domain Bacteria; phylum Actinomycetota; class CADDZG01; order JAHWKV01; family JAOPZY01; genus JAOPZY01. The sequence goes on along the minus strand of DASXNO010000084.1, from coordinate 9,702 downwards.
CTCGGCGTGGACGATCGTGCCGGACCCGTCCACCACGAACAGGGCTCGCTGCAGCAGGCGCCACTCCTTGATGAGCACCCCGTAGCGCGTCCCGAAGTCCTCGCTGCGGTGGGAGGAGAGGGCGGCGTGGGCTGCGCCCGCCTCGCTGGTCCAGCGCTGCTGGGCGAAGGGGAGGTCCATGCTGATCGTGTAGACGACGACGCCCTCCGGTGTTTCCGATTCCCACCGGCGTGTCTGGATGTCGCACACCGGCGTGTCGAGGGAGTTGACGACCGACAGCAGCCGCACCCGGCCCGCCGTGTCGGCGAGCGAGACGGTCGTGACTGCGTCCCCGTCGAAGTGGTCCAGGGCGAAGTCTGGCGCCGGGTCGCCTGGGCGCAGCTTGGACCCGACGACCGTGAGCTGCTCCCCGAGCTCAAAGGCCTCGCCGGTTCGTTCCTCGCTCATGGCGGTCACTCTACCCGGCCCCCCTTGACAGCCGTTCCCGGTCCGCCTACTGTCCGCCAGCATCGTGTCCATTCTGTTTCGCTTTCTGCTGAGAGGTCGCTCCCGGGGGGCTGCTGGCGTTGCCGTTGCCCTCCTGCTGCCCGGTCTGGCCGCCTGCTCGTCGGCATCCCCCCGGTCGTCGGCGGCTGCGTCGCCCTCGAGCTCGGCCTCGGCGACCTCGACGCCGGCGCCGTCGCTGAGCGCCGGCTCGGACCTCTGCGCCGTCGTCCCCTCCTCGACCGTCACGGCTGCGTTCGGCGGGAGCGTCACGGCCGCCCAGGCGGTGGCCTTTCTCGGCAACCCCTCGTGCACCTACGCGGTGAAGGGGTCCAACCTCAGGGCCGACGGGGCGGTCCAGGTTGCCGACATGGTGATCTGGAAGGCCAAGAATTACGAGGTGGCGAAGCAGACGGGCCTCACCGGCGGGGACGTGGACGTGACCGGCGTGGGCGACGACGCCTACTACGACCCGACGACCACCGGCCTCGTCTTCCACAAGGGCGACACCGTCTACTTCGTCCTTGCCCAGTTCAAGGCTCCGGTGGGGGTGGTGATCGACGCCGCCACGATGAAGGCGGACGTCGTCGCGCTCGCCAGGACGGTCGCCGGGCGGCTCTAGTCTCTCCTCCGGCCGGTGAGGGCCAGCGCCTGGGCGATCCCCAGCGCGGGCGAGGCGACCAGCGCCAGGGGCACGAGGTTCAGGATCAGGGTCTCGACCGGTCCCGCCGCCTGGGCCGTCCCCGGCCGGACGAAGGCTGCGAAGCAGCAGAACGGCACCACGCCGAACAGGACCAGCCAGGCGGCGACCGATGCCATCAGCACGAGCTTGCGGTCCCCCCGGCCCACCCGGCGGACGAAGCGCCCGGCAGCGAGGCCGCCGCCACACAGCAGCACCACTTCCAGCAGCGCCAGCAGGGTCGGTTGCATGCCGCCATCCTTGCATCCCGTCCGGGCGTGGGGAACTTCCCCGCCGGCCCGAGGCGCCCCTCAAGGCGCCGGATAGAACCCGAGGCGCCCCTCAAGGCGCCGGATAGAACCCGAGGCGCCCCTCGGGAATTCCCTCTCTGCAATTCGCCCCCGCAATCGAGGTCGGACTTGAGGCACAATGGGCCCCATGTCCCCGACCAAGGCGCAGTCCGCCGCGAGCCACCTCGTCATCCGAGGCGCCAGAGAGCACAACCTGAAGGACGTGCACCTGGAGCTGCCGCGGGACGCGCTCATCGTGTTCACGGGGCTCTCGGGATCTGGTAAGTCCTCCCTCGCCTTCGACACCATCTACGCCGAGGGGCAGCGCCGCTACGTCGAGAGCCTGTCGTCGTATGCCCGCCAGTTCCTGGGCCAGATGGAGAAGCCCGACGTCGACTTCATCGAGGGCCTCTCCCCGGCCATCTCGATCGACCAGAAGTCCGCCTCCCGCAACCCGCGGTCGACGGTCGGGACCATCACGGAGATCTACGACTACCTCCGGCTGCTCTACGCCCGCATCGGCCAGCCCCACTGCCCGAAGTGCGGCGCACCGATCGCCCGGCAGTCCCCCAGCCAGATCGTCGACCAGGTCATGAGCCTCGCGCCGGGGACGAGGTTCCAGGTGCTCGCTCCCGTCGCCCGGGGCAAGAAGGGCGAGTTCGAGAAGCTGCTGGAAGACCTGGCCGCCAGAGGATTCGCCCGGGCAAGGGTCGACGGGCTCGTGGTCGATCTGGCGGAGACCACCGGGACCCGGCTCGACAAGTACTACAAGCACGACATCGAGGTGATCGTCGACCGGCTGGTGCTGAAGGAGGACATCGGCCGGCGCCTCTCCGACTCGATCGAGACGGCGCTCGGCCTGACCGAGGGCGTCGTCGGCATCGAGCTGGTCGACAGCTCGGGCGCCGCGACCGAGACCATGCTCTTCTCCGAGCGGGCGGCCTGCCTGAACTGCGGCCTCTCCTTCGACGAGCTGGCCCCCCGCAACTTCTCCTTCAACACCCCCTACGGGGCCTGCCCCCGGTGCGACGGCATCGGCATCCACCTCGAGGTGGACCCCGAGCTCGTTGTGCCCGACCCCGACCGCTCGATCGCCGGTGGGGCGATCAGCCCGTGGTCGAGCGGGCGGCTCGAGTACTTCGACCGGATGCTCGAGGCCGTCGCCGAGACGTACGGCTTCTCGACCGACACGCCGTGGAAGGACCTGACGGACGACCAGCGGGCGGTCGTGCTGCGGGGGACGGGCGACACCGAGGTCTTCATCCGGTACCGCAACCGCTACGGCCGCACCCGCCAGTACCACACGACCTTCGAGGGGGTCGTCCCGTGGCTGGAGCGGCGGCGGCAGGAGGCGGAGTCCGACACGACCCGGGAGCGCATCGAGCAGTTCTTCCGCGAGGTGCCGTGCCCCGCCTGCAAGGGCGCTCGCCTGCGGCCGGAGTCGCTGGCCGTCACCGTGGGGGGCCTCAACATCTGGGAGCTCTGCCGGCTGTCGGCCCAGGACGCTGCGAAGTTCATCGGCTCCCTGGAGCTCACCGAGCAGGAGTCCGCGATTGCCACCCGTATCCTCAAGGAGGTCGACGCACGCCTGGGGTTCCTCGTCGACGTCGGCCTTGACTACCTCACCATCGAACGTGGCGCGGCCACGCTCGCCGGCGGGGAGGCCCAGCGGATCCGGCTTGCCACCCAGATCGGCAGCGGACTCGTCGGGGTGCTCTACATCCTGGACGAGCCCTCGATCGGACTGCACCCCCGAGACAACCGCCGTCTGATCGACACCCTGGTGCGCCTGCGGGACCTCGGCAACACCTTGATCGTCGTCGAGCACGACACCGAGACGATCGAGGCGGCCGACCACGTCGTCGACATCGGGCCGGGAGCGGGGGAGCACGGCGGCCACATCGTGTACTCGGGGTCGGTGGAGGGCCTGCTCAAGGACCCGAAGTCGATCACCGGCGCCTACCTTGCGGGCCGTAGGTCCATCCCGGTCCCGAAGGAGCGCCGCCAGCCCACGCGGGGGTGGCTGACGGTGCGAGGTGCCCGGGAGCACAACCTGAAGAACATCGACGTCTCGATCCCCGTCGGCCTGTTCACGGCGGTCACGGGTGTTTCGGGCTCCGGCAAGTCGACGCTGGTCAACGACATCCTGTACCGGGGCGTCCACCGGCACCTGCTGCGCTCGGCCAAGCTCCAGCCCGGCCGGCACCGCCGGATCGAGGGCCTGGAGCACATCGACAAGGTCATCGACATCGACCAGTCGCCGATCGGCCGCACGCCGCGGTCCAACCCGGCCACCTACACCGGCATGTTCGACCACATCCGGACCCTCTTCTCCCAGACCGAGGAGGCGAGGGTGCGGGGGTACCGGCCAGGCCGCTTCTCCTTCAACGTCAAGGGGGGCCGCTGCGAGAACTGCCAGGGCGACGGCCAGATCAAGATCGAGATGTACTTCCTGCCCGACATGTACGTGACCTGCGAGGTCTGCAGGGGGCGCCGCTACAACCGGGACACCCTCGAGGTCCACTACAAGGGCAAGACGATCTCCGACGTCCTCGACATGAGCGTCGAGGAGGCGCTGGAGTTCTTCCGGCCGATCCCACCGATCGCCCGGCACCTCGAGACCCTCGCGGGGGTCGGGCTCGGTTACGTCCGGCTCGGCCAGCCCGCCCCGACGTTGTCCGGCGGGGAGGCCCAGCGCGTCAAGCTCGCGACCGAGCTGGCGAAGCGGGCGACGGGCAAGACGCTCTACATCCTCGACGAGCCGACGACCGGCCTGCACTTCGAGGACGTCGCCAAGCTGCTTGCGGTGCTGCAGGGCCTGGTGGACAAGGGCAACACCGTCGTCGTGATCGAGCACAACCTCGACGTCATCAAGACGGCCGACTGGCTCATCGACCTCGGCCCGGAGGGTGGGGGAGCGGGTGGCGAGCTGGTGGCGGCGGGGCCGCCCGAGGCAATCGCCCAGGCCGACCTGTCCTACACGGGCCGCTTCCTGCGCCCGATCCTCGGCACCGGGGCTCGCGCGACCTCGAGGAAGGCCTCGACGCCGAGGCGGACGAACCCACGGCCGAAGGCCAGGCCCAAGGCGAGAGCGAAGGCGTCGGCCGGCCGGCGAGTGTAGTCGCCGACTTACCTCGCCTGGTTGTTCACCCTCAGCAACGGGCTCGACAGCAGGGGCGAGGCGATCTTCGACACCCGGCTGAACATGGCGAAGAGCCGCTTGGACAGGCCGGCGTCGTGGTCGAGGTGGTACATGAGCTCCATGCCCAGGAACAGGGCCACCAGGGCCTGCGCCAGGTCGTGGGTCGAGACGAGCTTCGCCACCAGCGTCCCTTCGATGGCCCGGGAGATCGCCTCCTCGGCGATGGCCACCCATGGCTCCATCTGGGCGACGACCTCCCTCCCGAGGTCGGGGTGCTGGAGGGCGGCCGACACCATCTCGGCCGCCACGGTCATGTGCGAGGAACGGATGTCGTCCAGCCACAGCGACTCGCCGACCCTCGCCAGGTCCTCGAGGGAGTGGATCTCGCCGATCTTGGCCCGGTAGAAGTCCATGCGCCGCCGGCAGCTCTCGTCGAGCGCTGCGAGGTAGAGCTGCTTGATGTTGCCGAAGTAGTAGTAGATCAAGGCCTGGTTGCACCCGGCCGACCGGGCGATCGCGCGGGCGGTAGCCCCCCCGAACCCCTCAGAAGCGATGACGTCGATGGCGGCGGTGACAATGCGCTGCTTTGCCTCCGAGGACTCGTGCGCTCCTACGGCATCCCCCATTGACTCCTCCACGCCGATGTGTCGAACCATTGAGACCACCCGAGTCGGACCACCAAGGCAGCACCGGCGCCCGGCAAGGCGCCCAATTCAGAGGAGCCCACCGCCATCGGTGGAAGCTCACCATCCCCGGCAGGCTACCTCGTCTGGGTCTCGATGGTGACACGTGCGCCGCCGCCGCGGAGCTTCGAAAGGTCGCGGGCGGCCCAGAGCGTGGCTGCGGCGGCCAGCCAGAACCCTCCGAGGGCGAATCCCCCGATCACGTCAGAGGTGTAATGCACCGCAAGCTCGATCCGCGACACGCCCACCGCGACGGTGAGCAGGATCGAGCCCGTCCACGCTGCCAGGCGGACGTCGCGGCTGGCCCCATGCCGGGAGAGGACCCACGCGACGCCGGCGCAGAGTGTGAGCGTCCCCACCACATGACCGGAGGGGAACGAGAAGCTGGACAGGTGCACCAGGGCGCCGGGAGGCCGGACCCGGCGGACGACGTACTTCAGGCCGAGGGCGGAGAGGTCGCCGCCTCCCGAGGAGATCGCCATGAAGAGCGCAGCTTCCCACCAGCGGAAGCGCCAGATGAGCACCGCCACAACCAGGGCGGCGACAGGGACGGTGACCCACGGGCTGCCGAGGTCGGTGACGATCCTGGACACGTCGGTGAGGGCGACCGTCCGGTGGGCGGCCACGAAGCGGCTGACCGGTGCATCGAGCCGCTCGATGCCCACACCTGCCACGACGCTTTCGAGGGTAGCGAGGAAGAAGCCTGCCAGGATGACCGCGAGCGCCAGGCCCCCGGTAACCTCTCGCCGCAGGCGGCGCTCCCGATCGCTCCCCCCGCCCGTCAGTGGTCGAGCTAGGGTCTTGTGAACGGTGGTTTCACGTCACTTCATCCTGCCGGAGATTGCTGTGGCGTGCATGGAATGCCCTGCTACTTGGCGAGCCCGGCGATGACGTTGATCGTCATGGCGATGATGACGGTCCCGAACAGGTAGGACAGCAGGGCGTGGCGGAGGGCTGCGGAGCGGATCCGCCGGTTGGTCAGGTCGGTGTCCGAGACCTGATAGGTCATCCCGATGGTGAAGGCGACGTAGGCGAAGTCGAGGTAGCTGGCATCCTTGTCGTCGTCGTGGAAGTCGATGCCGCCCTGGGGACCGGTGAAGAACAGCCTGGCGTAGCGCAGGGTGAACGTCATGTGGACCACGGCCCATGAGGCAACGACGCTGACGACCGCCACGGCTGTCAGGAGGGCCCTGGCGCCGCCGTGCTCGCCCGCTGCCTTCACCAGGGAGAGGAGCACCGCTCCCAGACTTGCGACGGCAGCGCACAGGAGCATCAGGTCGGCCGCCGTCCGGCTGGCGTCCTCGCGGGTGGCGATCCGGGCCGTCGCCGCTGTGTCCTTGCCGGCAATCGCGCACAGCACCCAGACCACGTAGACGAGAGCCGCCACCGACCAGCCCCCCAGGACCGTTGCCTGCCACGGTACGAGGCGAGCCCCCGCTGCTCCCGCCGCCAGACCCGCGACGACGGCAACGGCAGCCCGGCGTCCCGCCGAGATCGCGCGCGTGTCCTGCTGCTCTGCCACCTGAGCCTCCATTCCGACGGCGTTGCGCAGGGGTCTTTCCCAGTTTCTAGAAGCCCAAAGCGTAGGGCGCGAGCCGGACGGCTCCTACAATGGGTCGATGGCTCACAATGCGGCCTGGCGGCCCCGCAGCGCAGACATCCCGGAATCCAGCGGCGTCTACTTCTTCCGGGATGCCTCCGACCGCGTCATCTACGTCGGCAAGGCCAAGAGCCTGCGTCAGCGCGTCCCCAACTACTTCGGGCTCGGCCTGCATCCCCGGACCGCTGCCATGGTGAGCGAGGCGGTCCGGGTGGAGTGGATCGTCACCGCCAACGAGGTGGAGGCCCTCCAGCTCGAGGTCACGATGATCAAGAAGTACCGGCCCCGGTTCAACGTCCGGTACCGGGACGACAAGTCCTACCCCTACCTCGCCGTCACGCTCGACGAGGAGGTCCCCCGGGCGATGGTCGTGCGAGGCAAGAAGCGCAAGGGCGTCAAGTACTACGGGCCGTTCGCCCACGCCTACGCCATCCGGGACACGCTCGACCTGCTGATCCGGGTCTTCCCCATCCGCACGAGCCGGCCCGGGGTCTTCGAGCGGGCGAGGCGGTCCGGGCGCCCGTGCCTCCTCTACGACATCGGGCGGTGTTCGGGGCCGTGCGTCGGGGCGGTGACCCCCGAGGAGTACCGCAAGCACGTCGAGGACTTCTGCGCCTTCATGGACGGCGCCCACGAGCCGGTGATCCGCAGGTTGCAGGCGGAGATGATGGCTGCGGCCGAGAGCCTCGAGTTCGAGAAGGCCGCCCGCATCCGGGACCAGCTCGCCGCGGTCGGCCGCGTGATCGAGCGCCAGCAGATGGTGACGGAACGACCCGAGGACCTCGACGTCGTCGCCTTCTCGGGCGACGAGCTCGAAGCCTCCGTCCAGGTCTTCTTCGTTCGCGGGGGTCGGGTGACGGGCCGCAAGGGCTTCATCGTCGACAAGGTCGAGGACCTCGACCCCCCTGAGCTGCTGGCCTCGTTCCTGGAGAACCTCTACGGCGATCCCGAGGGCCCGACCGGCACCGACGTGCCCAGGGAGATCCTGGTGCCGGTCCAGCCGGCCAACGAGGAGGTCATGCTCGAGTGGCTGGCCATGCTGCGGGGGACCAGGGTGGCGATCAGGGTGCCCGAGCGGGGGGCGAAGCGCAAGCTCCTTGGGACCGTCGAAGACAACGCGCGGGAGGCCTTCTCCCAGAGCCGCCTCAAGCGGGCAAGTGACTTCGCGGCCCGCTCCCGCGCCCTCAACGAGCTGCAAGACCACCTCGGCCTCGACGAGGCGCCGCTGCGGATCGAGTGCTACGACATCTCCAACCTGGGCACGACCGACGTCGTCGGGTCCATGGTCGTCTTCGAGGACGCGCTGCCGAAGAAATCCGACTACCGCAAGTTCAAGATGCGCAGCGTCGCGGGCCAGGACGACTTCGCCTCGATGGGCGAGATGATCCGCCGGCGCTTCCAGCGCTATCTGGACGAGGCCGGCAAGGAGGAGGGCGGGGTCCCCCTGGGGCAGAAATTGACCCGGGCGAGCCGGTTCTCGTACCGCCCCGGCCTCGTGGTCATCGACGGTGGCAAGGGGCAGCTCAACCGGGCGGTCGACGTCCTGGCGGAGCTGGGCCTGTCCGACATTCCGGTCGTGTCGCTGGCGAAGCGGTTCGAGGAGGTCTACACGCCGGGTGAGTCCGAGCCCCGCATCATCCCGAGAGGATCCGAGGCGCTCTACCTGCTGCAGCGCATCCGCGACGAGGCCCACCGGTTCGCCGTCGGGTACCAGCGCACGAAGCGCACGCCCCGGATGACGTCCAGCCTGCTCGACAAGCTGCCCGGCGTCGGCGAGGTCCGGAAGAAGGCCCTGGTCCGCCACTTCGGCTCGGTGAAGGGCCTGCTCGCTGCCACCCCCGACGACATCGCCCTGGTGCCGGGCATCGGGCCGGCTCTGGCGGTCAAGGTCTACAACGCCCTCCACGGCCTGGTGGTCGATACGCAGGAGTGGAAAAAAGAGCGAGAAGCCGGTTGAAGGTCATGGCCCGGTCCGACCTTCCCAAGTTCACGATCATCACCGGCCTCTCGGGGGCCGGCCGGTCCGAGGCCGCCAAGAACCTCGAGGACCTGGGCTACTTCGTCATCGACAACCTGCCTCCCGCCCTGATCGACCGCATGGCCAGCCTGGTATCCGGCCCCGGGATCAAGGTCAAAGAGGTGGCGCTCGTCGTCGACGTCCGGGGCGGCGAGTTCTTCCCCGAGCTGGAGAAGGCGCTGGCGCAGCTGCGGGAGCGGGAGATCCCCTATCGGATCCTGTTCCTCGAGGCCTCGGACCAGACGATCGTGCGGCGCTTCGAGGCCACCCGGCGCCGGCACCCGCTGTCCGAGCGGGTCATCGACGGCATCCACGAGGAACGCACCCTCATGGCCGGCATGCGGGAGCAGGCCGACCTCGTCATCGACACCACGGAGGTCAACGTCCACGCTCTTCGGGACAAGATCCGCTCCTTCTTCGTCGAGGCGTCGCCGCGCGCAGGACTGGCGGTCAGCGTGATCTCGTTCGGCTACAAGCACGGCATCCCGCTCGACGCCGACCTCGTCTTCGACGTCCGGTTCCTGCCGAACCCCCACTGGGTCGAGGACCTGCGACCGCTCACCGGCCTGAACCGCCGGGTCCGCGGCTACGTCCTCGGGCAGGAGACCGCCCAGGGCTTCCTCGCCCGCATCCGGGACCTGCTCGAGTTCCTGCTGCCGGGCTACGTCCAGGAGGGGCGGCACTACCTCTCGATCGCCGTCGGCTGCACCGGTGGCAAACACCGCTCCGTGGTGATCGCCGATGAGATCGCCCGCTTCCTGCAGGAGAAGGGCTATCCCTGCACGGTTGTCCACCGGGATGTCGAGCG
>DASXNO010000083.1:0-2873 GCA_036495025.1 Actinomycetota bacterium | reverse complement strand
GAAGCGTTCGGGCACCGCCCCCACGGAAACGGCGGCGTCGAGCACATGGTCGTAGAACGAGAAGTCGCCGCTCGGGATGCGGTCGATCCTCCGGTCGGCCTGCAGGCGCCAGTGGCGTTCCCGGAGTGCGGCTCCGGTGCGACGGAGCTCCGTCCCGGCGGGATCCTCACCCCTCCAGTAGCGCTCCAGCGCCCACTTGAGCTCACGGTGGGCACCGATGCGGGGGAACCCGAGATTCGCGGTGCGGGTCACGGTCACCTTCCTCTCGTCGGGCTTTCAAGATAGTCCTAGCCAGCGGACCGGGCCGACACCGCCTGCAGGACCTCGATCTGACGGTTGCGCAGCCGCGTCCCCGCCAGCCGGCAGCCGAGGCGCCACAGGAGGTACCCGTAGAGCGCCGCGCCGGCGGCCACCGCAATCAGGCCGGCCCGCCACACCGCGAGCGATACCGCGACGGCCGCCACGATCGGACCCAGGAGCAGCCCGGTGACGGCCATGGCCAGCAGCCCGGTCAGCGCGGTCAGGCACCCGGCGTTGTTGCCCCAGAGGTTGGTGGCGGTGTCGGTCACCGGATAGGGGGCGAGGACGGACGCCTGGTTGGCGACCCCCAGGGCGACCCCCATCGCCGCGGCCCCGAGGAACACGGCGGCGGGGAGATACGTCCATCCCCCACTCAACGCCGCCAGCCCCACCGCCTCGACGGCCACGAGCACGGCGCCCAGCACCGCGATCGCGAGGTTCTTGCCGCGGAGGTCGGCCGCCGGGTCCCCTCCCGCCGCCACGTTCATCCAGAAGGCCGGGCCGTCGAGGCCGAACTGGTTGACCGCCTGGAGGCAGAGGACCAGCGTACCGGCGCCGGCCAGCAGCACGAGCTGCCGGGCGTGGGTGCGACCCATGAGGATGCCCGCGACCGGAAACGCGAGCAGGATGACGACCGACAGGAGCGAGGCGCGACGTCGAGGGTCTCGCCACATGTAGCGCAGCTCCTTCGCCGCCATGACCCCGGTCCTGGTGCGGGGCAGGAACGAGAGGGGCGGCGAGAACAGGCTCCGCCCCTTCTGCCCTTTTCCTTTCCGGCCCTGCCTGGCCGAGGCCGGTTCGCTCGTCGTCAGCGCCCGTTGCAGCGCCCAGGCCCACACCCACAGTCCGCCCGCCACCGCGGCGGCGCCGGCGGCCAGCTCGGCCACGGCCACCGGCAGGTGCCCGGCCCGCGCCTGCAGAGCGGCCTGGGCAAGCCAGCCCGAGGGGAGCCACGAGAGCGCGCGGCCCGCCGGCCCGAGGGTGACGGTCCTGTGGTTGCGCGAGACGAGCAGCCGCGGGACGATCTGGCCCGCGAGGGCGGGCACGATGCCGGCAACCGCGACGACGAAGACCAGCAGGTCCCTGCCCCGGCGGGAGCGGAGAACCCCCGAGAACAGCGTCGTCATCGCCCGCGAGCCGACGACGCACGCCAGGAGCTCGACGGCAACAGCGGCCCCGACGACGATGCTGCCCGCCACGCCCGGCCGCGAGCGGATCAGTGCACCCGAGAGCGCGATCAGTGTGGCGACCGGGCCCAACCCCACCAGGGACGCGGTCAGCAGGCCCCGCATGAGGGCGGGCCCCTCGAGGGGCAGGAGTGCGAGCCGGGAGGGGTCGAGCGTCTCGTCGGTGCCCATCCCCAGCAGCGGGAGGAAGAGCCAGCCCAGGAAAAAGCTGTCGAAGACGAGCGGCACAACCAGCCCCTGCGACCGGCTCGCCAGGAGCACGGCGAGGGTGGCGGCCACCAGCCAGAACCATGCGAAGGCGCTGAAGCCGATCCCGAGCCTGCGCCGCCAGTTGGAGCGCAGGCCGTTCCGCAGCAGCGTCAGCTTCAGCCGGAAGAAGAGCCGAGCCATCCGAGGTCCGGGCCGGACGCCCGCTCGCCGCCGACCAGCCGGACGAAGGCGTCGTCGAGCGAGGTTCCCGCCCTGATCTCGTCCGTTGGGCCCTCGGCGACGAGCCGGCCCTGGTGCATGATCGCCACCCGGTCGCAGAGCCGCTCCACGAGCTCCATGACGTGGCTGGAGAACACGACGGTGCCCCCCGACTCGATGTGACGCTCCAGCACCGTCCGGATGCTCCGGGCCGACACCGGGTCCACCGCTTCGAAGGGCTCGTCGAGGAAGAGGAGCCGCGGTCCGTGGATCAGCGCGCACGCCAGCCCGATCTTCTTCTTCATCCCGTGGCTGTAGTCGACCACCATGGTCGTTGCCGCCTCGGCCAGGCCGAAGACCTCGAGCAACTCCCGGGAGCGGTCCGCCACGGTGTCCGCAGGCAGGCCCCGCAGCAGGCCGTTGAAGGTGAGGAGCTCACTGCCGGTGAGCCGCTCGAAGAGCAGGAGGTCCTCCGGGAGCACGCCGATGACCGCCTTGGTCCGGGCGAGGTTGTGCCACACGTCGGCGCCGTCGACCCAGACGGCCCCCACGTCGGGACGGAGCAGGCCGGTGCACATCTTCAGGGTGGTCGTCTTCCCCGCCCCGTTCGGGCCCACCAGCCCGCAGAAGCTCGCGGCCGGGATGTCGAGGTTCAGGTCCGCCACCGCCACCTTCTCGCCGTACGCCTTCCGGAGGCCGCGCACCTGCAGGGCGTAGGCGCCGGGAGCTTCGGCGGCAATGGTCTCGCTGGCGCTCACCCCTCCATCCTCGCGTGCCCGGCGGCCGAGCACCGACTGAGACTCATTCTCAAATGTTCTCATTTCGGCCGCATGCGGGTAGGCTCCCCTACGTAGTGCCGGAACCGAGTGAACCGAGCCAAAAGGGGTTGACGATGGCCGATGAGAAGAAGTGTCCGATGACGGGTTGCAACTGTCCGGTCCCCGAGGGCCAGGAGTACTGCAGCGACTACTGCAAGGA
>DASXNO010000082.1:0-46697 GCA_036495025.1 Actinomycetota bacterium | reverse complement strand
GCCCCCCGGCCCGGCGGACCTACGGCCCGAAGGGTCGCAAGGTCGCTACGGACTGATCCGGTACGAGGCCAGTCCGAGATCGCGCGCCCCTGCGCGAACGGCGACCACCCTCGAGGTCATGGCTGGCCGTCGAGGCGTTATTGGCCCGAAGTCTTCGGCCCCCTCGGCTTGGGAGCCGCCTTGCCCTTCGCCGGCGGCGCGGTGGCGGTCTTTGCCGCCGGCTTCGCCGGTGCCGCCGCGGGCGTCGCCCGCACGGGTGCGAGCTTTGGGCCGGCCTTGACCTTGGGGGGACTCGCCGCCAGCTTCGGGGACAGCCTCGTAGCCGGTTTGGGAGCAGGTTTCGCCGGGGCCTTTGGTGCTGCCGCAGCCGGGGGCTTGGCGGCCGCAGGCTTTCCTGCGATCTTCAACTGGGGCTTCGCTGCGGCGGCCGGCTTCGGTGCGGGCACCGACTTGAGCGCCACCGGCTTGGGTTCAGGCACCGGCTTGAGGGCCTCCGGCTTCCGAGCCGCAACGGGCTTGACGACCCCCGTCTTGGGCGAGGGTGTCCGCCCTGACTTTGGCGCAACGCTCCCCTCCGGATCGGGGGCCAGCGGGGGGACTGCCCTGGGCTTGGCGGCGGGCGGCTTCGCGACCGACGGCTTTGCCACGGCCTGCGGTGGCACCGCCTTGAGGGGCGGCGCGGCCGTCGCTTTCGCAGGCGCCGGCTTGGGCTTGGGGGCCAGCTTCGGCTCGGACGGTGCGGGTCGGGCGGGAGCCGACGGGGGGAGGACAGGCTTTGGGCGCACTCGCGCCTCCGGTGGGGCCGCGGGCTTCGGGGAAGGCGCGGGTTCAGGGGCTGACGCGGGTTCGGGGGCGCCCGCCTGCTCCGCCGTAGGCGAAGGCTCAGGCTCAGGTGCAGGCTCCGCCTCCGCGGCCGGCGGTGGCGTGGAGGCGTGCCGCGGGCTTTCGAAGCTGCTTGCCGCACGGCGCTTCAGCAGCGGTGCCTCGGGTTCAGGCTCCTTTTCGGGCTCTGGCGTGACGACGAGCGGGGGAACACGGCGGCCCAACCGGGATGGCCGCTCTGGCCACGGCGCGATCGCCGGCTCCTCTTCGGGCTCCGGTCGTGAGCCGGCCTCTTGCAGAGGCTCCGGCGCCGGCTCGGCCTCGGGGACGGGTTCGGGGGTGGAGAGGGGCCGGGAGCGCCGGCCTCCGCCGAAGGCAGCCGGCTTGAAGCCCGGCTCGGGAGCCGGCTCGGGCGCGGAGGGGGCCGCGGACTCTTCGACTCGGTCTGCGGGGTCCGGAGGGCGGGACTCGCGCCGGCGAATGGCCGCTTCCAGCCACTGGTCCCGACCGGCGCCACGCCTGCCCGTCGCTCTCCGGCGCTCCGGTTCATCGGGCACCTCCGGTTCGCTGACCTCGTTCTCCGCCCCCCGGCTCAACGACGGCTCGGGTTTGGGCTCCGATCGGACGACGCTCCCCTCGGGCGGGGTGGGGTTCTCCTCCCTCATTGCGGCCAACTGGGCCGCCGCCGACTCCGTGAGCGCCTGCAGTTCCGCGACCGCTTCTTCGTGGCGCGCCGTGTTGGCCGGCGCGGGCCTCCGCCCGAAGCGACGGCGAGGGGCCTCCTCCTCGTCGCTGTCAGCAACGCTCGAGCCGGGCGACGGGAATGGGCCAGCCGGGGTGGAGGGAGGAGGCCCGTAGCCGGGTCGCAGGCCCCGGGGGGGTACCGGGCCGGTCTGGCCGGCGGGTGCGTCCGATGTCCACGTCGACGAGGCCTCCGGCGGCGGGGTCCACGTTGGGACCGTCGGCTCACCGGCCGTTGCGGTGCGGCCCCTCGCCCGATCGATGATCCAGGAAGCGAACAGGAGGAGCGCAGCGGCGACGGATGCCGCGATGGCCAGCCAGGTTGCTGGATTGTTCTGCTGCAGCCAACCGATGAGGAGCGCGATGCCCGCGACCCCCACGAGGCCGAGCGAAGCCTTATACAAAGAGATCACCCCTTGAATGCGAATAGGGAGATGTTCAGACTCGAAGCCTCATTATCCCACCATGGTTGGCGCCAGACGGATTAGTCGGTCTCGCCCTTCCGGGGGATCGCTGAACTAGTCATTCCCCCAGAACGCCACCGGCGCGGAGGACTGCCCGCTCTCCCCCGAACCGCCGGTTGGCCCTCCCGGCCGCAGGGGCCCGCGCGGCACCCGTCTGGAGGAGGGCTTCTCCCCGCCGGTGCCGGGCTCGCCGGGCTCGGCTTGGGCAGGCCGCCCCCGAGAAAACGACGAGGCCCGTCTCGGCGCTTCCGTGGAGGCCCCCGGGGAATCCGGGGGTGGGGACGCTGGTGGGGCCAGCAGCTTCGGCGTCGGGCGGGGTCCCGGATCGTCGACGGGGCCTTCGGACTTCGGTTCGGAGGCAGGCTCGGGCTCGGGGACGCGCTCGGCCTCGGGGACCTTCGTGGGAGCAGCGTCGCCGTCTGCGGCCGGGCCCGGAGGGGGAGCCGGAGAGGGAGCCGGAGGGGGCGCCGGGTCGGGCGGGGACGACAGCGTGTCGAGCGACCGAAGCTGCTCCTCCAGGTGCGCCCTCAGCCTGGCAAGGTGCGCTGCCTGCAGGCCATGCAGCCGGGAGGTGACCTCCTCGATCTGGGACTGACGGGCCATGGCGCCGGCGATGACGTCGTCGGCCTGCTGCTTGGCTGAAGCAAGGGACGCCGCCGCCTGCGCCTCGGCCTCGGAGACAAGCCGGGCCGCCTCGGTCTTCGCCTCGGCCATCGTCTCGTCGGCCGCGCGCTGGGCGGCGAGGAGCGTCCGCTTCAGCATCCCCTCCGTACCCTTGAGCTCGAGGACCTGGGCCTCGAGCTCCTCGATGCGGCCACGGCCAGCCTGCAGGTCCTTGAAGACCGCCTCGAAGGCGGCAGCCACCTCGTCGAGGAAGACGTCGACCTCCTCGTGGTTGTAGCCGCGGAACGCGTCGTGGAAGCGCTTCCCCAGGATCTCTTCGGGTGTCAGGCTCATCAGAGTCCCGCCCCGCAAACGATGCCGTGCACCAGCCACACGATGATGAACCAGACGATGAACGAGAGGTCGATGGGCATGCCGTACGGCTGGGGCACCACCCGGCGAAGGGCGTTCACGGGCGGGTCGGTCACCGCATGGATGAGGTCCACGATCGGGCGGATCCCCGCCGGCGGGATCCAGCCGGGCTTGAACATCGGGATGAAGGACAGGATGACCCGCGCCAGCAGGATGTAATAGAAGTAGATGCCCGTGACGAAACAGAGCGGCGTCCCCATCAGCCGGCCCTGCCCACGCGCTGGGGGATCTCAAAACTCATCGAAGAAACCTCGTTCCATCAGTCGCCGCCGCTCCTCCGCCGAGACCTCGACGTTGGCCGGCGTGATCAGGTACACCCGGGGAGCCAGCCGCTGCACCCGGCCCTCCAACCCGTAGGCGAGCCCGGACGCGAACGCCGTCAGCCGCTTGAAGAGGTCCTCCTCGATGCCCTGCAGGTTCATGATCACGGGCACGTCGGCACGCAGCTTGTCGCCGATCTCCTTGGCGTCGTCGTAGGCCCGAGGCTCGACGATGTGGACCTGCCCGAGCGATTTCGGGGCGGGGGGCGGGGTTCGCGGTGGCGCCGCCACCGACGAGCCGCTCCCCTCCCGGGGGTCGTCCCGGCTGATCTTGCGAATGGTCGAGGAGCTCTCGCGAGGGGGCTCTTCGTAGGCGTGCATCTCGTCTTCCAGCTCGTCCTCTTCGACGAGACCCAGATAGAGCAACGTCTTCCTCCACATGCTCATGGACGTCACCTTCCCCTCACGATGCTGGCCGGGTCGACATCCCCTTCGACCGGCTCCTCCGCACGGACCCGGCCCGCCCGGTGACCGAATATAGCCTCACCGACCCGAATCAGCGTCGCTCCCTCTTCGATCGCAACCTCGTAATCCTGGCTCATCCCCATCGAAAGGTGGTGGATGCCCAACTCCGGAAACCGTATCGCTGCCTCATCCCGCAGCCGGGCCACCTGCCGGAAGTAGGGCCGGGCGTCCTCGGGGCTGCCCACGACGGGAGCCATCGCCATGAGGCCCGTGAGCCGAACCCCTGGCACCGACGCCACCGATTCCAGCAGCGATGCCAGGTCCTCCGGCATCACCCCTCCCCGGCCCGGGTCCCGCGACACATTGACCTCGGCGAGCACCTCCTGGGTCTCCCCGGTCGCCGCCATCCGGTTCCCGATCTCCGCGGCAAGCTCCGGTCGGTCGAGGGAATGGATGAGATCGACCCAGCCGACCAGGTGCCTGACCTTGTTGCGCTGCAGCCTACCGACGAAATGCCACCGAACCTTCGTTCCAAGCTCCTTATACTTCGCCACGGCCTCCTGGACCCGGTTTTCCCCGAAATCCCGCTGTCCCGCCGCGAGCGCCTCGCGGATCAACGACACGGGGTGGGCCTTGCTCACGGCCACGAGCGTGACGTCGCCCGGGTCCCGTCCGGAGCGCTCGGCCGCGGCGCCGATCCGCTCCCGCACACGCTGGAGGGCCGCGGCGACCGGGCTCACCGAGGGCTCTCCACCCAGGTGACGAGGGCCTGGCGTTTCCGGGACCCGTCCCGGCGGTGCGAGAAGAACCGCGCGTCGCAGCACGTGCACGGGGGGTCGAGATCGCCGGCGACCCTCACCCCAGAAGCCTCGAGGACCGCAGCCGCCGCTCTCCTCAGGTCGAAGGTCAGCTTTCCACTACGCAGACGCTCACAACAGTCGGGGGCGTCCGGGTGCGTCATGGCGAACCGCTCGGGCACCTCGGGGCCGACCTCGAAGCAACAGGGTCCGATACAGGGACCGATCCACGCCGAGAGTCCGCCCGGAGACGGCTCGGGCGGCTCGGCGGTGGCCACCGCCGCCTCGATGACCCCGGCGCAGAGGCCTCGCCACCCGGCGTGGACGGCGGCGGCCACGCCCGTCCCCGACAGGGCGATCGGGACGCAGTCGGCGAAGAGCACCGCCGCCGGGCGATCCGGTTGGCGCACCACGACGGCGTCGGCCTCTGGCACCTCGGCGCCAGGGGTGCCGGCGCAGACCACACCGCGACCGTGCACATGGCGGGCCGTCGCCCATGCGCGGGGGATGCCGAGCACGTCCGAGACCGCGGCGCGGTTGGCCTCGGCTCCTGCGGGATCACCGCCGGACAGGCTGAGGTCTCCGGCCAGCCCCGTGGTGAAGGCGATCCCGGGGCCCGGCGAGATCAGAACCATCAAGCCGTCCTTGAAACCGGCGTCCCGAAGTCTCAAGGCACCCTTGAGGGTGGTGTCCAGCTTGATCCTCCGAGATCACGTGTCGCCTGACAGAACCACCGGGATCCTATCAGTCCGGGCTTTTGGCTCCCTGTGGCCGCCGGGAGGCGGCTATGGCCGGCGCAGGAAGCTCGGAATATCGAGATCCTCGTCCTCGTCGGCGTCGAAGACATAGGTCGGCTCCCGGCCTGGCGAGACCTCCCGTACGGGCTCCCGAGCGTAGATCGGTTCGGGGGCGTACGTGGGCTCCGGGCCGCCGAAGGGCTCGAGGACATAGTCCTCGCCCTCGACCGGCTCGAGCTCGAGGACCCTTGTGTGCTGGGGAGACTCGATTGGCTGGGTGATCCATCGGTCGAAGCCGGAGGCGATGACCGTGACCCGGACCTCGTCGCCGAGCTGGTCGTCCACCACGGCACCGAAGATGATGTTGGCGTCGGGATGGGCGGACTTGGCCACGATCTCTGCAGCCTCGTGGACCTCGAAGAGACCGAGGTCGCTGCCACCGCAGATGTTGAGCAGGACGCCGCGGGCTCCCTCGACGGAAGCCTCGAGCAGCGGGGACGAGATGGCGTTGCGGGCCGCCTCGGCCGCACGGTTCTCACCGCGGGCGGTGCCGATGCCCATCAGCGAGGAGCCGGCGTTGGTCATGATCGTCTTCACGTCGGCGAAGTCGAGGTTGATGAGCCCCGGGGTCGTGATGAGGTCGGTGATGCCCTGGACGCCCTGGAGGAGGACCTCGTCCGCCATCTTGAAGGCCTCGAGCACCGAGGTGGTCTCGTCGCAGACCTGCAGAAGCCGATCGTTGGGAATGATGATCAGGGTGTCGAGCTTGTCCTTCAGGCTCATGATGCCCTGCTCGGCCACGACGGCCCGCCGTCGCCCCTCGAAGGAGAAGGGCCGGGTGACGACCCCGATGGTGAGGGCGCCGAGGGACTTGGCGATCTCGGCAACCACGGGAGCACCGCCGGTACCCGTGCCGCCGCCCTTGCCGGCAGTGATGAAGACCATGTCGGCGCCCTTCAGCACCTCCTCGATCTCGTCACGGTGCTCTTCGGCCGCCTGGCGCCCGACCTCCGGGTCCGCCCCGGCGCCGAGGCCGCGGGTCAGGTTGCGACCGATGTCGAGCTTGACGTCGGCGTCCGACATCAGGAGAGCCTGTGCGTCCGTGTTGATCGCGATGAACTCGACCCCTTTGAGGCCCGAGTCGATCATCCGGTTGACCGCGTTCACACCCCCGCCGCCGATCCCGGCGACCTTGATCACCGCCAGGTAATTCTGAAGGCCCATCGCCATGTCCCACCTCCGGGATCTGCAGTGACCTTTAACCATGAAGTAAAGGTCGATAGAAGGTTCTATTGAACCTGTTGTTGAGCAATATAGTCGCGGGTTGAGCAAAGGTCAACTCGTCTACAAAAAGACCACGCTGATGAGCGGGAGTTATCAACGGTTACGCCGGCGCCCTACCCTTCATCTGGGTGATGCGGCCGGATGGGTGGGGCTCCGGACGTCGATCGATGCGTAGGGTTTGCCGGTCGCCAGCAGCGCCATGACGTCGTAGTTCTTCTCCCCGAGGCCGTCGGGCGTGCCGTAGACGACGGTGGTGTGGTCGGTCAGGATCACGCTCAGCAGGTCGGGGGACGGGGCGTTCACCCAGGCAAGGCGAGCCTTGAGCTCGGGCGGGAACGCGTCGAGGAGGCCGACGGCGGCACCGAAGGCGGGGAGGGACAGGCGGTCGCCGGGATAGGAGACGGTGAGCGGGAGGCCGGCGATCAACGGGTAGCCAGCTCCGCCGTCCTGGAGCACGACCCCCGCGTGGTCGACCAGGTAGGTACGGGCTCCCGCTGCCGCCTGCACCAACGCAACCGGGGTCCGTTCCCGGACGGAGATCCGGATCCGCGACGGCAGGACGTGCGTCACCGTCGCGTCCGCCACCCAGGGCAGGGCGCTGACCCGGGCCGAGACTGCGGCCCCCGAGACTGCCATGAGTCGCATGCCCGGCGAGAGGGCCGCCGCGGCCTGCACCTGCTGGGTCGTGGCGTGGTGGTTGCCGGTGACCTGGACGGCCTCGAGCTTCAGCCACGAGGAGTTCCAGACACCGAACGCTCCACCCCCCAGGGCCAGGGCGGCGCCCGCCGCGACGAGGACCCGCCGCGGCTTCACGGGGCTGGTGGACCGCCGCCGGCCCGCATGAGGTCGGGCTGCTCGAACGAGCCGATCAGGCGCACCTCGGGCGTGAGCAGGACACCGGTGCGCTCGAACACGGCCGCCTGCACCTCCACCAGGAGCCGGTGGACGTCCCCGGCCGTGGAGCCGGGGCGGGCGAGGAAGAAGTTGGCGTGCTTGCCCGACACCTCGGCCCCCCCGGCGCGGTGGCCCTTCATGCCGGACTCCTCGATCAGGCGGCCCGCCGAGACACCGGGGGTGTCGACGGGGTTCTTGAACATCGACCCGGCGTTGCGGGCCTCGCCGGGCTGGGTGGCGGCGCGGTGGTCCCGGTAGCGCTGCATGCGCAGCGCGATCTCCCCGGTCTCGCCCGGCGGCGCCGGCGTCAGGGCAAGCCGGGCCGCGCAGACGACGTCGTTGTCGTCGAGGTTCGTCGACCGGTACCGCATCCCGAGCTCCGCCGCCGGAAGGACCGCCGGGGCGGGGTCGCCCAGGCGGTAGAGGCGCACCCAATCGAGGACCTCGGAGAGCGAGGAGCCGTGCGCCCCCGCGTTCATCCGGACGGCGCCCCCGAGGCTGGCGGGGATGGCGACCGTGAACTCCAGGCCGCTGAGGCCCCGGCCCGCGGCACGATTCGCCAGCCGGGGCAGCGGCGTGGCGCCCCCGGCCTCCAGGCCGTCCCCGCTGTCGGCGATCCACTCGAACCCCTTGCCGAGACGCACCACGATGCCCGGATAGCCCCGGTCCGAGACCAGCATGTTGCTGCCACGCCCGAGCGACAGGATCGGGAGACACGACGTGGCGGCGACCGAGGCGGTGGCAACGAGGTCCGACTCGTCGTGGGCCTCGACGAGGATCGCCGCCGCTCCCCCGAGGCGGAACGACGTGAAGGCCGCCAGTGGCGCGTCGGTCGTGACCTCTCCCCGCACCGAGGACCGAAGGGCCGCAGCGGCGTCGGCGGCGCTCACGCCGGCTCCGTGTCCGCCCGCTCGGCGTCGATGATCCGCTGGGGCAGGGTCGTGATGTCGCCGGCGCCCATGCTGAGCACGAGGTCCCCGCCCCGCAGCTGGGCGCTGACGTAGCCGGCCGCGTCCTCCAGGCGGGGGACGTAGGCAACTCGCCGGCCCGGCCGTGCCTCGGACACCGCATCGACGATCAGCTTTCCGGTGACCCCCGGGACCGGCTGCTCCCTGGCTCCGTAGACATCGGTCACGACGACCACGTCGGCCTGTGCCAGGGCCGCGCCGAAGGCCCGCCACATCGCCTGGGTCCGGCTGTAGAGGTGCGGCTGGAAGACGGCGATCACCCGCTGCCAGGGGCCCCAGCGGGCGGCCTCGAGCGTGGCGGCCACCTCGGTCGGATGGTGCGCGTAGTCGTCGAAGAGGTCGGCGCCCCGCACCGTGCCCCGGTACTCGAAGCGCCGGTTGGCCCCCGCGAACCCTGCCAGGCCCTCGGCGACGGTCTCCGGCCCCAGCCCGAGGGCCAGACCGGCGGCCGCCGCTCCCAGGGCGTTCTGCACGTTGTGGCGGCCGGCGATCCGCAGCTGCACCGTCGCGGCCCGGCGCCCGCCGATCGTGAGGCCGAAGCTCGACCCTGCGGCACTCGTCTCGACACCGTCGGCGGTGACGTCCGGGGAGCCACCCAGCCCATACGTGATCAGGCGGCCGGCCCGGACGGCAGGAGCGAGCGCCAGGGCGCGCCGGTCGTCGGCGCAGAGGATGACCGTGCCCGTCGACGAGGCAACAAACTGCTCGAAGGCGCCGGTCAGGGCGTCCATCGTCCCGTAGTGGTCGAGGTGGTCCTCCTCGACGTTGGTCACCAGTGCGATGTCGGGGGCGAGCCAGAGGAAAGAGCCGTACGCCTCGTCGGCCTCCACGACCGCCAGGTCCCCCGCCCCCAGGCGGCCCCCCGGGCCCCGATCGGCCAGGTCCGCACCGAGCAGCCAGGTCGGATCGAGCCCCGCGGCCTGCGACAGCGTGGCGACCATGCCGGAGGTCGTCGTCTTGCCGTGGGTCCCGGCCACGGCGACGGTGCGCAGTCCCTGGACGAGCAGCGCCAGGGCCTCACCGCGGGGGATGACGGGGATGCCCGCCGCCCGGGCTGCCACGAGCTCGACGTTGTCGTCGGGGACCGCGGCCGAGGCGACCACGAGGTGCGCCCCTTCGACGCGGCGCTGGCGGTGCCCGATGTCGACCGTGACGCCGAGGCCCCGAAGGGCTCCCAGCACCGCCGATTCGCGCTGATCCGAACCGGAGACCTCGTACCCGGACTCGCGGAGCACCCGCGCGATGGCGCTCATGCCGGCTCCGCCGATGCCGACGAGGTGCACGTGACCGCCCGGAGGCACGCCCCTGGAGGCCAGCCCCATCGCCTCGTCTCCCGGTGCGCCGTTCACCGTCGTGCTGCCACGCCTCGCACCAGGTCCGCCAGCGCCTCGGCAGCCCGGGGCCGCGCAAACTCGTGGATCGAGGCGCTCATCCGCTCGAGGCGGGACTCGTCGAACAGCAGGTCATCGACCAACTCTCCCACCGATTCGGGCGTGCAGTCGGCATCGAGCAGGAGCACCACCGCCTCACTGTCTACCAGAGGTTGAGCGTTGGCTCGCTGATGGTCTGCCGTCGCGTACGGATACGGCACGACCACCGCGGGCAGCGACGCCGAGGCGATCTCGAACAGGGTGGCGGCTCCGGCCCGGCAGACCGCCAGGTCGGCGGCCGAGTAGGCGAGATCCATCCGGTCGGTCGACCCGACGAGCCGCCAGAGGACACGGTCCTCCGGCAGCCGGAGATCCTTGAGGCGCGCCTCGGCAGCGGGAAGCTCCTTCGGGCCGACCAGGTGGAGCACCTGGAGGCGCACGTCGTCCCGCCACCGCTCGTAGGCCCCGAGGGCCGCCTCGTTGATGCGGCGGGCGCCCTGGCTCCCGCCGAAGACGAGCAGCGTGCGCCGTCCCGCCTCCAGCCCGAAGTGGGCCTGCGCCTCGGGGTGGTTCGCCATGCGGTGCAACCGGTCGAGGCCGGCGAGCTCGGGGCGGATGGGGTTGCCGACCAGCGTGACCGGAGCCCGGAACCAGCGCTGCATGCTCGGGAACGACACCGCCACCGCCGTCGCCCACCGACCGGCCAGGCGGTTGGCGACGCCGGGGATGGCGTTCGCCTCGTGCAGGACGAGGGGAATGCGCAGCATGGCCGCCGCCGTCGCCACCGGGATGGTCACGTAGCCACCCGTCCCGACCACGACATCGGCCCTCGCCCGGCGCAGGATCCCCAGCGCCCGGCCCGTGGCGGCCGCCCCCTTGGCTGCGGCGAGCAGGTTGCGGGGGGACACCGAACGCCGGAACCCGAGGACGTCGATGCCCTCGAAGGCGATGTCCTGCGCGGTGACCGCCAGCTCCTCGGGACCGCCCCGCCGGCCGACGATGCGGACCTCCGCGTCCCCTTCCGCACCCTTCGTGAGCGCCCGGGCCAGGGCGATTGCCGGGAAGAGGTGGCCTCCGGTCCCTCCGCCCGCAATGACGACCCTCAGGGGCCGGACGGGTGACGCCGGGGCGGACGACCCTCTCCGGGGCACGGCCTCGTCCACGACGCTCAGGGCGCGTCCGTCCCGGGTTGGCGGCCACGACGGGCGATCGACAGGAGGATGCCGATCGCCGCCATCGTGAGCACCAGCGAGGTGCCGCCGAAGGAGATCATCGGCAGCGGGACCCCGGTGATCGGCAGCATCCCGGTCACCGCCCCGATGTTGATGACCGCCTGGATGCCGATCCACGCCGTGATCCCGCCGGCGACGAGGAACCCGAAGCGGTCGGGGGCCTCCCGGGCGATGCGGATGCCGAGGTAGCAGAAGAAACCGAAGGCGGCCAGCACGACCAGCGTTCCGATCAGCCCGAGCTCCTCGCCGAGGATGGCGAAGATGAAATCGGTGTGGGCGTTGGGCACGTAGGACCACTTCTGCCGGCTGGCCCCCAACCCCACCCCGAACCAGCCGCCGCTGCCGAGAGCGATCTGGCCCTGGATGATCTGGTACCCGCCCTTGAGCGGGTCGGCCCAGGGGTGGAGGTAGGAGGCGAAGCGTGCCCGCTGGTAGCCCTGGGTGAAGATCAGCCCGGCGGCCGCCACCGAGCCGGCGGAGATCAGGGCGGAGAGATGGCGCATCCTCGCCCCGGCGAGGTACAGCACCGTCAGCACCGCAGCGACGGTGATGATGGTCGTCCCGAGGTCGGGCTGGGCGATCATCAACAGGCACGCCAGGGCCGTCATCGGGATGACGGGGATGCAGAGCTCCCGGATGTCGCCGACGAAGCCGCCCTTGCGCTCGAGCACATGGGCCGTGACGAGGATCAGGGCGAGCTTGGCGAGCTCCGAGGGCTGCACCGTGACGGGGCCGAAGGTGAGCCAGCGGCTGGAGCCGCCGCCGCTGACCCCGATGCCGGGGATGAGCGCCGCGACGAGGCCGACGAGGGTCAGCCAGAACAGGGGCCGGGCCAGCCTGCGCAGCCGGCGGTAGTCGAGCCGGGAGAGGCCCAGCAGGGCGACGAGGCCCATGGCCGCCCCCACGAGCTGCTTGCGGAAGAACAGGAACGACGAGCCGTAGGTCTTGAAGGCCTCGACCGAGGATGCGGAGAGGATCATGACGAGGCCCATCCCGATCAGGGCCCCGCTGGTGGCGGCCATGAGACGGAAGGTGTTGCCATGCCGAAGGGTGGCGGCGACCGGGTGCGGCTCGGTCGGGGCCGGAGCGAGGGTGTCGCTGCTCAACGCAGCGCTGCCCGGGCAAGGCGCCCAACCGCGGCGGCAAAGCGGTCGCCCCGCTCCGCGTAGCTCGTGTACTGGTCCAGGCTCGAGCAGGCCGGCGAGAGCAGGACGGTGTCGCCGTGCACCGCCCAACCCGCCGCGGTCTCCACCGCCTCCTCGACGAAGGCCGCGCTGGCGAAGCGGACCCGCCCGGCAAAGAGGCCTTGGAGCTCGGGCGTCGCCTCTCCCATGGCAACGACGCCGGCCAGCCGGTGGGTGTGCTCCGCAAGGGGCGACAGGTCGAGGCCCTTGGCCCTCCCACCGGCGATCAGCACGACCCGCTCCAGGCCCTGGAGGGCCCTGAGGGTGGCATGCGGGTTGGTGGCCTTGGAATCGTCGATGTAACGGACGCCATCGATCTCCCCGATCAACGTGCTTCGGTGTGCCAGCGGGGAGAACGCTGCGACCGCAGCGCCGATCACCTCCGGTGCCACTCCCCATTCGAGGGCCGCCAGCGACGCAGCCAGTACATTCTCAAGGTTGTGGGGGCCCACGAGCCGGATTTTCTCCACCTCGACGATCGATGCCGGCCCGGCAGACCCCTCGGCGACCACCAGTCCCCGTTCCACCCCGGCGGCCGCAGCCAGGGGACGGCCCAGGCCCCGGGCGGCGGCGTGCACGGACGCGAGGTCCCCGAGACCGACGGCGGC
The DNA here is from genome assembly GCA_036495025.1 of Actinomycetota bacterium. Lineage (GTDB taxonomy): Bacteria > Actinomycetota > CADDZG01 > JAHWKV01 > JAOPZY01 > JAOPZY01. The sequence goes on along the minus strand of DASXNO010000082.1, from coordinate 33,836 downwards.
GGGCCGCGAGGGGGACCCTGCGGCAATGCTGAGGGCCCCCCGGTCCGAAGAGCCGGCGATGAGGAGGTCCTCCGCCGTCTGCGCCCGGGCGATCCTCGCCTTGGCCGAGAGGTAGTCGTCGTAGCCGGCATGCCAGTCGTAGTGGTCGTCGGCCACGTTGAGGACGATGGCAATCGAGGGCCGGAAGGTTTCGGCAAAGGCGAGCTGGAAGCTCGAGACCTCGCAGACAATGACGTCGTGGGACTCCTCCACGGCGTCGACCAGCGGGTAGCCGATGTTGCCCGCAGCGACGGCGTCGAGGCCCGCCGCCTGCAGGACCGAGGCGAGCAGCGTCGTGGTCGTGGTCTTCCCGTTCGTCCCGGTCACGCCCAGCACGGGCACGGAGGCGAAGCGCCAGGCGAGCTCGATCTCGCTCCAGACCGGGATTCCCCGCTGCACCGCCGCAGCGATGACGGGGTTGGCGGGGGGCACACCCGGCGACACCACGAGGGCCTCCGCCCAGGCGGCGATGCCCTCGCCGTGGCCCCCCAACTCGGTGACGACGCCGACGGTGGCAAGCTCCGCAGCCACGCCGGCAAGAGCGGGGGTGTCCCGGGCCTCCGTGACCCGGACCTCGATCCCCGCTCGCGCGAGCAGCCGGGCGGCCGCAGCACCCGAGCGGCCCAGGCCCACGACGCCAGCCCGCCCGAACGGCAATGTCACCTGGTTCATCCCACCCCTCCCCGGGCGATGAAGTCGGCGTAGAACAGGCCAAGCCCGAAGGCCACGAACAGCCCCGCGAGGATCCAGAAGCGCACGATGACGGTGAACTCCGGCCAGTCGAGCAGCTCGAAGTGATGGTGCAGCGGTGCCATGAGCAGCGCCCGCCTGCCGAACACCCGGAACGAGACGACCTGCAAGATCACCGAGCTGACCTCGATGACGTAGAGGCCGCCGATCACGATGATCAGGAGGTCGGTGTTGGTGAGCAGCGCCAGCGCACCCATCGCCCCGCCGAGCGCGAGCGACCCCGTGTCCCCCATGAAGATGCGAGCGGGCGCGGCGTTCCACCACAGGAAGCCCGCCGCCGCCCCGAGCAGGCTCGCCGCAACGATCGAGAGGTCGAGCGAGTGCGGGGTCATGTAGCAGACCGATGCGGCGACGACCTTGCCCGTCGCTCCGTCGATCTTGCACACGTGGCGGAACTGCCAGAACGTGATGACGACGTAGGCCCCCATCACCATGGCCGCCGATCCGCACGCCAGGCCGTCCAGGCCGTCGGCGAGGTTGACCCCGTTCGAGGACGCCGCGATCACCGCGAAGACCCAGAGCACGAACAGGGGCCCGAGGGCGATGCCGAGCGGCCGGACGAAGGACACCTGGGTCGATGCCTGGGTGTAGTGGTGGGCCAGCAGGGCGAAGACCACGGCGAGGGCCGCCTGGCCGGCGATCTTCCACCGCTTGTTGAGCCCGAGGGAGCGCCGCTTGTGGACCTTGATGTAGTCGTCGATGAACCCCAGCGCCCCGAGACCGACGACGATGAACAGTGCGAGCAGGCCGCTGGCGGTGAAGGGCGCGGAGCGGTGATGGGGGATGTGGGCGGCGGCGTACGCGACGACGGCGGCGCCGATGATGACGAGGCCCCCCATCGTCGGGGTCCCCTTCTTGGCGATGTGGGCCTTCGGGCCGTCCTCCCGGATCCGCTGGCCGATGCCCTTGGCCCGCAGGATGCGGATGGCCACGGGGGTGCCGAACAACGCCAGGGCCAGCGACAGGCTGGCCGCGATCATGAGACGGGTCAACTGGGTTCCGCCCGGACATCCAGAGGAGCGACCAGGGCCCCGAGGAGCGGCGCAAGCCGCTCCAGGCCGGCCACCCGCGATGCCTTGACGAGGACCACGTCGCCGGGCCGGAGGTCGCCGAGTGCCTCCAGGACGCCATCGAGGCCCGCCGCCTGCGGCACGACGGCGACGTCGTCGAGCCCTGCGAGCCTCGCCCCGTTCGCCATGGGGGCGGCGCGCTCGCCGACGACCACGAGGCGGTGCGCCGACTGTGCCGCCAGCGCCCCCGCCCGCTCGTGCTCCAGCCGCTCGAGGTCCCCGAGCTCGGCCATGTAGCCGAGCACGGCGAGAAACCTGCCGCCCGGCGGCACCATCGCGGCACAGGTGCCCAGGGCGGCGGCCACCGAGGTCGGGTTGGCGTTGTAGGCGTCGTTGACGACGACGACGCCACCTCGCTCGGTCACCTCCATGCGCCATGGCGAGCTCTTCGCCCGCTCGAGCCCGAGGCTCACCTCGTCGAGCGACATGCCGAGCGCGAGCCCGGCGGCCGCTGCGGCGAGGGCGTTGGCGACCTGGTGGCGGCCGGAGATCCCCAGGGTGACGTTGCGGCGCTCGTGGCCCCGGACCAGCCGGAACGAGGGACGGCCGAGGGCGTCGACCTCGACGGCCTCCCCGCGCAGCCAGACCCCGGCTGCCGGAGCAGCGCCCCCCGCCAGTCCGTAGGTCAGGACCTCGGCGGCCGTGACGCCGGCCATGCCCGACACTGCGGGGTCGTCGGCGTTCAGCACGGCCACGCCACCCTCGGGCAGCGCGGCGACCAGCTCGGACTTGGCAGCGACGATGGCGTCCACCGATCCGAACTGCTCGTAATGGGCCACCCCCACGTTGGTCACGACACCGATCTGCGGGCGGACATAGGTGCAGAGGTCTCGGATCTGCCCCGGCCCCCTTGCCCCCAGCTCGCAGACGAGCACCTCGGTGTCCTCCCGGAGGCTCAGGAGCGTCAGCGGGACCCCCAGCTCGTTGTTGTGCGACCGCTCGGCGGCAACGGTTCGGAACTTGCGCCCCGTGACGGAGGCAAGCAGGTCCTTGGTCGACGTCTTCCCGGTCGAACCGGTGATGCCCGCGACGATCGGGTCGACGACGTCGCGCACCCATGCGCCGAGCGCTCGGAGCGCCCCCAGCGGGTCCTCGACCACCAGCACCGGCCCCAGCGGTGCGCCGCCCCGGCCCTCCACCGGCCGTGTCACCATGGCCGCCGCCGCTCCGGCACGCAGCGCCGCCTCGACGAAGGCATGCCCGTCGGCAAACTCGCCGGGGAGGGCCACGAACAGGTCGCCCGGCCCCGCTCGTCGCGAATCGACGGAGATGCCTCGCACCGGTGTGGCGGCGACCCCTCCCACGAGCTTCGCGCCCGAGATCCGGGCCACCTCCCCGAGCGTGAGCCTCATCGTCTGACGTCGGTGCCGGCCAACCGCCGCAGCGATGCCGCGGCAACCCTGGCGTCGTCGAAGTCGATCAGACGGTTGCCGACGCTCTGGCTGGTCTCGTGGCCCTTCCCGGCGATCACGACCACGTCGCCGGACCGGGCACTGGCGATCGCGCTGTCGATGGCTTCCCCCCGGTCGGCGACCAGGTGATAGCCGAGCGGCGGGGGGGCACCCACGATGCCCGCCTCGATCTCGGCCATGATCTCCTCGGGGGCCTCGCTGCGCGGGTTGTCGGACGTGACGAAGACGACATCGGCATGCTCCGCGGCGGCCCTTCCCATCAGCGGTCGCTTCGTCCGGTCCCGGTCGCCGCCGCACCCGAACACCGCGATCACCCGGGGCCGGCCCCCGGCGGGTGCGGTGAGGTCCCGCGCTGCGGCGAGCACCCGGCCGAGGCCGTCGGGAGTGTGCGCATAGTCCACGACGACGGCGAAGTCCTGGCCCTCCTCGACGAGGTCGAACCGCCCGCGGATGCGCGGCAAGCCCGCAAGGCCCTCGACGATCGCACGGGCCGGCGCGCCGAGCGCGGCGGCGGCCACCGCCGCGCCCAGCGCGTTGGCGACATTGAACCGGCCCGGGATGCGGACGTGCAGCGGCAGGTGCAGCGCCCTCCCGGCGACGGTGCCCTCCACCCGGAAGCTGGACCCGCCGGGGCCGGTCTGCACATCGAGCGCGCGCACGCCGGCCTCCGCGTCGAGCGCGTAGGTGACGCACGGCACGTCACGCAGCTCATTCACCAGACGAACTCCATAGGGGTCATCGACGTTGACCACGGCGAGGGTGGTCCTCTCCGGTACGAAGAGGGCACGCTTGGCACGGTAGTAGGTCTCGAGGTCGCCATGGTAGTCGAGGTGGTCCTGCGTGAGGTTGGTGAAGACCGACACATCGAACTCCGTGCCCTCGACCCGGCCCTGGGCAAGGCCGACCGAGGTCACCTCCATCGCGCAGAATCCCACCCCCGCATCGACCATGCGGCGCAGCAGCCGCTGGAGATCGGACGACTCCGGCGTCGTGCGGTTACCCGGGGTCGTGCCTCCCGCAAAGCGCGTCTCGACGGTGCCGATCAGGCCCGTGGCTGCTCCTGCCGCGGTGAAGATCGCGTCGAGCATGTAGGTCGTGGTGGTCTTGCCGTTGGTGCCCGTCACCCCGGCCAGGGTGAGGCTCCGGCTCGGGTGACCGAAGAAGGGCCCCGCGACCAGATTCATGGCTGCCCGGGCGTCCTCGACGACCAGCTGCGGGACCGGGACATTGAGCACGTGCTCGACAACCAGCCCAACCGCTCCCGCCGCCACCGCGGCCCGGGCATGACGGTGCCCGTCGTCGACGGCCCCCGGCCGGCAGAAGAACAGGCTCCCGGGCGACGCCCGGCGGGAGTCGAAGGCGAGGTCCGTCACCTCGGTGGCATCCTCGCCCGGCTCCAGACCCCGCACCTGCAGCGGGTGGAGCAGGGCGGCGATCTCGGAGAGCCGCATGCGGGCCCAAGCATCGCGCACGCCCGCGCTCAGGCACTCACTCTGCGACCCCGGGGGCCATCGGAACGTCTCCGGAACGAGCCGGGCCCGGGAGGGGTGTTCCCCCCGGGGGGAGAGGAGTTCCCCCCCGCATGGGAAGGACCGGTCCCGGCCCGATCCCGAGACGCTGCAGGGCGTTCTGCATGACGATCTTGAACGTGGGGGCGGCGGTGGACCCTCCCCAGATGGGCGTGGGATCGTCGAGCACGACCCCGACCGCCACCTGAGGATTGGCCGCCGGAGCGAACCCGATGAACGACGCCGTATAGCCCGAGTAACCCGCTCCCCCCGGGATGGGCTTCTGGGCCGTGCCGGTCTTGCCCGCCACCTGGTAGCCGGGGATCGCCGCAGCGGCGCCGGTGCCGGTCGAGCCGCCGACGACCTCCAGCAGCATCGACGTGAGGGTCTGGGCGGTCTCGGGACGGATGACCCTGCGGGAGACCTGCGCTGCGGCCGGCCGCAGCGTGCCCGAGGCGTCCCGCTCCCCCTCGACGATCCGGGGCTGCACCCAGACCCCCCCGTTGGCGACGGTCGAGTACACCGACATCATCTGCATGGGGGTCACGGCAACGCCCTGCCCGATGGCGGCGGTCGGAAGCTGGGTCGCGGACCAGGTCCGGGCAGGCGGAAGGATTCCCGACGACTCCCCGGGTAGGCCCACGCCCGTCGCCTTGCCGTACCCGAACTTCTGCAGGTAGCTGTACAGGCGGTCCCTGCCCACCCGGAGGCCCACCTGGATCGTCCCGACGTTCGAGGACTGCTCGAGGATCTGGGGCAACGTGAGGTTGAGGACCTTGTGCGGCTCGGCGTCGTGGAAGGTGCTGTTGGCGAGATGCAGGGTGTCGGGGACGGACATGACCTCGTCCGGGGACACCACCCCGGACTCGAGCGCGGCAGCCGCCGTGATCACCTTGCTCGCCGACCCGGGCTCGTACACGTCCTGCACGGCCCGGTCGACGCGGGAGGCAACCGTCGACGTCGAGTACGTGTTGAGGTCGAAGGTCGGGTAGTTGGCCAGACCCAGGACCTCTCCGGTCGAGGGACGCATCACGATGATCGTCCCGCCATTGGCATGGTAGGTCCCCACCGCTTGGGCCAGGGCGGCTTCCGCCTCGTACTGGATGTTCTGGTCGATCGTGAGGACGACGTCGTCGCCGGGTACGGGGGGAATGGTCTGGGACTTGGCGGAGACGATCTCCCTGCCCTGGGGGTCGGTCTGCATTGCCATCGACCCGGCCTTGCCCGACAGCACCGAGTCGTAGGTCGACTCGAGCCCCGCGAGGCCCTGGGCATCGGTGCCGGTGAAGCCGACGATGTGGGCGGCGAGTTGGCCGTCGGGGTACACGCGCAGCGGCTCGGTGATCGACTGGATGCCCGGGATCCCGAGCGCGACGACGCTCGCCGCGACCTGCGGATCGATCCGGCGTGCCAGGTAGGCAAACCCTGAACCGTTGGAGAGCCTGGCGGCAAGGTCCGCCGCCGGGACGCCGAGCATGGGCGCGAGGGTCCGGGCCGTGGCCTGGGGGCTCACGATGAGCCGCGGGTCGGCGATGAGGGTCTTGGCGTCGACCGACATCGCCAGGGTGTTGCCATTGCGGTCGACGATCGACCCTCGCCGCGCCGACAGGATGAACGTCCGGTCCCGCTGGCCGGAGGCGAGCGCGACGAAGTGCCCGGAGGACACCCCCTGGACCCACACGAGGCGGCCCGCCACCACCACGAGCGACGAGACCATGATCAGGAGCAGCACGATCAGGCGCACGCGGGGGCGGAACCCGCCGGTCGAATGGACCGGCAGCGGCCAGACCTGGCCCCGAGCCTGGCCCCGCCCCGGGGCACGGCGGCGGGGAGTGCGGACCGGGCGACGAACCGCTCCTGCCAGGTCCAGCCGGGGCAGGGGAGCTGCCCGGGGTACCCGCGGCGGCGCGGCCGGGGACCTGCCACGCACCGGCGACCTCCGGAGCGGAGTTCGCCGCTCCTGGACGGGTGGCATCGTCTTCATGGCTGGGGCTGGCGGCGGGAAGGCGGTGCCGTGGCGGTCGGGGGGGTCGTTGCGGTGAGCCCACGGGGCCCGGGCCCCACGAGCGTCTGGATCTGCGTGGCCGGGACGAGACCGGCCTGCGAGGCGAGGGCTGCGACCCGGCCGGGGGCCTCCTGCACGGAGACCGCGTAGCGGAGCTCGCGGAGCTGGGCCTGCTGAGCGGTGACCTGGCTCTCCAGGGTGTCCATGCGGAAGGACGCCTGATCCACCATGACATGGAGGACGACCAGGGCAAAAATTGCCGCTCCCACCAGCACCGATGCAAAAACGATGAAGGGCATTCCCGGGGCCCTCGTCGAGGTCACGCTGCGTGAGATAACCCTTAACTTGAGCCTTAGACTTCGGGTAGGAGAGACCTCGAGGGGGAACGCGTCGGACATCTGGGCGGCGGCGGCGGAGGCCGCGCCCTGCGAGGCGCCGGAGCCGCGTGCCGGCCGGCGAGCGTCCGCCAGCGGGGGCGAGGGGTCGGCTGCCGGGGCCTGGAGATCTGCACCGGCTTCGCCATCCTCAGGCTCCGGCCCAACGTCGGCCCACTGGTCCGCGGCGTAGTCCGCCCATTGGTCGCCGCCTTGTTCCGCCCCGCCCGGGAGCACGATGAGGTGCTTGACCCGCCGCGGCGCGACGGCCTCATCCTCGTCCTGGGGGCCCTCGTATTCCGGTGACATCAGGACGGCTCCGCACGGTCGAGACGCTCCGCCACCCGGAGCATGGCGCTGGACGCCCGGGGGTTGCCCTCGAGCTCCTCGGGGCCGGGGCGGAGCGGCTTGCGGGTGATGACACGGAGCACCGCCCGAGCACCGCAGACGCAGACCGGGAGGTCGCGCGGGCAGCGGCAACCCGCCGCCGCATCGGCAAACGTCCGCTTCACGAGACGGTCCTCGAGCGAGTGGTAGCTGATGACGGCGACCCGCCCGCCGGGCTGCAACGCCTCGATCGCCTGGGGGAGCGTGGCTTCCAATTCCCCCAGCTCGTTGTTGACCTCGATCCGCAGGGCCTGGAAGGTGCGGCGCGCGGGGTGGGGGCCGGTCCGCCTGGTGGCCGCGGGGATGGCTTCCTTCACGACCTCGGCAAGGTCCGCGGTGTCGGCGAACGGCCGCTCCAGCCGCCGGCGGGCAATGGCTCCCGCAATGCGGCGAGCGAAGCGTTCCTCGCCCCACCGGGAGAGCACCGAGGCGAGGGCAGGCTCGGGATAGCCGTTCACCACGTCCGCCGCGGTAAGAGCCTGGGCGGGATCCATGCGCATGTCGAGGGGCCCCCCCGATCGGAAGCCGAAGCCGCGGGCCGGCTGGTCGAGATGCGGAGACGACACACCGAGGTCGTAGAGGACGCCGCGAACGTCGCGGGCGCCCACCTCCGCGAGGACCGCCGCCAGCTCGCCGAAGCGCCGGTGCGCGAGGACGACGCGATCACCGAAGCGCGCCAGGCGGGCCGCTGCGGCAGCGAGCGCCTCGGGGTCCCGGTCGAGCCCGACGAGGGACGCGCCGGGGGCTGCGGCCAGCAGGGCCTCGGCATGTCCGCCCCCTCCCACCGTGCAATCAACGAGGGTGCCTTCCGGTGCGGCCTCCAGCGCCGGCATCAGTTCCTGGACGACCTCGGCCGCCAGCACCGGAACGTGGTGGAACGGCGCCCCCTCCTCGCCGGGGTTGGTCATCCCTGATCACCTGAGGGCTCCGACGAAGAACAGGGCCAGGCCGACGTACCCGGCGATGATGAACCCGGCGACTGCGAGCAGCAGGAACGTCGCGTAGGTCTCGCGGCCAAGGGCTGTCGACACCTCTCGCATCTCGAACCCACGACCCGCCGCCGGCGCCTCCGGCAGCTTCATCGCCATATCCATCGCCATCTGGACCTCCTCTCACCTCGCGCCCTGGGGCGCCTCTGGCCTTGATCGGCGCCTTGAAGGCGCTCGGGCTCCTAGAGCTGCAGCGTCTCCGCAATCTCTTCGTACCGCTCCACCACATTGCCCTGGTAGGTCTCGTAGAGCCCTCGGTCCCAGATCTCGGCCCGGCGGGACACCCCGGAGAGCACGAGCTCCTTGCCGAGACCCGCCAGATCCCGCAGGTTGGCCGGGATCGTGATGCGACCCTGGCCGTCCACCTGCTCCTCGGATGCCTTGGCGAAGAAGATCCGGCTGTAGGCCCGGGCGTCCTTGCGTTCGACCGGCAGCTCGTCGAAGCGCTGCGCCCATTCCTCGAACCGTGGCTTGCCCATGAGGAACAGGCAGCGGTCAAGACCCTGGGTGATCACGACGGTCTCGCCCAGCTCCTCCCGCCAGCGCGACGGAAGGAAGACCCTCCCCTTGGAGTCCAAGGAGTGACGAAACTCGCCAAGCAGCACTGGTCAGCTCCACTCGCCTTCCGGTCTGATGCCTTGAGAACCCTTCCGTGGGGAGGTTGCCCCACGACGCCCCACCCTACGCCACCCTTCACCACCAGTCAACATTTTCGACGCCAAAATCGACGTAAAAAGAGGTGCTGATAGGACTTACAGCTGTGTAATTCCGGGCGCCGGAGTGCGAGCGACTTACACAATCGAACTGACGTTCGATATATCTTGAGGAGTGACTGCGGTGAATGTCCTGAAGCAGGCGATAATGCCCCTTCGGGAAGGTCGCCCGAGCAGGGCGGGGGGAGGGGGCGGAATGCGCTGGCAGATGGCCTTGGCGGCGGGCGTGGTCGTCGCGATGGCCACCCTTTCGCTCCCGGCCATTGCGCAAACCCCCGATACAGGGGGCTACCCGAACGCGGACATGCCCTGTGAGTGGTCCCCGCAGGCCTCCTCGGGGCCACCGCACACGGAGTGGTGTCACGACTTCGACTGGGGACCGACCCCCTCCACCGTCTCCGGCGGGCAGGAGTCCGTCGATGCCCCCAGCACGATCTCCCCGCGTGGTTTCGGCTACCGCAACTGCACGGACTACGTGGCGGTCAAGCTGGGTTTCGACTCCCGGACGGTCCACGGAAACGCGTCGCAATGGAAGGACCAGGTCCCCGCCGTCAACGTCACCAATTACCCCACGCTCGGGGCGGTCGCCTGGTGGGGCCCCGAGGTCGACGGTGGGCTGGGCCACGTCGCCGTCGTGCTGGCCCTCAACCCCGACGGCAGCGCCGCGGTGGGCGAGTACAACAACTTCCTCGACGGCACCTACGACACCCGGACGATCTCCCGCCATGGGGCCGACGCCTTCCTCCACATCCGCGACCAGACGGTGCCCGGGGGTGTGGTCTGGGTGCCGCCCACCCGGCCGGCGCCGCCCTCCGCCCCAGCCCCGCCGAAACCCACCCCGCCCGCCCCGGTTCCAACTCGAGCTCCAACTCCGGCCCCAACTCCGGCTCCATCGGCCTCGCCCACCCCGGCTCCAAGCCAAGCTCCCGCTCCGCCCGGACCGGATCCCAAGGCCCTGGCCGCGAGCGCCCTGTCCGGCCTGGGGGCCTCCTACGTGTCGTTCGACCCGGACCGGGTGATGCGGCCCGGCGCCACACGGCTCGTGGAGGCGCGCCTCAGCCGGCCCGACCGCCTCGCGGCAGCGCTCAACCAGCAGCTCACGGGATCGGCCGCCTCGCCGCTGCCGCCCGGCAGTCTCCTGGCCGCGACGCTCCAGAGCCCGGACTTCCGCATCGCCGCCACGACGCCGGCGCAGCAGGCGGTGCTCGGGACCAACCTTGCCGTCTGGCAGTGGACGGTCACGCCACTGCGGCCGGGCGCCCACGTCCTGACGCTCTGCCTTTCCGTCGAGGTCAACACGCCCGATGGGCCGCAGCCCTCCCCGGCCTCCTGCATCCTGAGGCGCTCGGTCGACGTCACGAACGCCCCCACGTTCCTCGCGTCCGCATTCGTGGGCCGGAGCACGTCCTGGCTGATGGAGGGAGCGGCGGTCCTGGTCGCCCTCGCCGCCCTGGCGGGGGCGGCGACGTTCTTCGTCCGGCGGAGAAACGGGCGCACCTGAGCTTCTTTGTATGCTGAGGGGTAATTATGACCCCTATTCATACAAAGAAGAATCTACAGCAGCTCGGGCTTCGTTACTTTGAATAAGTGCTATCTTGTTTTTAACAGGGGGGTCGCCATGGAGGAGCGGGAACGTGCCAGCGGACCGGTCGCCGTCGTGACCGGGGCCTCCCAGGGGCTCGGGTTTGCACTCGCCGAGGCCCTGGCGCGGGACGGGTGGCGCCTGGTCATCGACGCCCGCCGCCGTGACCGCCTCGATGCCGCGGCCGCACGCCTCGCCGTCCGGACCACCGTCGTCGCCATCCCTGGTGACATCGCCGACCCGGCCCACCGGGGGATGCTCGCCGCGGCTGGCGCGGACCTCGGCCCCGTCGCCCTCCTCGTCAACAATGCCAGCACGCTGGGAGCCAGTCCCCTGCCGTCCCTCTCGGACATCCCCGCGGCGGTGCTGCAGCGAATCTTCGAGGTGAACGTCGTCGCCCCCCTCCTCCTGCTGCAGGCACTCGGCCCCTCCCTGGTTCGGGGCGCGACCGTCGTCAACATCACCTCCGATGCCGGCGTCGAGGCCTACGCGGGCTGGGGTGGCTACGGCGCCTCGAAGGCGGCCCTCGAACATGCGAGCCTGGTCCTGGCGGCCGAGCGGCCCGACCTGCGCGTGCTGGTCGTCGATCCCGGCGACATGCGCACCGAGATGCACCAGGACGCCTTCCCCGGCGAGGACATCTCCGACCGGCCGGTGCCCGAGGCCAGCGTGCCGGGGATCATGGCCCTCATCGGCGGCGACCAGCCAAGTGGTCGCTACCGGGCGGGCGACGTGCTGGCGCCAACGGGCCGGCCGTGAACACCCTCGTCCTCGGCCCGACCAACGAAGCCCACGAGCCGCCCGAGGCCCGGGGCCTCGCCCGCGACGGCATCCGCCTGCTGGTCAGCCGGGGTGACGAGGATCCCGTCGACACCACGTTCCGGCAGCTCGGGACCCTCCTCGCGCCGGGTGACCTGCTCGTCGTGAACACGACGGCGACGATCCCCGCCGCCCTCGACGGGACGCTCCGCAACGGCGAGCCGGTGGTCGTGCACCTGTCGGGGACGTTGCCCGGCGAGACGTGGCTCGTCGAGGTGCGGCGCCCGGATCACGGCGCCACCGTGCCGCTCGCGCTCGACGATCCCACCGACGTGGCGTTGCTCGGCGGCGGGAGGATCCGGCTGCTGGCGCCGTTCGCCGACTCCCGGCGGCTCTGGCTCGCCCGGCTCGACGTCGGCGTGGGTGTGCTCGACTACGCCGCCGTGCACGGCCGGCCGATCCGGTATCGCCATACGCCGCGGGAGTGGCCGCTGTCGCTGTACCAGACCGTCTTCGCCAGAGACCCGGGGAGCGCCGAGATGCCGAGCGCAAGCCGCCCGTTCAGCCACGAGCTCGTCACCGAACTCGTCGGTCGGGGGGTGGTCATCGTTCCCCTGCTGCTGCACGCCGGCGTCTCGTCGCTGGAGGGCGGAGAAGCCCCGTACCCGGAGCGCTACCGGGTACCCGGCACCACTGCGGACGCGGTCAACTCGATCCGCCGCACCGGCGGCCGCGTGATCGCCGCCGGCACGACGGTGGTCCGGGCGCTGGCGACGGTCACGGACGCCCATGGCGTCGTGCACCCGGGGCACGGCTGGACCGACGTCGTCGTCAGCCCGGGCCATCCGGTCCTCTCGGTCGACGGGCTGCTGACCGGATGGCACGAACCGGAGTCGTCGCACCTGCAGATGCTCGAGGCCTTTGCCGGGCCGGGCCCGCTGGCGGCGGCCTACGCCCGGGCGCTCGAGCTCGGCTACCTCTGGCACGAGTTCGGCGACAGCCACCTGATTTTGCGAGACTTCTCCTGACCGGAGCGTGATGGGATGGCGATGACCTCGACCGACCAGGCGAGCGCGGCGGCGACACTCCCGGCAGGACGCCGGGCCGTGCTCTACGCCCTCCGCCGCCGGGGCGACGCCACTGCGGAGCAGCTTGCACGGCAACTCGGCATGAGCGTGAGCGGCGCCCGCCAGCACCTGACGGCCCTGACCCGCGACGGCCTCGTCGAGGCGACCGAGATGCCGGCCGAGTCGCCGCGCCGGGGACGCCGGACGCTGCGGTACGCCGTCACGCCCGCCGCCGACACGCTCTTCCCCAAGGCGTACGGCGAGCTCACGAACGAGCTGCTCGGCTACCTGGCCGACACCGACACCGGGATGCTGAACGACCTGTTCGCCAAGCGACGCCAGCACCGCATCGCGAACGCCCAGGCCCGCCTGGCCAGGAAGCGGGGGCTGGGTGCCAAGGTCGAGGAGCTGGCCCGGATCCTCGACGAGGACGGCTATCTCGCGACCGCCGAGAAGCTGTCGCCGGGGGTGTGGTGCATCAGCGAGCACAACTGCGCCATCTGGGCCGTCGCCCAGCGGTACGGCCAGGCCTGCACCAGCGAGATCGAGTTCATCCGGGCGGCGCTGCCCGAGGCGTCGGTCGAGCGGGTCCTCCACATGGTCGCGGGGGCGGCCCGCTGCGCCTACGAGATCCGCCCCGCTGCGACGTAGCCCGATCGGGAGCGCAGGAGTGGGACGCAAGCGAGCCAGCTTCTCTGGAGGCAAGAGCCAGGCCGAGATGGCGTACGCGCAGGCCCTGCGTGACATCCGGGATGCACGCGCGGAGACCCAGGCGGAGCTGGGACGACGACTGGGATACAGCGCCCCCGTTGTCTCTCGTTTCGAAGCTGCCAGCGAACGCCCCGACGCCACGACGCACGGACGCTACCGCGCCCTGGCGCCCACGAGCCAATTGAGAGAACGGGTCTCGGAGGCCTACCGGCAGCTCACACCGGTCACTCGGCCCAAGGCCCCGGTCGCGCACCTGTCGAACGAAGAGTGGCAAGCCCGAGCCCTGGAGGGGGCAGGCATCTACGAGCTGTTGGCAGAGCGCTACCCGGCATACCCGACGCTGAAGTTGCTGGGCGACGGGTCGAGGCCACTACCGGTATGGGCTGAGGTCGCCCCCCGGGAACAGTGGCCGGACACGGAGGCCGGCCTCGGCGAACTGAGCATCCCTCACCCGATGCCGCACGTGCGGGACTGGGGCAACGTGGACAACTACGATCCGGAAGCAGAGGCAGATTTCCGGCGTCACCTCGGTGACTGGGACCGCCAGATCCGGGACATCGAAACTGGCCGGCGGGCCCATCTCGACAAATGGAACCAGCTCACCTACGACCTCGACCGCATCGAGCGGACCGATCAGGGGCTGAGGATGCACTGCAAGATGGGAACCTACTTCCACTCCCTGGCGACGTCGGAGGCTCTCGCCGACGAAGTCATGGAGGTGTACTCGGCATGGCCGGACTACGCGCCGGAGGAGGGCTGGCCAAGGCTTGAGCGGCGTTCCTGGCTGCACGAACGAGTCGCCGATCCGGTGGTCGACGGAGCTCATCGTTCCTCCGCAATTGGCGTCTCGACGTTGACGGTGGTGCGGATACGCCGGGCGGGCTTCGATGGGTACAAGATGTTCATCTCGCCTCGCTCGACCAGGGTGGCGACGAGCCGGCGGCGCTACCACGTGATCCCCTCGGGCATGTTCCAACCGTTCATCGCCGACGAGTCGGGGGCTTCCATGCGAAACCAGTTCTCCGTGGCTGCCACCGTGCTCCGGGAGTTCGTGGAGGAGCTCTACGGCGTCGAGGAGCTGGAGACTGGGGACGGGCGCATCGATCCCGATGCCATCTACCACCGCCGGGAGGCGAAACTGCTCACCGGCATGCTGGAATCGGGGTCTGCGCGGCTGCTGTACACGGGAATCGCGGTCAACCTCCTCGCCCTGCGACCCGAGATCTGCACACTGCTCGTCATCGACGACCCAAGTTGGTTTGACACCGAGAGCGGCGAGATCCGGTTCTGCGCGGAGTACCTGCACCAGAGCGAGCGAATGGACCTGCTTCCTGATCAGCGCTGGGTTCAGTTGATAGAGCTTGAGGGAGAGGATTTCGAGCCCGAGTCAGGGTGGCGGCGGCAGTTGCGGCCGGGCACGCTTGTAGCCCCCGGTTGGGCAGGCACCGTGCTCGGCCTTGCGGTGGCACGTGAGCTGATCAGCTAAACAATCGTTCGCCGACCGTCCCTCAGCGCGCATCAACGGGCCTGAGCCCCGATTTTTCTTTCCACGACTTTTCTCAGCGACCCATCCCTGGCGGCCGAGAGGATGCGGCTCGGAAGCCATCGCCCTGGGACGGACGGAGGGAGTCGCTATGAAGTGCTTGATCGATGGATCGTCTTTGCGGCTGGGCCATCTTCTGCCGCGATGAAGGAGCGCCCGAGAGCTCAACGCCGGTTAGCTCGGTGGCCCGGAGGGGCGAACTTGATGACGCCACACCCACACTTCCTCACGATTTGCTGGGACGCCACGGCGGAGGACGGGACGGCGATCACGATGCAGGCGACGCTGTGCAAGTTTCACCGCCAAGCGATCGCCCTCAAGTTCCCGAGCGCCCGAGGTATCCGCCGGCAGTTCGGCGAGTCGTGCGATCTCTGCGACGGCCGAGAGCCAAGGACCTTCTCCTGAAAGGTTCGCAAGGTTATCCGTGGTGAACACGGCTTTCCTTGCGGACTTCTTGCGGCTCCGTCCGGGATCGCCCCGTCACGCCACCCGGGGCACGACCTCGCTGCCCAGCAGGCGCACCATGTCGAGGTCGTCGTGGCACAGGTGCTGCAACATGACCCGCTCGACGCCGGCCTCCTCGAACTCTCCCAGACGGTCGACCACCTCGCCGACCGTCCCGATCACCCACTCGGAGGCGTGGGCGCCCACCCACGCCTCGACGTCGCCGTCCTGGCCGGAGCGCTGCATGAGGTTGCGGACGCGGCGCTCGACGTCGCTGGGCGTCTCGCCGACGACGCATCCCGTCATCAGGGAGAAGCGCAGGTCCGTGCGCCCCGCCTTCTCGAAGGCCCGCTCGAGGGTGTGTCGGCGCTCGCGGCAGACGTCGGGCGTGCTGAACAGCGTGTTGTACTCGTCGGCCCAGCGAGCGGCGAGGGCCGCACTCTTCGGGCCCGCCACGCCCCCCATGATCAGGGGCAGATGGGGGCGCTGGACGGGCTTCGGGAGTGCGTTGCAATCCACCAGCGTGTAGTGCCTGCCCTCGAAGGAGAAGCCCTCCTCGGACCAGGAACGGTGCACGATCTCGAGCTGCTCCGCGAGCAGCTCCATGCGGACCTCCGTCGGGGGGAACTTGAAGCCGTAGGCCCGGTGCTCCTCCTCCAGCCAGCCGGCGCCAAGGCCGAGCTCGATCCGGCCCCCGGAGATGTGGTCGGCGGTGACGGCCATCTTGGCCAGGACGGAGGGGTGGCGGAACGTGGCGGGCGACACGAGGGTCCCGAGGCGGATCCTGGCGGTCAGCGCCGACAGGCCCGCCAGGGTGGCCCACGCGTCAAGCGATCCCCGCTCGGAGCGGCCCATCACGGAGCGGTAGTGATCGGAGCGGAAGAGTCCTTCGAGGCCCCCGTCCTCGCAGGCGGCCGCGATCGCCCGCCAGGCGTCCCAGGTCACGTCCTCCTGGCCTTCGATCATCAGACAGATGCGCACGGCCAAGACTTACCCCGGCGTGGCTCCGTTCAGGCGTAGCGCAGCAGGGAGACGAAATCGTAGCCGGCCAGCTTCTCCCGGCCCCCGAGGAACTCGAGCTCGATGAGGCAGGCGATGCCGGCGACGGTGCCGCCGAGACGCTCGACGAGGCGGGCGGCCGCCGCGGCCGTCCCACCGGTTGCGAGCACGTCGTCCACGATCAGGACGCGGTCGCCGGGGACGACGGCGTCATCGTGGACCTCCAGCGTCGCCTCGGCGTACTCGAGCGTGAAGCTCTCCGAGACGGTCGTCCCCGGCAGCTTGCCCTGCTTGCGGATGGGGACGAACCCCGCCCCTGCGTGGTAGGCGACCGGCGACGCCAGGATGAAGCCACGCGCCTCGATGCCGCACACCTTGTCCATGTTTCCCCGCCCGAAGGCAACGACGATCAGGTCGATCACGCTCGAGAAGGCGACGACATCGGAGAGCAGCGGGGTGATGTCCTTGAAGAGGATGCCTGGCTGGGGGAAATCGGGGACGTCCCGGACGTAGTCCTTCAGCCAATCGGCCTGGGGCACGCGCCCGCGGTCGTTCAGCGGCGGCCCTTCTTGCGTTTGCTCCGGTTGGTCCTCCGGGGCTGGACACGCGTCCCGGCGCTGCTTCCCGGTCTGGCGCCCGGCCCGGCGGCCCTGGACGTGGCGGCGGGCGCCTTCGGCGTCTCCTCGCCGTCTGCGTCATCGCCGACCTGGTCGTCGAGCCCTTCGTCGTCGAGCGAATCCTCGACCTCCTCGGGCGTGATCACCGCGGCCTTGGCGGCGGGCTTCGGCCTGGGCTTTGCCACCGCGCCGGCGGCCGGCCCGGCCTTTGGCTTGGCAACGGGCTTCGCCACCGGCTTGGCGACGGGCTTGGCGACCGCCTTCGCGTCGGCCGCCGCAAGGCGTGCCTTGGCGGAGGCGAGGGCAGCGTAGCGGGGCTCCTTCTCCTTCATGATCGACAGCAACGGCGTCGCCACGAAGATGGAGGAGTAGGTACCGGACGCGATGCCGACGAACAGGGCCAGGGCCAGGTCGCGCAGGGTGTCGGCGCCAAGGAGGAAGCTTCCGACGAAGAGCAGGCTCCCGACCGGCAGCAGCGTCGACAGCGAGGTGTTGATCGACCGCATGAGGGTCTGGTTCATCGCATCGTTGGCGATCTGGCGGTACGACTTCCTGGCGTTGGAGGGCAGGATGACGTTCTCTTTGATCTTGTCGAAGACGACCACGGTGTCGTAGAGCGAGTACCCGAGGATGGTAAGGACCGCCACCACCGTCGCGGGCGTGACCTCGAACCCGACGATGGCGTAGATGCCGGCCGTGATGGCGAGGTCATGGAGCAGAGCGACGATGCCGGCGCCGGACATCTTGGCCTCCAGCCGCAGGGCCATGTAGATGATGACGACGACGAGGAAGACGATCAGGCCCTCGATGGCCTTCGAGGTGATCTGGGAGCCCCATGTACTTCCCACCACGTCGACGCTGATCTGGTTCACCGGCGCCCCGGTGACCTTCGAGAGCGAGTTGAGCACCTTGGTCTGCACGTCGGGGTTGGTGATCGACTCGGTCTGGATCGTGGCCGACTTGGCGTGCGGCGGCAGGCTGTCCGTGAAGATCTGGACCTCGGCGTTCGGCACGCCCGCCGCCTGCAGGGCGTTCTTCACGTCCGGAACGGCGACGGTCTTGGACAGGGGCACCTTGAAGATCGAGCCACCCCGGAAGTCGATCCCGTACTTGAGACCGCGGATGCCGGGGATCAGGGCGACCACCGAGATCGCCACCAGGACTGCGGAGATCCCCAGCCAGCGCTTGCGCCGCCCGATGAAGTCGATGTCGAACTCGCTGCGGAAGATCTTGCGCACGAGCCCGTGCGCCCCGGAGCCCTCCAAGGCTTCCCTCATGCCGATGAACCGGCCATCGGCGAAGAGCCTGTTCCGCGCGAGGAGGCCCGCCAGGGGGTACGTCAGGGCGAGGAAGAGGGCGACGTCCAGGGCGGTCGCCATGCCCAGGGTGAGGGCGAAGCCCTTGACCGAGCCGATGGCGAGGAGGAAGAGGATCAGCGCCGCGATGAACGTCACCGAGTCGGCGGTGAGGAGGGTACGCAGCGCGCTCTTGTACCCGCGGTCGATGGACGACCGCAGGGTCTTGCCCGCATGCACCTCCTCTTTGACGCGTTCGAAGAACACGATGTACGAGTCGGTGGTGATGCCGATCGACACGATGAGGCCCGCGATGCCCGCCAGCGTCAGGCTCCAGCCGATGGCCTGGCCGAGGAGGACCACGAGGGCGTAGGTCAAGGCCGAGAACGTCAGCAGCCCGATCCAGGTCTGCAGGCCGAGCGACCGGTAGTAGATGGCCACGTAGAGCATCACCAGGATCAGGCCGAGGACGCCGGCGATGAGCCCGGCCCGGAGCGAGGCCTTCCCGAGGGTCGGCGACACGCTCTGCACGGTGGACTGCGTGAGCTTGACCGGCAGGGCACCGGTCGCCAGGACGAGCGCGAGGTTCTTGGCGGCCGTCTGGTCACCGACCCCCGTGATCGAGGTGCTGCCGGACGTGATGCCCGTGTGGCACTGCACGTCCGATGCGATGGCCGGGGTCGACTGCACGACGTTGTCGAGCACGATCGCGATGTCGCGCGTCGGGCTGCTGGCGGGGTTGCACGCCAGGTTCCCGGTGAAGGTTGCCCAGGTCTTGGCGGCATCGCTCTTGAAGGAGAGGCTGACCGACCAGGCACCGGAGTTCGGGTCGACGACGGCGCTCGCCCCACTGACACCCGATCCGTCCACCGCCACCGGTCCGACCACGTACTTCTTCTGGTCGCTGGCGTTCGGCCCGCCGAGGGTGAGTTGCTGGTTCTTGGCGTCCGCCGATTGTGCGACCGTGGCAGTCGCATAGCCGGGGTCCCCGGGGCTGAGGATGTTGATGACCGGCCGGAACTGCAGCTCGGCGGTCTGGCCGACCAGCTTCAGCAGCGCAGACGAATCCTTGACGCCAGGGATCTCGATCAGGATGTTGTTGCTGCCCTCACGGGAGATCGCCGGCTCGCCCACCCCCGCCCGGTCGATGCGGTTCCGGAGGATGTTCACCGCCTCGTCGACCTTGTCCGAGGGCGTCCCCTTGGGAGCCGTCAGGACGACGCTCAATCCACCCTGCAGGTCGAGGCCCAGCTTGGGCTTCATCCCGGTGACGAGGATGGTGCCCATCAGTCCCGCGACGACGACGAACACCAGGACGACGGACGTGACGAATCGACGGCTGGCCTTCATTTCACCGACTCTAACCGATGGAACTGAATGAACTGTGACAAAGAGGGTGGCTCATCGTTGCTGCACTGGGGCGTCGAACTCACAGGAGCTCGGTCCCGTTGATGACGAGACGGAACTGGCAGTCGAGGAACTCCGCAGCCCGGCGGCACATCGCCATGCGCTCCAGGAAGATCTCGAAGTACTCCATGATCTTGCAGAGGGTGGTGTCGATCAGCAGCTCCAGGGTGAGCGTCCTCTTTTCGATGTCCACCGAGAGGACGCTGGACTCGGCCGCGTAGTTCACCCGGTCATGGATGTCGAACGTCTCCGGATCCTTGTTGCGGACCCGTGACCGGTGGACGTCGGCCTTGTCGGCCAGGATGAGGGCGGCGCCCTCCGGCGACACGGGCTGACCGATGCCCTCCTCGTGGTTGCCGACGGCACCGAGGACGATCCCGATCTCCTTGTAGGGCATGCCGAGCTCGCCCAGGATCTGGTAGGAGATCGCCGCCCCGGACTGGGGATGACCCGCCCGGGAGATGAAGTTGCCCATGTCGTGGAGGTAACCGGCGATCGCAGCGCGCTCGGGCTCCCGCTTCTCGTAGCCGAGCCCCTTGAGCAGCTTGCGGGCATCCCGGGCGACGATCTTGGCGTGGCGGAAACCGTGCTCGGTGTAGCCGAGCTCGCCAAGGTAGTCGTCGGCCAGCCGGATGAAGGTCTTCACGGCGGGGTGGGCCTTCACCTGCGGCAGGTTGATCACGAGGGAAGATCCGCCGCCAGGCCGCGCGGGTTCTACTACTTTGAGCGCCATAACCTACTCTGTATCGTCAGTTCCGGCAGTTCCCTCAAGACCTGCGGAATCGGGCGTGGGGTCAAGGGCCGGGGGCTCCACCTTCCGGCCGACCGCCTGGCGCAGGACGCGGATCACGCAGCCGTCGGAGACCTCCAGGCTGATGTAGTCGTCGTGAATCGACTTCACATAGCCGACGATCCCCCCGATGGTGACCACCTCGTCCCCTGGAACGAGCGTGCTGACGAGATCCTCGTGCTGGCGCATCTTCCGCTTCTGCGGGCGGATCATGAACAGGTAGAAGAAGCCGCCGATGAGCACCAGCGGTAGCAGGAGCTGCAGCGAGGACCCCGAGCTCTTGGTGGCCGCAAGCTGGGCGGTGGCCAGGTGGAAAGCGATCACATGCATAGGCACAGTGTAGCTACACCAGCCGTTGGAAGGCCTCCCGGAGCCCGAGATGTTCGTAGGCCGAAAGCGTCGCCAGCCTGCCCCTCGGCGTCCGTTGGATAAAGCCCTTCCGTAGGAGGAAGGGCTCGTAGACGTCCTCGATGGTGCCGGGCTCCTCCCCCACCGCCACCGCCAGGGTGGTGAGCCCCACCGGCCGGCCGCGGAACCGCTCGGCGAGGGCCCGCAGGATGGCCATGTCCACCTTGTCCAGGCCCTCGGTGTCGACCTGGAAGACGTCGAGAGCGTCGCGGGCGACCTCCAGGCTGATCCTGCCGGCCGCCCGGACCTGGGCGAAGTCACGCACCCGCCGCAGCAGCCGGTTCGCGATCCGTGGCGTCCCCCGGGAGCGGACGGCGATCTCCTCCCCGGCTTCCGGCTCGATCCCGATGTCGAGGATCGCCGCCGAGCGCCGGACGATGGCCGCCAGCTCCGGCGGCTCGTAGAAGTCGAGGCGCCCGGTGAAGCCGAAGCGGTCCCGCAGCGGGGAGGTGAGCATGCCCGTGCGGGTGGTTGCGCCGACGAGCGTGAAGCGGGGGATGTCCACCCGGATCGACCGAGCAGAGGGACCCTTGCCGATGACGATGTCCAGCCGGAAGTCCTCCATCGCCGGGTACAGGATCTCCTCGACGGTGCGGGCAAGGCGGTGGATCTCGTCGATGAAGAGCACGTCGCGGTCCTGGAGGTTCGTCAGGATCGCCGCCAGGTCTCCGGCCCGCTCCAGCACCGGGCCGGAGGTGACGCTGAAGCCGACCCCGAGCTCGGAGGCCACGATGTGGGCGAGCGTCGTCTTGCCAAGGCCCGGGCTACCGGCGAAGAGCAGGTGGTCGGCCGGCTCGTCCCGTGCCTTGGCGGCGTCGAGGATGATCGAGAGGTGCTCCTTGGTGGAGGCCTGCCCGACGAAGTCGGCGAGCGTCCGGGGCCGAAGCGTTCGGTCGAGCTCCATCTCCTCGATGGCGCGCTCCTCGACCGACGCGGCCGGGGTGAGCAGGCGGTCGGTCATGCCCTCGCCGGCGCCGTTGCCGGCGACTTCGGGGGCTCCCGGCCGGCGAGCTGCTGCAGGGCCGCCCGGACCATGTCCTCGACCGAGGCGCCGGGGGTGGCCACACCTTCGACGATGCCCCGCAGCTCCGGGGGCGTGTAGCCGAGACCCGCCAGCGCCTCCCGCACCTCCGCCAGCGCCGAGCCGGGCACCGCGGAGGTGTCGACGATCACATCGAGGCGATCCCGCAGCTCCAGCAGCATCCGCTGGGCACCCCGGCGCCCGACGCCCGGCACCGAGGTCAGGGCGTCGACGTCCCCGGTGGCCACGGCCTGGCGGAGGGCCAGCGGCTCGAACACCGAGAGGACCGCGAGGGCCAGCTTCGGCCCGACGCCCGTCACGCCCATCAAGGTCTGGAACAGCTCGCGCTGGTCGGCGGTCCGGAAGCCGTAGAGGGTCATCGAGTCCTCCCGGACCACCAGGTGGGTCAGCAGGCGGACGTGCTGCCCGCGGCCGAGCCCGGCGAGCACCGGGGCCGGGGCGTGCACGAGGTATCCCACCCCGGCGACGTCCACGACGGCCGCGGCGGGCGACACCTCGGCGACCTCGCCAGTCAGCGAGGCGATCAGCGCGGTGCTCCCCCGAGTGCCCGGACCTTCCGGGAGTGGAGGTGGCAGATCGCGACGGCGAGGGCGTCTGCGGCGTCGGGGGTGTCGGTGCTGAACGACCCGCTGAGCAGGCGGGCCACCATGAAGCGCATCTGGTCCTTCGAGGCCGAACCGGTCCCGACGACCGCCAGCTTCACCTCGAGCGGCGCGTACTCGTAGACCGCGGCCCCCGCGCGGGCCGCCGCGAGCAGGGCGATACCGGACGCCTGCGCTACGGGCACGAGCGTCCGGGCGTTCATCTTGTAGAAGATCCGCTCGACGGCGACGGCGTCGGGCCGCCACTGAGCGATCGCCGCCGAGAGCGCCTCGAAGACGGTGTTGAGGCGGCGGGGCACGGAGTCGGCGGGGGACGTAACGATGGTGTCGCAGGCGAGGGCGGTCAGGCAGTTGCCCTCCTGCTCCACGACCCCCAGACCCATGCGGGTGAGGCCGGGGTCGATGCCCATCGTGCGCAGTCGCATCGGCGGACCTGCCCTTCCGGATCGAACGGTTGTTTGGGTCACGATCATAACGAAGCGATAGCCAGGGGCCATGCATTTCGATCAGGTAAAATCCCGGGGCGCCGTCCGGCCCATGACCTCGATCGGCTCTGGAGGAAACTCGTGAGAAACCCACTCTCCCGGCTTGCGAACGCCCACCCCCTGGCGCAGGCCCTGGCCGTCGTCACCGTCCTGCTGGTGGCGGCTGCCGCATTCGAGGGCTGGGGACTCGTGTTCGGCTCCTCGCCCAGGCACCACGTCGCCAAGCCGGTGGCGGCGGCGACGCCCGCCGCCTCCCCCACCGCAACCCCGAGCGACCTGCCGGCACCCACCCAGACGGCGACGCCCGTCCCGGTGAGCTCGACGGTGGCGACGGCCCAGGGACAACTCGTCGTCGCCCGGACCGCGCCGAACGCAAAGGCGAAGGTCGTCCAGAGCATCTCGCCCCACAACCTGATCGGCCAGGACACCCCGTTCCTCGTGGTGGGCTCGCAGCCCGGCTGGTGGCAGGTCCAGCTTCCGGTCCGCCCCAACGGGACCACGGGATGGGTCCCGGCCGACGAGCTCGCCACCTCGACCGTCAGTGACTACCTCCAGGTCACCCTGTCGTCGTACCGCCTCGACCACTACCGGGATGGCAAGCTTGTCGACTCCTTCCCGGTCGGCGTCGGCGTGCCCGCCACGCCGACACCTGTCGGCACCTTCTACATCTGGGCCATCCAGGACGCGCCCGGCCCCCCCTACGACCCGGCGATCCTGGCGCTCTCGGCCTTCTCCCCCACCCTCACCAACTGGCCGTACGGCGGCATCGTTGGCGTGCACGGCTGGCAGGACCCCAGCGTCGAGGGCAAGCAGGTCTCGAACGGTTGCCTGCGGATGCACCCCGCCGACGTGACGAAGCTGGAGCAGAACCTGCCGCTCGGCACCCCGATCCAGATCGTCAACTGACGCTCCCCCGTGTGGGGGAGCCTCCATGGTGACTCGCTAGGTAAAACGAGCCGTTCAGGCCCACCGGCCCCCAAGCCGAAAAACTACCTGAGGGCCACCATTCGAGGCACCTCTCACGAAACGGAGGGCATCACCCATGAACGCCTTGGGAGCATTCGGCATGATCCTCGCTGGCGTTGGGCTCGTCGGTATCGTCGCCACCTACCTCTGGGGGATGGCAGGCGCCAAGAAGTAGTGAGGGACGACTTCCGGGGGCCGGGGACCGCCCCGGCCCTTTTGCTTTCCGGAGGTCAGGTCAGCAACGCGCGTATACGCGCGTCTTGCTCCTAAGTTCGATCGGGAACGCTGCTTAGCCAGGGTTAGCCGGCGGCGAGTTCGGCCATGACGTCGTCGGGGAGGTCGAAATTGGAGTGGACCTCCTGGACGTCGTCGAGCTCCTCGAGGGCGTCGAGCAGCTTCAGCACCGGGCCCGCGCCGGAGCGGTCGAGCTCGATGGTCGTCGAGGGCTCCATGGTGATCTGGGCGGAGTCCACGGGCAGGCCGGCCGCCTCGATCGCGCCCCGTACCCGGGGAAGGTCGTTGGGGGCGCTGGTGACCTGCCACACGTCGCCCTGATCGGACAGGTCCTCGGCCCCCTCCTGCAGCGCCAGGGCCAGCAGGTCGTCCTCGCTCACCGAGGCCTTGGGGACCAGGACGATGCCCCGTTTCGTGAACATCCACGACACCGCCCCCGGCTCGGCCAGGCTGCTGCCGTACTTCGTGAAGATCCGGCGGACGTCGGCGGCTGCCCGGTTGCGGTTGTCGGTGAGCACGTCCACGAGCACTGCGACGCCACCGGGGGCGTAGCCCTCGTAGACGAGGGTCTCGTAGGTGACGCCCTCGAGCTCGCCCGTCCCCCGCTTGATGGCCCGCACGATCGTGTCGGTAGGGATGCTGTCGTCGCGGGCCCGGGCGACGGCGTCCGCCAGCGTGGGATTGGCCTCCACGTTGCCCCCGCCCTCCCGGGCGGCGACCTCGATCCCGCGCAACCGCTTGGCGAAGGTCTTCCCTCGCCGCGCGTCGATCACCGCCTTCTTGTGCTTGATCCCCGCCCACTTCGAATGACCCGACATCTAGACCACTTCCTCCAGAAAGAACCGGTGCAGTGCCAGCGTACTCCCCCCCAGTTCCGCGAGGCCGCCCTCACCAGGCCGGATCAATTCAGGGTGGAAAGCAATGGCGAGCAGCCCGCCGGAGCGGACCGCAACGGGCCGGCCGGCCCACGTGGCGAGCACCTCGACGCCCTCGCCGGGGTCCTCGAAGACCGGGGCCCGGATGAAGACCGCCGGCACGGTGCCGACCCCCGCCACATCGACCTCCGCCTCGAAGGACTCCCGCTGGCGCCCGTAGGCGTTGCGGCGCACGGCCACGTCGAGCACCCCCAGCGGCGGTTCCCCGTCGGAGGACCTCGACGCCAGGACGATGGCGCCGGCGCAGGTCCCGAACACGGGCAGGCCCGCCTGGATGTGCTTCACGAGGGGCTCCCGCAGCTCGTAGCGGTCGATGAGCTTCAGGATGGTCGTCGACTCGCCGCCCGGGATGACCAGGGCGTCGACGTGCTCCAGGTCGGCGGCCGTTCGGACCTCGCTGGCGGCGGCGCCGCAGGCCTCCAGGGCGCGGCGGTGCTCCGCAAAGTCCCCCTGCAGCGCAAGGACGCCCGGCCGCACCCGTCCTCCTAGCAAAACTCCGAACACCTTCCCGCCTGCTACATCCCGCGGGGGGCCAGCCGCTCCTCCACGGGGATCTCCCGGAGATCCATGCCGCGCATGGGCTCGCCGAGGCCCCGCGACACCTTGGCCAGCACCTCGGGATCATTGAAGTAGGTGGTGGCCTCGACGATCGCCCGTGCGCGTTGCGTCGGCTCCTCGCTCTTGAAGATGCCCGACCCGACGAAGACACCCTCCGCACCGAGCTGCATGACGAGCGCCGCGTCGGCCGGCGTGGCGATGCCGCCAGCACAGAACAACACCACGGGGAGCTTGCCCGCGGCCGCCACCTCCCGCACGAGCTCGTAGGGAGCGCTCAGCTCCTTCGCCTCGCCCATGAGCTCCTCCACCGGGGCCACCTGGAGCCGGCGGATGCCGTCACCGATCGCCCGAAGGTGGCGGACCGCTTCGACGACGTTGCCCGTGCCCGCCTCACCCTTCGATCGGATCATCGCGGCCCCTTCCCCGATCCGCCGCAGCGCCTCCCCGAGGTTGGTGGCGCCGCAGACGAACGGCACCGTGAAGGCCCACTTGTCCACGTGGTAGCGCTCGTCGGCGGGGGTGAGGACCTCCGACTCGTCGATGAAGTCCACCCCGAGGGCCTGGAGCACCTGGGCCTCGGCGAAGTGGCCGATCCGGCACTTGGCCATCACCGGGATGGTGACCGCCTCGACGATCTCGACGATCTTGGTCGGGTCGGCCATCCGGGCGACGCCACCCTCCCGCCGGATGTCGGCAGGAACCCGTTCCAGTGCCATGACGGCGACGGCCCCGGCCTCCTCGGCGATGCGGGCCTGATCCGCCGAGGTGACGTCCATGATGACGCCGCCCTTCAGCATCTCGGCCAAGCCGCGTTTGATCCGGTCAGTTCCGTGCTCGACCATGCCTGGTCTCCTCAGGTAGATGCAGCGAGAACCTCAATTCTACCGCCGCGCCTCACCGGGCTCCCCGCCGGCCGGTTCGGTCCTTTGGACGACCTCCCGGTGACGCCCCCCTGGCCAGGGGTGGGTCAGACCCGGTAGGCTCACAGCTGATGAGCAGCAACGTCGTCCCCCTTTTCGGCGTCACCCCCGGGCACAACCTCGGCATGGACCTCGTCCGCGTCACCGAGGCGGGTGCCCTCGCCGCCGCCCGCTGGCTCGGCCGCGGCGACAAGGACGGAGCCGATGGGGCCGCCGTCGACGCCATGCGGACCATGCTCTCCACCGTCTCGATGGACGGGCTGGTCGTGATCGGCGAAGGGGAGAAGGACGAGGCCCCCATGCTCTACAACGGCGAGCGGGTCGGCAACGGCGAGCCTCCCCTGGTCGACGTCGCCGTCGACCCCGTCGACGGCACCACCCTCACGGCCAAGGGCCAGCCCTCCGCGCTCGTGCTGCTCGCCGTGGCGGAGCGGGGCGCGATGTTCGACCCGGGCCCCTGCTTCTACATGGAGAAGGTCTGCACCGGCCCCGACGCTGCGGATGCGATCGACATCGAGGCGCCGATCGGGGAGAACCTCCGGCGCGTCGCCCGCGCCAAGCGGGAGGACGTCGAGGAGCTCACCGTGGTGATCCTGGACCGCCCCCGCCACGCCGAGCTCATCGCAGCCGTGCGGGACGCGGGTGCCCGGATCAAGCTGATTCCCGACGGTGACGTTGCGGTCTCGATCGCCGCAGCGAGGGAAGGGACCGGGATCGACCTGGTCGTCGGGATCGGCGGGACCCCGGAGGGCGTGATCACCGCATGTGCCATGAAGGGTCTCGGCGGCGTGATCCAGGGCCGCCTGCACCCCCGGAGCGACGAGGAGCACAAGGCCGTCCTCGACGCCGGCTACGACCTGGCGCGGGTTCTCACCACCGACGACCTCGTTGCCGGCCACGCCTACTTTGCCGCAACGGGCATCAGCGACGGCGATCTCCTGCACGGCGTGCGCTACCGGGGGGACCGCGCGACGACGCAGTCGATCATGACCCGCTCCGAGTCGGGAACGGTCAGGTTCGTCACGGCCGAGCACGCCTCCCACAAGCCCTGGCGCCTGACCAAGCAACGTTAACCCAGCCAAAAAGGTGACGAGGAACGCCGGTCACCCGGCCGAGCCCCGCCGCGCGGCGCGCTCGTACCGGGCGAGGATCTCCGGCGCGAGCACCCGCCAGTCCAGTTCGGCCGCACGCTTCCTCCCCGCCCGGACGAGGCAGGCGGCCGAGTCGGGCACCGCCAGGACCTCCCGGAGGGCACCGGCGAGGCCTGCCGGGTCCCCGGGGCGCACGAAGCGCGCGGCATCGCCGGCCGCCTCCCGGTAGCCGGGAAGATCGGAGCAGATCACGGGGGTGCCGGCGGCCATCGCCTCGACGAGCACGATCCCGAACGACTCCCCACCGAGTGAGGGAGCGCAGTAGGCGTCCGCTGCCGCATAGATGCCGGGGAGGCGGTCGTCGGCCACCCGCCCCAGCGGCACGACCCAGTCGGGATGCTGGCTGGGCGCGGACGTCGTGACGAGCCGGACGTCGAGGTCGCGGCGCAGCAGCGCCATCGCATCGACCAGCGCGCCGAAGCCCTTGCGCGGCTCCGGCCGGCCGACGAACAGGACGCAGGGCTTGAGGTGGCACAGGGCCGGGTCCGGCACGGCGGCGGCGAACCGGGCGACGGGCACCCCGTTGGGGATCAGGTCGTAGTCGCCGGGGAAGTAGGTGGCGATGAGCGACCGCGCGGCAGCCGACACCGCGATCCTCACGTCGATGCGCTCGACGAAGCGCCGCAGGAACCCACGGGCTGCCGCGTAGCCGAGACTGCGCTCCGCGGAGGCGTGGAAGGTGGCCACCACCGGGAGCCGCGCCCCCATCAGCGCCAGGAGCGAGAGGCTCGGAATCGCCGGTTCGTGGAGGTGCAGCACGTCGAGGTCGCCCCGGCTCAGGCGCTCGTCGAGGCGCCGCCGGGCACCCGGCCCGAAGGCGATCCGCGCGACCGAGCCATTCGCGGGCACCGGCAGGGGCCGGCCCGCGGCCCAGATCCCGGGCTCCGGCTTCGTCGCCGGCGTGATGATCTCTGCGCTCCAGCGACCATCCGACACCTCCGGCAGCGCCTCGGCGAGGCCGAGGATGTGACTGCGGACACCGCCCGGATGGCACCAGTCGTACGGGCAGACAATGCCGACCTTCACGGGCCCTCCTGGGGCGCCGGGCGACTGCGGCCCCTCGGCGGCAGGCCTGGCTCGTCTGAGGGCCAGTTGGTGGAGAACAGGTGGTACTGCTCCGGCGCCTTGCGGACGACCTCCTCCAGCGCGGCGGCGATGGCCTGGGCGATCGTGGGCAGGTCGATGGTCTCGTCCCCGGTGCGTTCGTACGGGATCGACGTCACCTCGCAGCGGAACCGCTCCGGGCCGGTCTGGTAGAGGGCCACCGCAGCCAGCGGCACGCCGGTTCGGGCTGCGAGCAGCGCCGGGCCGACCGGGGCGGTCGTCCGCTCTCCGAAGTAGTCGACCCAGATCCCCCGCCGGGACAGGTCACGGTCGGCGACCAGGGCCACGATCTCCCCGTCCGCGAGCACCTTGAGCAACCCCCGGAGCGTCTGGGCTCCGGGGCGGGCCGGCAGGATGTGGATGCCCCGGCGTTCCCGGATGGCGGCGAACCACTCGTAGAGGGCACGCGGCTTGAGCACCTCGGCGACGGTCGTGAGCGGATACTCGTTGGCGCCCGCCCACGCCCCGAGCAGATCGTAGAAGCCGAAGTGCGGCAGGACAGCGAGCAGGCCGGTCCGGCCCCCGACCGCCCGGTCGATGATCTCGACGTTGACGCCGTCCACCATGTCGAGGAGCTCCTGGCGGCTGTAGCGGCCGAGGCGGAAGGTCTCGAGCCAGTAGCGGGCATAGGAGAGGTAGGCACCCTTCACGAGGGTCTCGCCATTTCCTCCGGGGCCGCCCGCAACCCGGGCCATGTTGCGGGCCACCACCTCCCGCCTCGGCGGCTTGGCGAGCCGGAAGGCGATCCGGCCCCCGACGTTGGCCACCGCGTCGGTCAGGCGCAGGGGGAGACGCTCTGCCAGCCAGGCCCCGCCGCGGAACGCGTAGTAGCGGAGGGCGAGGGCGGTGCCGTCTTCGAACGCCCCGAGCCCGCTCTTTGCCCCAGGGGGACCCCGACCCACGTCGGGAGCTACGACTGTTTTGCCTGCCGCCAGACCACGGCGAAGCGCTGCGCGACCGTGATGAGCGACAGCACCGCCAGCACCGAGAGGGCGAGGAAGATCCGGTTGAAAAAGACCCCCGCGCACGCGATGAACAGCCGTTCTCCCCGCTCGGCGATCCCGACGTTGCACTCGAAGCCCATCGCCTCGGCCCGCGCCTTGATGTAGGAGGTGAGGAAGCCGAGCACGAGGACCGCCAGGGTCAGCAGCACCGCGACCGACGGGTACTGCCGGCCGGGGATGATCCCGAGGAGATCGGGGCCGGTGGCGGGCCGGTGCATCAGGTACCAGACGAGGCCCGAGAAGAAGATCCCGTCGGAGATCCGGTCCGTCGTCGAGTCGAGGAAGGAGCCGAACCGGGTCACCTTGCCCGTGGCCTTGGCCACCGCCCCGTCGAACAGGTCGGTGAAACCGCCGACGGCGACGATGAGCGCACCGATCACGAGGTGGCCGGGGCCGGCGAAGACGAGCGTCCCGAGCGCGACAATGACCACGCCCACCACCGTGATGAGGTTGGGCGGGATGCCCGTGCGGCCGAGGGCCTTGCCCAAGGGGCGGACCCAGCGGTCGATGGGCTGGCGGAGGTGGCTGGCCAGCACGGCTACAGGACCGGAGTCATCCGGGAGAGTGAACTTGAGGGTGGAGACGGGACGGGGGCGGGCAAACGCATTGCGTCAAGATAATAGAATCGCCACCGGATGAAAACGTATCCGCCGGAAGCGATACGCAATGTCGGCCTGTTTGGACACCAGGGGACCGGCAAGACCTCGCTCGCCGAGGCCCTCGTGTACCTTTCGGGGGCAACGACGAGGATGGGCCGGGTCGAGGACGGCAACACTGTCTGCGACTTCGAGCCCGAGGAGATCAAAAAGGGCCTCTCGGTCTCGCTGGCCCTGACGCCCGTCGAGTGGCACGGCCACAAGATCAACCTCATCGACGTCCCGGGCTACGCCGATTTCATCGGTGAGGCTCAGGCGGCACTCCGGGTCGTGGACCTCGCCATCTTCGTGCTGTCGGCCGTCGAGGGGGTGCAGGTCCAGCACCAGATCATCTGGTCGATGGCCCGCAACCTGAACGTCCCGAGGATCGTCTTCATCAACAAGCTCGACCGGGAGCGAGCCTCGTTCTCCCGCACGCTGGCGGAGCTGTCCGAGAAGCTGGGCAGCGGCTTCGCGCCGGTGGACCTGCCGATCGGCGAGGAGCACAGCTTCGCCGGGGTGGTCGACGTCCCGTCCCGCAAGGCCTTCCGCTACGACGGGGCGGGGAGCCCGGGTGTGGGGGTCGAGACGGAGCTCTCCGGTTCGCTCGCGGAGGAGGCGGAGCGGCTGCACACCCAGATCGAGGAATCCGTCGCCGAGTCCGACGACGCCCTGCTGGAGCGCTACCTCGACGGCGGCGAGATCACCATGGACGAGGTGGTCCACGGCCTCGCCACGGGCCTGCTGGCGGGCACGGTGACGCCGGTGCTGGTCGGCTCGGCCACGAAGCTCATCGGTATCGACCGGCTGGCCGACTCCATGGTCGAGGAGGGTCCCTCCCCGCTGGCCCGGGGGGTCGCGCAGGGCGTCAAACCGGGCACCGAGGAGAAGCTGGAGCGAGCCCCGAGCCCGGACGCCCCGATGTCGGCCTTCGTCTTCAAGACCGTGTCCGACCCCTACGTCGGCCGGATCTCGATCTTCCGTGTCTTCTCCGGCCACCTCCGGCCCGACTCCACCCTCTACAACGCCACCCAGGGCAGCGACGAGCGGGTTGGCCAGATCTTTGCCCTCCGGGGCAAGACCCAGGTGCCCATGACCGAGGTGGTCGCCGGCGACATCGCTGCGGTGGCCAAGCTCGCCCACACCCACAGCGGCGACACGATCGCCGACAAGGCCGCTCCCATCGTCTACCCGGGCCTCGATGCCCCGGAGCGGGCGCTCGCCAAGGCGATCGCGCCGAAGACCAAAGGCGACGAGGACAAGCTGATGACCGGCCTCGCCCGGCTGCAGGAGGAGGACCCCGCCCTCTCGGTCGAGCGCAACGCCGAGACCCACCAGACGCTGCTCTGGGGCACCGGCGAGGCGCACCTCGAGGTCACGCTCGAGCGGCTCCACCGCAAGTTCGGTGTCGACGTCGCCGAGATCCCCCTGCGGATCGCCTACCGGGAGACCGTCCACGGCAAGGCCCATGCGATGGGCCGCCACGTCAAGCAGACGGGCGGGCACGGCCAGTACGCCATCGCCCACGTCGACGTCGAGCCCACCGAGCGGGGGGCCGGCTTCGAGTTCGTCGACAAGATCGTCGGCGGCGTCGTGCCGAACCAGTTCATCCCTTCGGTCCAGAAGGGCGTCGAGCGCCAGCTCACCGAGGGCGTCATCGCCGGGTACCCGGTCGTCGATGTTCGGGTGACGCTCTTCGACGGCAAGTTCCACCCGGTGGACTCCTCGGACATCGCCTTCCAGCTCGCCGGCGGCCATGGCTTCAAGGAGGCGGCCCAGGCAGCCGGGGTCGTGCTGCTCGAGCCCATCATGGACCTGGAGGTCGTGGTCCCCGACGCCTACCTCGGCGACATCATGGGCGACCTCAACTCGAAGCGGGGCCGGATCCAGGGGACCGAGGCGGTCGGCGGCCACCAGATCGTCAGGGCCAAGGTCCCCATGGCCGAGGTGGCCCGCTATGCGATCGACCTGCGGTCCATGACCGGCGGCCAGGGAACGTTCCGGATGGAGCACTCGCACTACGAGGAGGTCCCGGCCCACCTCGCCGAGAAGATCATCGCCGAGGCCAGGGAGGCCAAGTAGGTCAGCCCTCGAGCAGGATCGTGACCGGGCCGTCGTTCACCAGGCTGACCTCCATGTGCGCCCCGAAGCGGCCCTCGGCGACGGCCAGCCCCGCGGACCGCAGGCCTTGGATGAACGCCTCGAGGACCCCGACGGCGACCTCGGGGCGGGCAGCCTCGACGAAGGAGGGCCGGTACCCCTTCCTCGTGTCGGCATAGAGCGTGAACTGCGAGACGACCAGCACCTCGCCCCCGACGTCCGTGACCGAGCGGTTCATCCGGTGGTCGTCGTCACCGAAGATCCGCAGGCCCGCAACCTTGGCAGCCAGCCGGCGGGCCGTCTCGTCGCTGTCGTCCCTGCCCACGCCCGCCAGGACGAGGAGACCGGCGCCGATGCCGGCGATCCGCTCCCCCGCCACCGTCACGGCAGCGCAGGACACCCGCTGGACCACAAGACGCATGCTGGAGGCTAGTGCCGTGACCAAAAACGTTTGCGCTGTTCGCAACTGACCCCGAAGCCAGGAACTTTCTGAAGAATCTTGGCAGAGGTGACAAACATGCGTTCGATTCTGTCGGTGGTCATCCATACCATGGGTGGCCATGGGAGCCACCCTGCACCGAAGCGCCCGGATCGCCGTCCGTGCCACCAAGCCCCAGCGCCGCCGGCTCTACGGCCTGCTGCGCTCGGCCGGCGACGTCCGCGCCCTCGTGCTCGACTGCAACCGCCAGCTCCGGGAGTGGAAGCTCCCGCCGGTGGTGACCTACCAGGCGCTGTGCCGGGAGATCGCCGGGATGGGCTTCGGGGAGCTCGACTCCGTCGCTGCCCGCTCGGTCCTGCGGCATTACTCCACCGAGTGGTTCGAGGCGGCAAGGAGAAAGAAGGCCGGCCAGCGCGCCGGCTTCCCCCGCCGCAAGAAGGCCCTCATTGCGCCGCGTTGGTACCACGGGACGTTCCGCATCGACGGCGACCGGCTGCGCCTCCCGGTGGCGCGTGGGTGCCCCCCGCTGGTGGTGCGCCTGGGTCGTGAGGTCCCCTACGCAGCGGAGACCATCCGCTCCGTGACCCTGCTCAGTGAGGCGGGGCGGCTCTACGTCGACGTCACCGCAGCCCTGAGCCCCGAGCACCACGGCCTGGACCCCGCCGTCGTCGCCGGGGTGGACCCCGGCATCATCCATCCCTTCGCCGTGGTCGCAGGAGAGGAGGCCCTCCTCGTGTCGGGGAGGAGCTTGCGGGCCGAGTGCCACCTGCACCTCGCCGACACCAAGGCCAG